>JAUUWG010000239.1 GCA_030589165.1 Desulfobacterales bacterium
AAACTGATGAATCTGCTGCAAAACCGTGAGAGCGGTTCAAATTGTCGTAAATTTTCGGCAAATAGGCTTGCTATTCACCTCAAATTTGCAACAATTTGCCCTCGCTCTCACACTTTTTCACTTCGATTCCCTAATTTTTAAACAGGCTCTTAACGGGAATCTTTATGTTCCCGTTGATTGCACCGGTTGTCTGAAAAATAAAAGCAATAACAACGATGATAACCACAAGGAACCATCCAAAATAGAAAAGCGCATCTGCAGGATAATCACCGTATCCTACCCGGATATCTCCCACAAGGTTTGCAATGCTCATATACCCGAGAACCAGAGGGGTAATCACTTTAGGCACTTCACACTTTTTTAAATTCTTAACTTTTTGCCGAGTAAAAGGCTTTGTATGCATTAAATGTCATGTAAATATCGGCCTTGCTCGCTATTTCAAAGGGGGAGTGCATGGAGAGTATCGCAGGTCCGCAATCCACGATATTCATGCCATGTTCCGCCAGAAATTTTGCAATGGTTCCGCCGCCTCCCTCGTCGATTTTGCCGAGTTCGCCGGTCTGCCATACAACATTGTTTGTGTTGAAAATCCTGCGAATCCTTCCCAGGTATTCTGCGTCGGCATCGCTTGACCCTGACTTGCCCCCACATCCCGTGAACTTGGTTATGCACGTTCCATACCCTATGCGTGGGGCATTTTTTTCCTCGTGAACCTGTGGATAGTCGGGATCAAGGGCTGCATTTACGTCAGCGGAAAGTGCGTTTGAAAAAAGCAGCGACTTGCGAAGTGTCCTGTTGTCGGCATTTGGACCGGTTTTGGCCAGAAGGTCGGAGATAAAATCCTCCATAAAGCAGGATTTCGCTCCTGTATGCCCCTCGCTGCCGATCTCCTCCTTGTCGAAAAACAGGGCTACCGCGGTTCTATCGGGTTTTTTAAGGCCCAGTATCGCCTCAAGGCTTGTAAATGCACAGATCCGGTCATCCTGTCCATAGGCCCCGACCAGGCTTCTGTCGATTCCCACATCCCTGGCCCTGCCTGCCGGGACCACCTCGATCTCGGCGCTCGTGAAATCCTCTTCCACCATACCGTATTTTTTAAAAAGAAGGTCTAAAACCGTCAACCTGAAACGATCTTTTACACTTTGGTCTCCGATCGGAAGGCTTCCAACGAGCAGGTTCAGTTTTTCTCCTTCAAAGACTTCGGACAGCTTTTTATTTTCCTGGGACTTGCGCGCAAGATGAGGCAAAAGATCGGAAATACAGAATACCGGATCATCATCCGATTCACCGATTTTGATATCAATGGCGCTTCCATCCCCGGTTATAACCTTTCCGTGCAATGCCAGCGGCCGGGTAAGCCACTGGTACTTTCGGATGCCCCCATAATAGTGGGTTTTTAAAAGGGCAAGGTCCTGATCTTCGTACAGAGGGTTCTGTTTGAGATCCAGCCGGGGTGAATCAATATGAGAGGCGATGATGTTGACCCCGGAAAGTATCGGTTGTTTCCCGATCACCGCAAGAGCGATGGTCTTGTTGCGATGAATTTTGTAGAACTTATCCCAGGAAACCCGATTTTCAACCTCGTCAATATTTTTAAACCCCTTTTTAAGGGCGCGCTCCAGGATCACGGATACCGCCTCACGTTCAGTCTTGGCCTCGTCAAGGAAAATTTTGTAGTTTTCCGAGAACTTAAAGGCCTTGTTTCTTTCGGTTTCACCCATACTTTCCCAGGCTGGAGCCTTTTTCCAGACCAGTTGTTCCCGGAGTTTT
>JAUUWG010000036.1 GCA_030589165.1 Desulfobacterales bacterium
GACAAGGTGATGTCGTTATTTTTCTTGCCGATTTTACCCGCCGCTACTATACGGGTTTGCAGATAACCAAAGATCCGGGTGTTTATGTTGTTTATGCCGGTTTTATTGTAATGATTATCGGTTTTTATATTACATTTTTCATGTCCCATCAAAGGTGTTGTATTGAAATCAGCAAAACCGGAGACAAATCATCCAGGGTGATGGTTACGGGTATTTCCAACAAAAACAAAATCGGTATGCAAAACAGGATAAAAAAGATTTCACAACGATTGGTAAGGATATCTTAAAAAACTAATTTGTGAGGAAAAAATGAACAGTTCAAGTGTGTTATCCAGTGTAACCTTTGTTTATGCCCTGGCCGCATTTTTATATATTGTTTCGTGGGTTTTTAAAAAGAATTTACCCGGCAAAACGGCAACCTGGGTGATGGTATCGGGAGCCGTGGGTAATATTGCCGGTATCATGCTGCGGTGGGTGGAATCTTACCGTCTCGGCATCGGCCACGCTCCCCTTTCAAACCTGTATGAGTCCTTGATATTTTTTTCGTTTACTTTTGCCGTTATTTACCTGGTAATCGAGTATAAATACAAAAATCGGATCATGGGGGCTTTTGTCTCACCCATTCCTTTTCTGGCGATGGCGTATGCATCTTTGTCTCCCCATGTCAGTGATCGCATTCAGCCGCTTATTCCGGCATTGAAAAGCAACTGGCTGATTGCCCACGTTATCACCTGTTTTCTGGGGTATGCCGCTTTTGCTATCGCTTTCGCCATAAGCCTGATGTATCTTTTCAGTCAAAAAGATGGACGAATAAGGAATGGTCTGTTTGCTTATTTCCCGCCATTGCATGTTTTGGATGAATTGATCCATCAAATGGTGATGTTCGGTTTTCTTTTTCTTACTGCCGGGATAATAACCGGAGCGGTCTGGGCGAACTCGGCCTGGGGGACTTACTGGGGCTGGGACCCCAAAGAGACGTGGTCTTTGATTACCTGGTTTGTTTATGCGACATTGCTGCACGCCCGATTGATAAGAGGTTGGGGGGGAAACCGGATCGCCTATTTGTCGATCATAGGGTTTATAGCCGTTATTTTCACATATTTCGGGGTGAACCTTTTGCCCGGTCTGCACAGCTACGCAAAATGATTTCACTTGACAATTTGACGAAAATAATTTAGCTATTTTTTATTTTTCCCGAATAATACCTTTTGGATCAGTTCCAACGGGATGCATTCGCTCTTTAGGAGCTTTAAACTGTAGCTGATTTCTTAATCAAACGCAGTCATAATTATTCATTTTGCACATAAATATAATAGCGAGAACCAAGCTGATATTTTGTGCATAAGAAAAACAATATTAACAAACTGGCCGTAGGTTCTACGGTGACAGCCTGTGGAGAGGCGGTAAGACCTAAGCAGTTGCTTCTGGCATCCTCTGTGAAGCAGGAATTTCTCATCATTCCTGCTAATGGGTAAGAATGAGTAAGAAGAAAGGAACAGTTCCCATGACTACATTAGATGACAAGGCTAAAGAAGTTTCTCCAGATGTTGTCGGTGACACAAACCAAACCTCATCCCCGGATAATTGCAATTGCGAAAATAAGGGGAAGGATTCAGGCGGCTTTATTCTCCTCTTTTTTATTATCGGTCTTGCAGCAGCCCTTGTTGCAGGATGGATAATTTTTCCCAAGTTACTCTATTCCCAGAAAAAACAACCCATAGATTTTAACCATGCGCTTCACAACGAATTGGTCGAAGAAGGATGTGAAAGCTGTCATTTCTTTAGGGAAGACGGTAGTTTTTCCGGTGTTCCGAAACTTGCGCAATGTATTGAGTGCCATGAAGAGGTACAAGGGGAAGATCCCGAGGAAGAGAAGTTTGTTGAAACGTATGTCGCAAATGAAAACGAGGTTCCATGGCTTGTCTATTCAAGACAGCCCGACTGTGTCTTTTTTTCCCATGCCGCACATGTTAAAGCTGCGGAAATGGATTGTACCGTATGTCACGGACATATTGGAGAATCGACACACTTAAAAACTTACGAAGAGAACCGGATTTCCGGCTATAGCAGGGACATTTGGGGAAAGAATATCGCAGGTTTTAAGAAAAACACATGGGACCGTATGAAAATGGATGATTGCGCCAAATGCCATCAAAAAGAGACCGGCAGTAAGGGTGCATGTTTTCAATGCCATAAGTAAATAAGGCTTTTAGGCCGTTGAGCTTACTTTTAGGGGATTTTTCCATGAAATTAAACAGAAGAAATTTCTTGTCACTTGGAGTCGGCGTTGTCGCAGGTACAACCCTTTCGCCATTACCATGGAAACTGATGGATGATGTATCCATATGGACGCAAAACTGGCCGTGGACTCCTGTCCCACCGGATGGAGAAGTAACATATGAAAAATCCGTCTGCACCTTATGCCCCGGTGGTTGCGGTATAACTGTTCGTAAAATTGATGACCGGGCCGTGAAAATAGAAGGAATAGAAGGCCATCCTGTAAATGACGGAGGCGTCTGTCTCCTCGGGTTATCAGGTTTACAGCTTCTCTATGGCCCGACGCGTATAAAATCACCTCTAAAACGGGTGGGAGAAAGAGGCGAAGGAAAATGGCAAACTATCTCCTGGAATCAAGCCCTTACAGAGGTTGCAGTGAAACTCGGAGAGTTGAGGTCAAATGACCGGTCTCATACGGTTGCCTGCATTTCAGGATCGGATCAAGGGACGGTACCCGGTCTTTTAAATCGATTTCTTACCGCATACGGTTCTCCGAACTATATTCGCACACCGTCGATCCATGATTCCTATGAGATTGCTCTCTCTCTGATGCATGGCGGGCAATCTTCCGCCGGGTTTGATGTTGAAAATGCTGATTTCGTACTAAGCTTTGGAAGCGGAATAATTGACGGATGGATGTCACCTGTTCGTATGATCAAGGCAAACAGCATCTGGAAAAACGAAAAGTCAAAGGTGGTGCAAATTGAACCCCGCCTGTCCAATACCGCAGCAAAATCAGATACGTGGGTTCCCATTAAGCCCGGTACGGATGCGGCTTTGGCGTTGGGTCTTGCCCATGTTATTATTAAAGAATCTTTGTACAACAAAGACTTTGTCGAAAAGTACGCCTTTGATTTTAACGCGTTTAAAACGATTGTTCTGGAATCCTTTGGCCCTGACGATGTTGCAAAAATTACAGGGGTCGATAAAAAGACGATCCTCTCTTTGGCCAAACAATTTGCCGGCGCGTCAAAACCTTTGGCAATATGCGGCCGGGGTCAGGGCAAAACGCCGGGAAGTATCGATGAAGTTGCGGCGGTTCACGCCCTGAATGCACTTGTGGGAAATATCAACAAACCAGGCGGAGTCTGGGCTGTTTCTCAACCTGATTATATAAAATGGCCGGAAGTCCAAATGGATGCCGTTGCTTCATCAGGGATGAAAAGGGAGCGGGTTGACGGTGCCGGAAGTGAAAAATTTCCCAATGCAAATTACCTGTTGAACCGGTGGGTTGGGGCTGTTAATTCCAGTAAGGAATCTCCGGTCCAGGCACTTTTTATTACCGACGCAAATCCCTGTTATACGCTTTCCGACACGTCCGTTGTAAAAAAGGCCTTTGACAGAATTCCTTTTGTCGTAAGCTTTTCATCGAACATCAATGAAACCGCCCTGAACGCCGATCTTATTTTACCCAGCCACGCTTCTCTGGAGCGGTATGAGGATGTGCCCCTGTCCGCCGGGCTGACAAAATCCGTAATCGCCCTTTCAAAGCCGGTGGTTAAACCTCAATTTAACACAAAGCATGTCGGCGATGTGATTATCGAAATTGCAAAAAAACTGGGCGGCAGTATTGAAGAGGCCTTTCCATGGGATGACTATGAGACCTGTCTCAAGGCGACTCTGGGGGATAAATGGGATGCTCTGGTTGAAAACGGTTATTGGTCGGATCCTGATTTCGGGGTGCCGCCATGGGAAGGCGCATTTGCAACCGGTTCCATGAAATTCGAATTTCTTGGTGTCGTCCGTGCGAGGGGCGGTGAAAAAGACGTTCAGGCAAAGCATCTTTTTACTCCTGTAACGATTGAAGGTAATGAAAAATCATACCCGCTTACCCTCATACCGTATGATTCCTTGAGACTTGCAAATGGTTCTATAGGTGATCCGCCTTTTGCAATAAAGACGGTCGAGGATACCGTACTTAAACATAAAGATGTTTTTATCGAAATGAATCCTGAGACTGCTGAAGCATACGACATTTCCGAAGGTGATTATGCGGTATTAAATACGCCAAAAGGCAAAGCAAGGGTGAAGATTCATCTTTTTGATGGAATTATGCCCGGCCTTGTTGCCATGCCTACGGGCCTTGGCCATACCGGCCCTGATGAATATCTGGCCGGTAAGGGGATAAATTTCAATGAACTCATCGGCCCGGTTGAAGATGCTGATTTCGGTCTTGATGTAGTCTGGGGAATCAGGGCTAACCTGACCAAAGCCTAAATTTTCACTTGTCCGCTTTTTTAAATTGCAGATGGCACGAATAATGAATAATCAGCAAAAAATCGTTAAGCCCGATCATCTGGTTGCTATAAAATCGAATACGAGGTTCTGATGAAAAAAGAACACAAACACGAAAATACCAAAAAATTCGGAATGGTCATTGACCTGGATAAGTGTACGGGGTGCGGCGCATGCATGGTGGCTTGCATGGCCGAGAACAATGTGCCGTTCAAAAAGGATGAATCCGATAAGCTTGACAGCATCACATGGATATGTGTCTATAAGTTGACAAATGGGAAATCCTTTCCTGATACGGAAATATGCTATCTTCCGAGACCGTGTATGCACTGTAGCGGTATTGGAGAGCATGGCCATTCTCCATGCGTATCCGTCTGCCCGGCAACGGCTACGGATTATGACCATACAACCGGTATTGTCAGCCAGATATATACCCGTTGTTTTGGTTGCAGGTACTGTATGGCTGCCTGTCCGTATCATGCCCGTTATTTTAACTGGTGGGATCCGGTCTGGCCCGAGGGTATGGAAAAATCTTTAAATCCCGATGTTTCGCCTCGTATGAGAGGTGTCGTTGAAAAATGCAGTTTCTGCTTTCACAGGTATCAGGCGGCAATGGATAAGGCCTATACGGAAGGTAGAAGAGAGTTAGAAGAAGACGAGTATCAGACTGCATGTACACAGGCATGCCCGGCCGGAGCCATTACCTTTGGAGATTTGGATAATCCGGACCATAAGGTGTATGAATTGAAAAAGAGTCCCAACGCATTCCGGCTTCTTGAAAGACTGAAGACCAATCCCAAGGTTTACTATCTTTCAAGTCGTGATTGGGTAAGAAAGGCCGGAGATAATTACCTCGAAGCTGAAAGTAAAGTCAAAAAAAAAATAGTTTGATCGGGTTAGTTGAGTCGATTTGATTGGTTTTAGGATTAATTCGACTAATTTTAGCAACGGAAAACCGTATATAGTACCATATATAGTTAGGAGTACATAACTTATGGATTCTGCATTAATACCCAAGGGAGTCAAACGCTGTTCATTAGGATTGTTTACCTTAGGGATAGCTGTGGCAGGGGCTGTGCTGTTGTGGGGCGTTTATGCCATGCTGCTGTGCTGGATTAAAGGCCTTAATCAGACAAATATGAATGATTATTATGGTTTTGCGTTATGGATATGGGCGGACCTTGCGGTGATTGCTCTTGGGGGCGGGGCCTTTTTTACAGGTTTCTTAAGATATGTCATCGGAAAGGATGAACTGAAAAATATTATAAACTACGCTGTTATTATCGGGTTTATTTGTTACAGCTCGGCACTCCTTATTCTCGCTATCGATGTCGGACAACCTTTAAGGAGCTGGTTTATTTTCTGGCATGCCAATGTTCATTCCATGCTGACCGAAGTTGCATTTTGTCTTTCCTGCTATTTTGTCGTTTTGATCATTGAGTTTATTCCGCTTATCCTGGAAAACCGCCAACTGGACAAGGTTCCTTTTTTTCATAACCTGTCTCACAACATGCATGAGGTTATGGCGATATTTGCCGCAACAGGCGCCTTTCTTTCCTTTTTTCATCAAGGCTCTATGGGCGGAATCGCCGGTGTGCTTTACGGCCGGCCGTTCGGTTCAAGAGAAGGTCTTCTCGTCTGGCCATGGACCTTTTTTCTTTTCACATGGTCGGCAGCCGCATGCGGACCGTGCTTTACAATACTGGTGACATGGATTACTGAAAAAATCACAAAAAAGAAACTGGTCAAAGATAATGTTATAAGACTTCTTGCCAAAATTTCAGGGTGGATGCTTGCAACCTATATTATCGCAAAGATAATAGATACGTGGTACTGGGCCACGGTTACCGCTCCTTCCATGGGCTTTACGCTTATGGATTTTTATTCCAACAATGCATTCTACGGGATCTGGATTCTGGTGTTGGAGATCTTTGTTTGCGGTGTTATTCCGGCGCTTATTCTCATTACCAAAACAGGCCGTAATAATTCAAAATTGCTTATGACTGCAGTGATCCTGGCGGTTATAGGGGTATGTATCAATCGCTGGGTAATGGTTCTGCAGATGATGGCGATGCCCGTACTGACATTTGAAAACTGGGTACTCTATCTCCCAAGTTGGCAGGAAGTAGCCACGACCATTCTTCCTGTGGCATACGGCGTTATTGTCCTGGCGTTGTCATATCGTTATTTACCGGTATTCCCGCAAGAAAAGGAATTAAATCCGATCGATTAATAAAAAAGTGTGAAGTGACTTTTCCGGTTTATTCGGGTTAGGAGATTAAATATGTTTCCATTTGCGTTTGAGTGGGTATGGGATGCGGGTCATGTGGTTTTCATGGGAGGCCTCTGGTATGCGCTCAGTATTATAGGTCTTGGTATGACATACTGTATTATCAAGGCGGTCATTGATACGTCCAAGGGTAAAGGCGGTCATCATCACTGAAACCCCAAAAAACAAATAACATAAATTAAAGTAAAAAAAGCGCTTGCCTCGTCTTATCGTGTGGGAAAGCGCTTTTTTTGTGGCTGCCTTTGTGGCAAGATATCCGAGCAGTTGAAATTGAGGATAAGATGGACAAAATTTTAGTTGAGGGGGGTCGATCCCTCAAAGGTGACGTAAAAATAAGTGGAGCGAAAAATGCCGCTCTTCCCATACTGGTCTCTTCACTTCTTACCGACGGCGTGTGTACTTATCGCAATGTTCCGGATTTAAAAGATATACAGAGTGTAAAACAGCTTTTATCACATCTCGGTGCAAAGATTGAAACAAACGGAGATGTGGTTCACGTAGATGCAGGCGGCCTTTTCAACCATGAGGCCCCTTACGACCTTGTTCGAAAGATGCGGGCATCCATATTGGTTCTTTGTCCTCTTGTCGCCAGACTTAAAAGGGCCAGGGTTTCCCTGCCGGGAGGATGTGCCATAGGCGCAAGGCCGATTAATCTTCATTTAAAAGGTCTTGCTTCCCTTGGCGCGTCCATTGAACTGAATCATGGCTATGTTGAGGCTTCGGCTGATTTTTTGAAAGGAAGTGAATTTTATTTTGACATGCCGACAGTTACCGGTACGGAAAATCTTTTAATGGCGGCCGTGCTCGCTAAAGGGGTTACCGTGCTTCGCAATGCGGCTCGTGAACCGGAAATCGTTGCTCTTGTAGAGGTTTTGAATCAGATGGGGGCAAATATTAAGGGAGCCGGGACATCGATAATTACCATCGAAGGTGTCCCTTCGCTTAAACCGGTATCTGTTTCCATCATACCTGACCGGATTGAAGCCGGAACGTTCATGGTAGCTGCCGCACTGACCCGTGGCGATATCAGGCTTTTAAATTGTGAGCCTGATCATATGAAAGGCATAATCCATAAACTGAGACAAACCGGTTCAGATATTCAAATAGAGGGGAAAAATATACGGATAAAGGGCGCCGATGAAATTAGAAGTATCGATGTGAAGACCTTGCCCTATCCGGGCTTCCCTACGGATATGCAGGCCCAGTTCATGGTTTTGATGTCGGTTGCAAAGGGCCTCAGTATGATTTCCGAAACCGTTTTTGAAAACAGATTCATACATGTCAGCGAACTTAGACGCCTGGGGGCGGATATAACGGTATCCGGCAATACTGCGATAGTCAAAGGGGTCGAGGCATTGTCCGGCGCACCGGTAATGGCGACCGATCTCAGGGCCAGCGCCTCTCTGGTTCTGGCCGGTTTGATCGCCCGGGGATCTACCGAAGTCAACCGCGTTTATCACCTGGATCGGGGCTATGAAGCCATCGAAGAAAAATTCGGCAAACTTGGGGCGGCAATCAAGAGAATCCGGTAATGAGGGCCGTTTGTGTTTACAGTCGTCCCATTATACCCCTTCTGATATCCCTGATGTTCGGAACCGCCTTTGGCTGGTGGTTTCCCGGTCATGTAAAATGGGCTTATATTACTATTTTATTAAATGCCGGATGGATCTTACAAAAGATTATCCGGCAGGAAACCGCTTTTATTCCCCCTCTGATTTTATTCTTCTGTTTGGGATACCTTTCCATTCAGACATGGGCCTCTCCGGAGTTTCCTCCTGATCATCTCATTCACTTTACAGATTCTGAGCGATGGCAAATTGTCGGCACAATTGATGATACGCCAATAAACGACGGCACATCCGCATATCGAAAAAAGGCGAGATTTATTTTAAAGGCAGAGCGCCTTGCAAACAAGAATAAATCTTTTCCTGTTACCGGAAAGGTCCGTGTGACTGTATACGGGCAAAGGCCTGAATTCTCAATTGGCGACAGAGTCACCTTTGCAAGCAGGATAAAACCGATCAGAAATTTTAACAATCCCGGAGGGTTTGACTATGAACGGTATATGACATTCAAGGGTATTTGGGTGGCTGCTTATACGCGGGGAGACAAGATTGTTCTGCTCGAAAATAAATCAGAAAAAAAAATCAGCCGAATCATAGAAGATGTGCGTCATCATATTGTTGCTCTTATTGAAGATTCGGGTCCGGGAGCCCAAACGAATCTACTAAAGGCCTTGATTGTGGGCAAACGCTCCAGTATCAGTCCTACCCTCAGAGAGAGGTTTAATCGTGCCGGTATCGGTCATATTCTTGCTATTTCAGGGCTTCATATCGGAATTGTGGCATCTGTTGCTTTTTTTATTTTTCGATGGCTGCTTTCAAGGTTTTTCTTTGTATTATGGCGCGGCTGGAGCAAAAAAGGGGCGGCGCTTTTATCTCTCGTTCCGGTCTTTGTATATGCAATGCTTGCCGGGATGCCGCCTTCCACCCAAAGGGCCGTGATTATGGTCACGTTCTTTTTAATGACGTTTCTGTTCGAAAGGGAACATGACCTGATCAATACGTTGGCGCTTGCGGCCATGCTGATTCTTGTCGTTTACCCGCCGTCACTTTTTACAGCTTCATTCCAGCTTTCCTTTTCAGCGGTTCTGGGAATACTCTTCGGCATGTCCAAAATGCAAAAAACAGCGTCTCCTGAAAAAGGCCCATGGTATCGACTTGGGAATATATTTTTTAACCTGCTTTTCGCTTCGTTGTTTGCCTTTCTCGGTACCCTCCCTTTTGTTATGCTTTATTTTAACCAGTTTTCTCTGGTGGGATTAGCTGCAAATCTGTTCATCGTTCCACTTGTCGGATATATTGTGGTTCCCATGGGGCTCTTTTCCGTATTTGTCTATCCCTTCAGCATTTACGGGGCATCATTGGGTATGAATATGTGCGCTGCGGTACTTGCAAAAATCCTTTATATTGTCCGCTTTTTTTCTGATTTACCGTTTGCCGCAGTAAAAACCTTTACCCCTACTTCACTTGAAATATGCTGCTATTACTTTCTCTTTTGGGCAATTTTAAACTTTAAGCGTTCTAAAGAGGGTCGTAACGCCTATAACTTAAGCAACACGGGCGAGGAATCGGTTGAAAAGAATGGTTCAGTGCCAAAATCGGTAAAGGTCGTCTTTGTTGTCGTTTTGCTTGTTATGTGTGCCGATGTCTGTTACTGGATGTCTGAAAGGTTCTGGCATGATGATTTAAGGGTGACGGCCATTGATGTAGGGCAGGGGAGTTCCGCTTTTTTGGAATTTCCCGGAGGGTATTCTCTACTTATCGATGGGGGAGGGTTTCCCGGTGATTCAACATTTGATACCGGATCTAGGATAATCGCCCCTTTTTTATGGCGCAAAAAAATCAAAACGGTTGATACCCTGATTCTTTCGCACCCGGACAGCGACCATTTAAACGGCCTTTTATACATTGCCGAACATTTTAATGTGAAAAATGTATGGACAAACAATGAAACCGCACAGAGCGTAAACTTTCAAAACTTTATGAAGATTATTGAAAAAAATAATATTCATATGCCCCTGTTCAAAGATTTGCCCCGCGTGCATGTTATCAACGGTGTAGAGCTGAAAATCCTTTATCCACCGGAAAATTTCATTGATAAAAAACAGACGGAGACCTGGCGTAATTTTAATAACAATTCTCTTGTGGTAAGGGTCCGGTTCGGATCAAAATCATTTCTCTTGCCGGGAGATATACAGGAAGAGGCGGAAGGTGAGATCGTTTCCATGGCGGCGAGTGATTTAAAGAGCACAGTCCTTTTGGCACCCCATCACGGCAGCAAATCTTCGAGTACGGAGCTGTTCCTGGACAAGGTCAGCCCGGAAATCGTCATTATATCATCCGGCTGGAAAAACAGATTCGGCTTTCCCCATCCATCGGTTTTAAAGCGATATAAACAGCGGGGATATCGTATATACCGTACGGACCATAACGGAGCGGTTGCCATATCCACGGATGGTCAGTCCCTTAGGATTCACTCCGAAATAAGTCGGGATATCAACCCGCCTCTTCGTATTCCCGGATGAAACGGGACCTTTATGTTTTCTATTGTTTTTTACTTTGATAATTTATAAATAAATCTATTGAGTTACCCGGTAACTGAAACAGAAAGTGTAACTTTTTAAAAAATATGGGTAAATTAGCCATGTGGATTCCCGCGAACCAGTTATATTGCCAGGATTTATTGAGAAGCTACAAAGTTTTGCAACAAGATACCTGAATTGTTACAATTATATTAATATTTGGATTTAGAGATAACGGAGGTTAAAAATGCATTTTATACGCCGCACTATCAAGCATGTGAGTTGTTTTCTGGCCTTTGCCATTTTTTTGGTGAGTGTTCCCTTTAATCAAGCTGATGCCGCCCTGGTAAAAACGGAAACTGTGCTCACCATGGCACAGGGGCAGAAGGCCCGTGAATCCGTGCTCAGTTTCCTGGATCGCAAAGAGGTTCAGACGGCTATGAAGGCTCAGGGTATCAACGCGGCTGAAGTCAAAGCCAGGGTAGACAGCCTGTCAGATGCAGAGGTTGCACGTATCGCCGGGCAAATCGACAGCCTTCCCGCCGGTGGTGGTGCATTGGGTACAGTGGTGGGCGCGGCCCTATTCATCTTCGTTGTTCTGCTAATCACGGATATTTTAGGTTTTACAGACGTTTTCACCTTTGTTAAGTCTCAACGGCGTTAAGATGGCACGTCTCCCGACGGGCGGGCGATTCTATTGCTGTCTGTTTCTGTTTTTCACTGCCTTGCTTGCCGGATGCATGAATCTACAGACCCAAAAAGCTCTTCAAAAAGCAAAGACGAGCGGGCCGGACCTCGTTGAACTTGAGGAGGTGAAGTTCTATCCCCAGAAGGCCTATCAGTGCGGGCCTGCTGCGCTTGCCATGGCGCTCCAATGGAGCGGTTTGTCCATTGAACCTGAGGCCCTGATATCAGAGGTCTATACTCCCGCGTGTAAGGGGAGTCTGCAGGCGGTGCTTATCGGCGCGGCCCGCCGCCACGGACGGGTCGCCTATCCCGTCTCCGGAATGGATGCGATTTTAAAGGAGGTGGCCGTCGGTCATCCCGTTATCGTATTGCAAAACCTGGGGCTTTCCTGGTACCCGATATGGCACTATGCACTCGTCGTCGGTTATGACCTGTCAAAGGGTGATATCATCCTTCATTCCGGCATTACGCCTTATAAACGTCTTTCCTTCCGGGTTTTCGAAAATACCTGGGCCCGCAGCCATTACTGGGGCCTGCTGGTTCTGCGGCCCGATCAACTTCCCGCTACTGTGCAAACAATGCCCTATCTGGAGGCTGTGCTGGGACTCGAACAAGCCCGTCAATGGAGCGCTTCGGTTGTCGGATATAAAACAGCACTGACTCGGTGGCCCGGAAATCCAGGTGCCTTAATGGGCCTTGGCAACAGCCTTTATATGCTGGGTGAACTCACCGGCGCGGAAGAGATTTTTCGAAAAGCCTGCCGCCTTCATCCAACATCCGGATCGGCCTTTAATAATCTGGCCCCGGGGCTTTCGGAGCTGGGCCGACGGCAGGCGGCTCTGGATGCTGCCCAGCGGGCCGTAAATCTGGGCGGCCCTTTGAAAGCTTTATACGTTAAGACGCTTGAAGAAATCCAAGGCGGAGTGCCTTGACGAGCGGGGAGCTTCGCAACTTTTTTCAGTGTAATGTTTCATATTTCGGGCCATTTCATTCACCACCAAGTGCATGAAGAACACGAAGAAATGATTAAATATTTTTTTACCTTCGTGAATCTTCGTGCCTTAGTGTCTTTGTGGCAAGCCCCCTGAGTAGTTACATGAAAATAGACAAAAACAAACTGGACAGACTGTACAATAAATACAACAAAAGAGAATACGTACATCCTGATCCACTTGAATTCCTCTATAATTACAACGATATCAAGGATCGTGAAATCGTCGGCCTGGTCGCCTCTGTGCTGGCATACGGCAGGGTGGCGCAGATTTTAAAAAGTGTTTCCTATGTCCTTGATATAATGGGATCGTCTCCTTCTTTATTCTTGAGAGAAGCGAGTTTTAAATCGCTCAATATTTTTTTTGACGGATTTAAACACCGATTTGCCACCGGTGCTGAACTTGCGAGTATGCTGATGGGCGCAAAAAATGTTATCGGCCAATACGGTTCACTCTATGAATGCTTTGTTGCCGGGTTGAAAAAAGAAGACAAGACGATTCTCCCGGCAATGACTCTTTTTGTAAGAAAAATTGTAACCGTCGGCAATAAAAGCCCGGGGCACCTTATGCCGTTGCCGGAACGGGGCAGCGGTTGCAAACGGATGAATCTTTTTTTACGCTGGATGGTCAGAAAAGATGATGTTGATCCCGGTGGATGGGATGAGGTTCCTTCATCAAAACTGATCATTCCCCTTGACACGCATATGCACAGAATATGTCAAAGCCTGGGGTTGACCCGACGAAAACAGGCAAACATGCGTACTGCTCTTGAGGCAACCGATGCGTTTAAAAAAATAATCCCCGAAGATCCGGTCAGGTATGATTTTGCATTAACCCGTCTGGGGATCAGGGATGATACCGATTTGGCCGGTTTTCTAAACGATGGGCATTCTTAGGAACGGAGATTAAATAACTTACCCATATTCCATCTCATCTTCAGGCCGCCTTTGCCCGATCCTCAATCAGATAATCCTCAAAATAGAGAACTATTCCTGCGGTTATCTGATTTCGGATCGAACAAATCCGACCTAAATCTGAGCGTAATAATATGCAATTTATTTAATCTCCGTTCCTTAGCGGGTAAAAAATGAAAATCAGATACAACGCTCCCGTAATTTTGACGTATACGCTGTTTTGCATAGGCGTTTTATTCGTTGATACGCTGACCGGCCATCAGATTACACGCCGCTTTTTCACGGTGTATTCATTCCCTGTCTTCTCCGACCCTGTTCAGTATTTCAGAATGGTTTCATACATCATCGGTCATGCAAACTGGTCTCATCTTGCCGGAAATTTTTCAATCATATTGCTTATCGGACCGCTGCTTGAAGAAAAATACGGTTCGGCAAGGCTATTTGAAATGATCATCTTTACCGCCGTGATCACAGCCCTTTTGAATATGATTTTATTTCATTCCGGTCTGCTGGGCGCCAGCGGAATTGCGTTCATGCTGATTCTGTTGGGATCTTTTTCAAATATCAGAGCAGGCGAAATTCCCCTGACGTTCATTATCGTTGCTGCCTTGTTTTTGGGAAGCGAAGTTTTTAAAAGCTTAAATTCGGACAATATTTCCCAGTTTTCACACATTATCGGAGGGATACTGGGTGCCATCTACGGCTTTATACGCCGGTAATTGGAGACCATAAGTCTGGCAGGGGATAATCATATTTTCGGCCATTGCCTGGGTTTCGCCTCCGGATGTTCGAGCTGATTTTTATATGATAGCAAAAAGTTGGTTTTTTAATTTGACAAATTTTTGTATTTTCAATACGCACAATGTTTAAAAAGGCTAAACCTGTCGTGAGGCAGGGGCAGAAATCTATGGGTCTTTTATGAAAAATACAGCCGGGTTGCACGAAAAGTTATCCAGATAAAAAAGCCGGGCTGCCTTTTGGGCAGCCCTCATCACCATAGCCACCATTAGCCAGAAAAGAAGCATGAAATTAAAACATAAAAACTATAAGTCAACAACTCTGAATCGGTTTGATCTGTTAGGTAATGATGAAATTGGATTGTCGAAGGCCTTTGCCTATCTCCTATCTATTGAACCGAACATTTTATATCGATTCCTGCGAGATATTGGGATTTTCATAAACCAAACTGAATCAAACTACCTAAATACCACAATTGAAATTGAAAGAAAGAGAGAGGAAGGACGTACTGATATCGAGATAAAGCAGCATGGAAAGTTCCATGTGATTATTGAGTGCAAGGTAGGCAAAAACAGAATAAATAAGCAAAGGACACAATATTTAGAATCCTTTGATAATGAACCCCAAAAAGTCTTGTGTTTTATTACCCAAGAGCATGATTGCAATCGAGAAGTGTCTAACGACATTGATATTTTTTATCGTGGGTGGCTGGACATAATTGATTTTGTTGGTTCAAAGGATTTTGAACGTAGTGAAATTATCAAAGAGTTTGTGGGCTATGCGACAAGAGGGTTTAAGATGAGGGATCAAAAAGAAGTTCTCATACAGGATCTTTCAGATCCGGATGAAATTGATAGATATATTAATTGTAGGGTATATCGTAGGGATGTTACTTTTGGTAGCCCGCTTTATTTTGCACCATATTTTACACGGAAAGCCAGCAGGGATGAGGGCGAGGGAGTTTGCTACCTGTCAAAAGTTCTTGGGGTTTTAACAGTTCGATCCGAAGAGCTATCGAGTTTTAAAGATGAACTCTTGATTTATTCAGGTAATGATAGCGAGCAGGTGTCAAGGTGGCTTAGTGGTGTAGACCAAAACTCTACTAAGGATCCTTATACATACTATTTTTTGGCTGAGCCTGTTAAATTGAATAAGCCGCTCTTGAAGGATGGTGGTAATAAGAAAGGCCGAGGAAAAGGATGGATTGCTGCGATGATACCAAAGAATCGGTGTGTTACGTTTGAAGAGTTCGCAAGGCGTATGGTTCTTGCTAACTAATAATGGCTAACAAAGCGCTTCACTCGGATAACTTAATCGCTTTGCTCCTTCTTTACCGGTGAGCGCGGCGTTCGGCAAGGAGCAAAAATGACATACACCGGGCGGTTCACAAAAAACTACCGGACCTTAATCGGGTGATGAAGAAAAAAATTACCAATGTTGTGCTTGGTATCTGCCGATAAAAAAAGATAAACGTCAATTTGGAGAAAATGAGCTATGCCAAATGGTGGTCATATCTGTTGTGAATACTGTACCTACAATAGAGCAAAACTTGGTTTTTGTGATATTTTCGGAATAGAAACAAACCCATTCATTCTCTGTCGTTCTTTCAGAATGCCGAAACAATCCCATACAGAAGCAAGAAAAAAGTGGCCAATTTTAAAAGAGTTAAAACCGGGTATCGTTTACTCGATTAATAATAATGCCCTTTATGCTGGAAACCCAAAACCCATTTATAAAGTGGTTCCTGAAAGATTTTAAAGAAAGATAATCCCACAAGTAACTTTAACATGGGAAATGACATTTTTGGATGATTTCCATGGATTGTATCAAAATATTTCAGGAAAACCGGTTATAACGTGGTTGGTGAAAAGAGGCTTTGTATGAAGTTTGTTCATGAATTCCCCGACCTACATAAATTTTTATCGTTTATTTTAGTAGAAATTTCTAAAGAACAAGTCAACGAATATAACGAAGTTCAAGACCCAGATCGAAAAGACCAAGACTTTGAAAAGCGCTCATCCATTGTATTACACGGCGATTCCTCATGCCAAAACTCAGATCAAGGTTTTATAAAAACCAAGCATTCTGAAAAAATATTGGATTATAACTTCTGGTTTGAAAAATTAAAAACTTATGAAGTTACGGGGATAGCTTTTAGTGATGATTTTACCCACTATATAAGCAATTTTATTTATACAAAAAGCTCAAAGGGCACAGATATATTTTCAAAAAATAGCACTTATATGTTCAGTGCCGATCTTGGAATTTTCATCATCCATACACACGGAAAAGGTTATATAAAAGAACTGGAATTATATTTCGAAGAAAACATGTTTCCACCATATATGATGGATTTAATGAAAGCATTTCCAAATACTGAAAACCCATACAGCGATAAGGAGATAGCAAGAGAGATTTCGAAAACCGGCTCTTTTAACATGGATGAGGCAATAAAATCTTTTGCAAAACAGAATCTTATGATTTTCGATATGGATTAATTGGGAATTCCGGGGACACCTTACTTAATTATTGACAAAAACCGGAATATTTGACTTTTATAAAATCATGGCACGAATAGCAAGAGCAGTAGCGCCGGGAATTCCGCATCATGTAACACAGCGGGGAAACAGACGGCAGCAGACATTTTTCAACGATGAAGATTGCCAATCCTATTTGGAGTTAATGTCGGAATGGTGTATGAAGTTTCAAGTGGAGACTTGGGCCTATTGTCTTATGCCAAACTACATTCACCTAATTGTCGTACCTGAAACGAAGGATGGTTTAAATCTGGCTATAGGTGAAGCGCACAGACGATACACAAGACGGATCAATTTTCGTGAAGGATGGCGTGGGCATTTATGGCAGGGAAGGTTTTCATCTTTTATCATGGAAGAGGGGTATCTATTAGCATGTACGAGATATGTGGAATTAAATCCGGTCCGGTCAGGCTTGGTAAAGAAA
>JAUUWG010000156.1 GCA_030589165.1 Desulfobacterales bacterium
GATGAACCTCCCACAGAGGTTGTCATTGATGGAGATTACTCGATTATGCGAAGGCTTAATATAGATGAACTCCCCCCTGTGCTGGCGGACATCATGGGAAGTAAAAAGATAACCGTGGCAGTGACAGGCAGGCAACGCGGAGCCTATCAGGTTCTTATTGAAGCTCTCGGTGTCAAGGATATCACCTGGTTGAAACCGGAAAAGGTAACCTTTTCCATGGTGAAAGAGGATACTTTTCTAATAGCCGGTTTTGACAATACTCTTTGTGATATGCTTTTAGGAGGAGATGAAATCCCTAAAGACGGAATACGCCTGAAGGTCTATAGAAATCCTTATAATCCTGAAAAACGTATTCTTCTTCTGCATGTAAAAAACAAGGCCGAGGCCCGGTCAGTCAGCCGTAAAATCTCTCACTATGGAAAATATTCGGAGCTTGCTTTCAGCAATGGAAGAAATACATATAAAGCCGTTGCGCCGGCAAAAAACGGGATACCGGTTTTTTCCCGTACTTCGCCAATAGTTTTAAAACCCGGCAACGGGAAAACTATAGAAGACATTTTACCGGAACTGATGAAAAGCCGAATTGTCTTTGTGGGCGAGAATCACGACCGGTTCGCCCATCACATCAACCAGCTTAATATAATCAGAAAACTCCATAAAGCCGGTGCCAAAATCGGTGTCGGTATGGAAATGTTCCAAAAACCCTACCAGAAGGCCGTCGATGACTACATTGCCGGACGGATCGACGAAATCAAATTTTTAAACCAGACCGATTATTTTAACAAATGGCGGTACGACTACAATCTTTACAAACCGATTGTCGACTTCTTAAAGGAAAACAATATTCCATTGATCGCCCTCAATATCGATGGCGACATTTCCAGTAAAACCGCCCGAAAAGGGATAGACAGCCTTTTAAAGAATGAGAGAAAGCAGTTGCCGGACAAACTTGATTTTTCAAATGAATTATACCGCGTTGATCTGAACAGGGTCTTTGATATTCATTACAAAGAGACTAATCTTCAAGATTTTAATCAGTTTTTCCAGGCACAGACACTCTGGGATGAGACCATGGCAGACAGTGCGGCTAAGTTTCTTGCAGACAATCCGGCAAGCAAGCTTGTCATTCTTGCAGGAAACGGTCATATCAGACACGAATATGGAATTCCTCAAAGGTTATACCGAAGGGTCAAAGAGCCCTACATCGTTATTGTCCAGGCCGAAAAGATTGAAGACGGTATCGCGGACTAGGTATTGATCACCACATAACTGGATGGGGAAAAATCGCCGAAATTAGGCGTAATGGTCGAGGAAAAAGAAGAAAGCCTTGTGGTCAACGATGTCGTGGAAAAAGGCCCTGCCGGCAAGGCAGGCCTGCAAAAAGAGGACATCATTACACAGTTTTCCGGACATCCGATTAAAACCCTGGCCGACCTGAAAATCGCCCTTTTTTCCACAAAGATTGGAGACAAGGTCAGTATTCAAGTGGAAAGAGACGGCAAGACGCTGGATAAAGTGGTGGAATTGACCGCCCAGCCAAGATTCTCACCTCATTTTAAAAAGTAAGGGGAATGCTTTCTTACTAATCTACTCCATAGCCCACGTTTCCGAAAGGCTTCAGAGGCTTCAGGGACATTAGTTTACAAGGTGACAGGGTACTTGAACTATGATATCTGGTTTGTGCATATTCCGCTTGATTTTGTATGCCACGCCAATTAATCGAGCCATTATCCCATTTCAGTTCAGGGCTAAACAGATGGGATAATGGCTATCGTTTTATTTTCAACCGGATAACGGCCTCCTTTTGGCAATGTTGAACCATCCTGACACACGAAACCCCGGCATTTAAAATTGAGGGCTGGTAATGGGGATCATCCGCCAAGCCGCTTGAGAATATCCTTGATCTTTTCTTCTGTCTGTTTTTCAACGATGAGCATCTTATCTGCTTTTGCCTTTTTGATCTTTTCTGCAAGGGCTTCAAAGTCTGCCGGTTTTTCCAAAAAATCCGTGGCGCCGATCTTCATGGCTTCAACTGTTTTTTCAACAGTGGCATAACCGGTAAGCAGAATGATCTGCAATTCGGGCTTTTTGTTTTTAATGGCCTTCAATGCTTCCATACCATCCATTCCCGGCATCTGAAAATCCATGATAATGGCATCAAATGACTCTTTTTCTATAATGGACAGGGCCTGGTCAGCAGATTCGGCGGTGGTAACCTCCATGCCGCGCTCTTCCATCCGTTCGGACATGATCTCCAAAAACTCTTTTTCATCATCCACAAGCAATACTTTTTCCGACATTATCTTTCTCCTTATAACGTTTGTGCCTTGGCCACAAAAGGCCAAAACCGTTGTTCTCTATATTTTTCTCAATGGATATATCCAGATATGCCATTATGGCTCTGTCTTCCTTTGACCCAAACAGATCATTCATTACGTTATCTTTAACTGTTTCCATTGAAAACCAGATCGAGGGTGCTGCGGAATCGGTTCCAAATGAAATCATCACCTGCTTTTCCCCTTCTGCTGCACCGCAAGCGGTTTCAATGGCCCGCCAGATCATGTTTTCCAGATAAAACAGATTATTGACAACCATTAAAGGCGATACGGGGGGAGTCAGTTCAACGGTTACCTCCTGCATATCAATAAGCCGCGATGCCAAATCCAGAACAAAACAGACGGTTTTTTCAAGATCTGCACTTTCCGTTGACAGATCAAGACTGTGGGAAAACCGGTTCAATTTTCTCAATACCCGATCCGCCCGTTGCACCTGTCTATTCACCCTCTGTGAAATATCATTGATGCGCTCCGGAGAAAGGGGATGCCCTTTTTCGGCCATCATGGACAAATCTTCCATCAGCCCTACATTCTCACTGATAGTGGCCAGGGCATTCTTAATTTCATGGGTTGCAGAGGCAGACATTCTGCCGAAAAACCGCATCCCTTCTTGAGCCAGGATATTTTCATCTTTTGCCATTTTCGGCCTCAGCTTTGTTGTTGTTTTGTAACTGCTCTGGTTGCCAGGTTCACGGTTCAACGTTCAGGGTTAAGGACAAAGAAGGTATTGAAGACCCGAAGTCCTCGTTAAACATGCTCATTTTCCCAAGTAATTGCCAATTTGGCTCCAAATTTTGGATTAGGCCTGCCTGTGCGGTGCACGCAGACAGGCCTGACGAAGATGACGCTTTTCTCGTAAATACACATTCCAAATGCAGTCCTGGGACGAGAATGGAACCTTGAACCTCTACGCCTACGGCGCCGCCAAAGGCGGGTAAACCTTTGAACCAGTGAACGCCTACGCATATCGTAATAATCGGATGAAATCTGCATTTGATTCGGATTCGAAAACTTAAGCATCTCGAATCTGTCTCTTTAGCCCATAGTCCTTCGCAAACCGGATCTTTCTTTGTCAGACAAAACCCTGAACCCCTGAACCGTGAACCACTGAACCTGAGTTACGTTGTTTTCAAACCCTAATCAAATTCAGGCGGCTGCTGAATTGAGCACGCATCCGGTTCCTGTCTTTTCTCTGCCTTTAAAGGTAGTGTCAGGGTAAAACGGGTGCCTTCGACCACCTTACTTTTCACCATGATATCACCACCGATCTCTTTAATCAGTCCGTAAGTAATGGACAGGCCGAGACCGGTTCCCCAATGATCGTTTCTAGACGAATAAAAAGGCTCAAAGATATTGTTGATATCATCGTCCGAA
>JAUUWG010000085.1 GCA_030589165.1 Desulfobacterales bacterium
GAACTCGACCCGCTCTATCACCTGGTGTTGCATACGGGCAGAAAAGCATTATCAAGCTGCAGCACAATATCATTGAACAAAGAAAAGATCGGAACAGTTCTCGCTGCTATTGCACTTCCGACAGAGGCTTCTTCTTCAATCACCAGGAAAATATTGGGAGCGTCCTTTGAAGAAAAACTTTTTGGCGACTCACTTTCAAAAATCGACAAGTCGCTTTCCAGAGAGCAGTGCCTTGCCGGCAGGGTAACCAGCCTTCCCGGCGCTATACTTGCCGAAGGACTCGGTCTCGGGGGTGGAAGCCATACCCTCGACGCCGCCTGTGCTTCATCACTTTATGCTGTTAAACTTGCATGTGACGAACTACGGTCTTTTCGTGCTGATGCAATGCTCGCAGGGGGAGTATCAAGACCGGAATCTCTTTACACTCAGGTTGGCTTCAGCCAACTCCGTGCTTTGTCACCTTCAGGCTGTTGTGCCCCGTTTGATGAAAGTGCAGACGGACTGGTGGTGGGAGAAGGAGTCGGGATACTCGTATTGAAACGGCTCGATGATGCCCTGCGTGATAAAGACAGCATTTATGCTTTAATTCAGGGTATTGGTCTTTCCAATGACATGCGGGGCAACCTTCTGGCCCCGGACAGTGAAGGCCAGGTACGTGCCATGCGCAGCGCTTATGCCGACTCCGGCTGGTCTCCTCAAGATATCGATCTCATTGAATGCCATGGTACAGGAACGTTGGTGGGAGATGCAATCGAGCTTCAGAGCTTGAGAAGTCTTTGGGATGAACCCGGTTGGTCTCCGGGTCAATGTGCCATCGGATCGATTAAATCGATGATTGGCCATCTATTGACCGGAGCTGGTGCTGCCGGAATGATCAAAATCCTTCTGGCACTAAAACATAAGATTTTGCCTCCATCAATTAATTTCAATAGAGCCCCTGTCAAAAGCCTTCTTCATAACAGCCCGTTTCGTGTGCAAACCCAAGCAGAACAATGGATCAGGAAAGATATAGACACCCCTCTGCGCGCTGCTGTCAGTGCATTCGGATTCGGAGGAATAAACAGCCACCTGCTTTTTGAAGAATGGGACCATGAAATTGAAAATTGCCGGGTAAAAATTGCCGATTGTCAATCTTCAATCTTCAAATCTCAATCCTCAATCCTCAATCGTCAATCGTCAATTAAAAAGCTTCCTGTGGCGATTATTGGAATGGCGTCTGTTTTCGGTTCCTTAAAATCTCTAAAAGAGTTGCAGGAAACCATTTTCAGAGGAGAATCGATCATTACAAAAAGGCCCAAAAACAGATGGAACGGTTGTGACGTAATTGCCGACAGCCTTCTTGACGGACGGGCGGCATGGGGTGGATTCATGGATGAACTTTCCCTTGATATTAGAGAGTTTCACATACCTCCCAATGAAATTCCTGATATACTCCTTCAACATCTGTTGATGCTTAAAGTTTCTGCCAATGCAATGAAGGATGCAGGCCTTCCCCTCAGAGAAGAACGATCACGCATGGGAGCTTTCATAGGCATCGACTTTGACTTTGAAGCCACCGATTTTCACCTCCGCTGGCACCTGAAAAATTTAGTTCAGAAATGGAAAACAACAAACCGTTCGGGATTAAATCTTGATGATGAGAAAGAAACAGCCCTCTGGCTGGAGTCATTGCGGGATGCCTTTCGACCGCCACTTACAGCAACCCGAACTCTGGGCGCTCTCGGCGGAATTATCGCCAGCAGAATCGCCAGAGAGTTTCGCTTCGGAGGACCGAGTTATGTGGTGTCAAATGAAGCGGCTTCCGGCCTGAAGGCCCTTGAAGTCGGGGTTCGATCACTTCAGCAAAACGAAACCGACGCTGTTCTTGTAGGAGCGGTTGATCTTTGCGGTGAAGTTCGCAGTGTCATCACATCCAATCAGATAAGACCTTTTACCAAAAGCCATAGAATTAGCCCATTTGACAGGTCGGCGGATGGAACTCTTCCCGGCGAAGGAGCTGTGGCACTAGTACTTAAAAGGCTTGATAAGGCAATAAAGGATGGCGACAGGATATATTCTGTTATAAAAGGAATCGGAAAAGCAGGTCAGGGTGGAGTTAAAACCGATACGCCTTCAAAAAATGGTTATATTCTCTCTCTGAAACGATCTTTTAAGGATGCCGCCATTTCACCATCTTCCATAAGTTTTGTTGAAACCCATGGCAGCGGCAACCCTTTGGAAGACCGGGTTGAATCAGAAGCTCTTAACGAGTTTTTCGCCAACCGCAAAGAGCCGTGCGCCATCGGATCAGTAAAACCTAACATAGGACACGCAGGGTCTGCCTCCGGCCTGGCGTCATTAGTTAAAATCAGCCTGTGCCTGTACCAGGAGATAATTCCACCATTAAAGAACTTTATCAAACCCGGCGACCAATCCTGGCTAAATGGCACATTTTATATGCCCGCCTTTGCGCAATACTGGCTGAGGGACAGAAAAGACGGTCCCCGCAGGGCATGCACAGGCACCATGACAACAGATGGCAACTGCATGCATGTAATACTTGAAAGCTTTGAATATGAATCTTTTGACAGGATACCTGAACAGGTTGCCGGAGAAAGGAAAAGTGCTCTGATTGCTGAACGGGTGCCGGTTGATCTTGAAAAACTAAGCGGGATCGATGCATACATCCCGACTATCAGTGAAATTGCAGAGGAAAAATCAGATCGTCAGATAAAGCTGATTGTGGGTGGAAAGATACCGTGCCCGTCGATGCCCGAGACAGGAGACAGAGGACAGAGGGCAGAAGACAGAAGGCGGAAGCTGGAAACCAGTATCGAGCATCAAGCATCGAGCATCCAGCATCCAGCATCCAGCATCCAGTATTCAGAACTGCTGAACTCTCTGGCCGAAAGCAATAAAGCTACCGCCGATGCTCACAAGACCTTTCTTGATTTTTCAAATGAGTTAACCAGAGGCTTTGAAAAAACTTTTGACACACAGACACGTCTCATTGAGACAATTATATCTGATAGTGAACATTTAGCCAAATCAACACCACAGAGTTTTTATCCTGACAAACCCGCTTTCAGCCGAGACATGTGCATGGAGTTTGCCACCGGCTCGGTTGCCCGTGTACTTGGTCCGGAGTTTGCGGTCGTCGATTCTTACAAAGTAAGGGTGCGACTGCCGGATGAACCGCTCATGCTTGTGGACAGGATCATTTCGGTACAAGGCAAAAAAGGATCTTTGGGCTCAGGGCGGGTGGTTACAGAGCATGATGTACTCCCCGGAGCATGGTATTTAGACGGCGGTCATGCTCCGGTGTGCATATCGGTTGAAGCAGGGCAGGCCGACCTTTTTTTGTGCTCGTACCTTGGCATCGATAATGCGGTCAAAGGAGAAAGGAGTTACAGGCTCCTCGATGCGACAGTTAAATTCCACAGCGGACTTCCGTGGCCGGGTGATGTTATCCGATATGAGATCGAAATTGATCACTTTGTGCGCCAGGGTGATACTTACCTTTTCTTTTTCAGGTTCGAAGGTTTTATTGGCGATAGCCGTCTGATCAGCATGCATAATGGATGTGCCGGTTTCTTTACCCATGAAGAAGTGCAAAATTCAGGCGGAATTATTTTAACTGAGGAAGATACCTGCCCCGGCGAGGGTAAAAAACCATCTGACTGGAAAGACCTTGTCCCTGTTTACACTGAAAGCTACAATGATGATGCTGTAGAAGCACTGAGAGACGGTAATCTTGCGGGGTGCTTTGGCCCGCTTTTTGACGGTGTCGATCTTGCTGAATCACTCAGACTTCCAGGGGGACGGATGAAACTAATCGACCGGATTCTATCCCTCGATCCCAAAGGAGGGCGGTATGGACTCGGCCTGATCCGGGCAGAAGCCGATATCAATCCGGATGACTGGTTTCTGACTTGCCACTTCATGGATGACATGGTCATGCCGGGAACTTTGATGTATGAATGCTGTGCCCATACGCTCAGGGTGTTTATCCAGCGTATGGGATGGGTAACGGCAAAGCCCGGGGTCTGCTATGAACCGGTTGTCGGGGTTGAGAGTGTTCTAAAATGCCGTGGGCCGGTAACCCCGGCAACCCGGCATGTTTGGTATGAAGTGGAAATAAAGGAACTCGGGTACTCTCCTGAGCCGTATGTGATTGCCGACGCATTGATGTATGCCGACGGGCAACGGATTGTGTTGTTTAAGGATATGTCCATGAAGATGACAGGCGTTGCCCGTGAAGAGATAGAGACGGTGTGGGAAAAGGCAGAGGTCGGAGGACAGAGGCCAGAGGCCAGAGGTCAGAGGTCAGAGGGCAGCAACCAGCAACCAGCAACCAATATCCGGAAACCGGCCATTTATGACCGTGACAAAATACTGGCATTTGCCGTTGGCAAGCCTTCCCAAGCATTCGGTGAGCCGTACAAAGTGTTTGACAAAAACAGGGTAATTGCCAGACTTCCGGGACCGCCATATTCCTTTTTGGACCGGATTGTTACCGTCGAGCCCGAAGCATGGGTTTTGAAACCGGGCGGGTGGATAGAAGCCGAATATGAAGTGTCGCCTGATGCATGGTACTTCAAAGCAGACCGATCATCTTCCATGCCTTTTTGCGTGTTGCTCGAAATTGCACTTCAGCCGTGTGGATGGCTGGCCGCCTATCTGGGATCCGCCCTTAAAAGTGAAAAAGATCTGAAATTCAGAAATCTTGGCGGGAATGCGGTTCTAAAACGTATGATCTTTCCGCAAGAAAAAACACTATCCATGCGTGCCCGGATGACAAAGGTTTCCGAAGCCGGAGAGATGATTATCGAGCATTTCGATTTTGAGGTTTTTCAGGATGCTGAAATGGTTTATTCGGGCGATACATACTTCGGTTTTTTCACTAAACAGGCCCTGGCTCAGCAGGTCGGCATCCGGGGGGCAGGGCAGCAAGCTTATTGTCCCACAGCGGATGAGCTGCAGCGGAGCTGTTCCTGCAACTTTGAAGACCAGGCACCTCTTTGGCCTGATGATCCGGATGTACATCCCGCACCTTCTCTGACAATGCCGGCAAAAGCGCTTCGCATGATCGACAGAATTGATACCTATGTTCCAAATGGCGGCCCTGAAGGCCTCGGTTTTATTCACGGTGTAAAAGAAGTCGATCCGGATGAGTGGTTCTTCAAGGCTCATTTTTACCAGGATCCCGTATGGCCGGGTTCTTTGGGAATAGAATCGTTTCTTCAGCTTATCAAGTTTATGGCCATTGACCGATGGGAAGATCTGGTTGACAGTCACAGGTTTGAGCTGATTACAGGGGAACCGCATAACTGGATCTACCGAGGTCAAGTGATTCCGGAAAATAAAACGGTTGAAGTTGAAGCTGTAGTAACTAAAATTATTAACACACCGGTTCCGACAATATATGCAAACGGATTCCTGAAAGTCGACGGGCTGTATATTTATCAAATGAAAAATTTAGGTTTTCGTTTAATTCCAATATAAGTTAGACAGGATAAGGGAAATCCATATATTGAGACCTTTGAAAAATGTATATTTTTGTTCGAGTTCAAGGAAGGCGATAATTTTAACCACAGGAATACATTGAGTATTTCGAGGATTAAAATTTGAGCCTGACGCAGAAATCGGGCAAAAAGGGGCGTTTTGCAAAGGTCTCACATTATCAAGTTAATCCTCTTATCCTGTCAAAAAAATATGCGAGTATATTTCTATGTTATATGCAAAGGTGTATATCGATTCATTCGGGTATGAACTGGCTCCCAATGTGGTCACATCAGATGACATTGAAAAGCGGCTTGAACCCTTATATAGAGCCCTCCATTTTCAAAAGGGACAACTGGAGGCGTTAACCGGAATCCGGGAGCGCAGATTCTGGGACCCGGGATTCTCCATGTATGAAGGCGCCACAAAAGTAGGACAAAAAGCCTTAAATGCTTCCTTGATTTCTCCTGAAGATATCGGCATGCTCGTATATGGCGGTGTTTGCAGGGACAATTTAGAGCCCGCAACCGCCTGCGCCATATCCCACGGTCTCGGACTTGGATCCAAAACCCAGATTTACGATGTTTCAAATGCCTGCCTGGGGGTCTTAAACGGGATGATCCATGTGGCAAATGCAATAGAGCTCGGCCATATCAAGGCCGGTCTTGTTGTGTCGTGCGAGTCTGCAAGGCAGATCATCGATTTTACCATTGACCGTCTTATTGAAACCAAGGATATGGATTATTTTAAGAAGACCATCGCAACTCTAACCGGAGGATCAGGGGCTGTGGCCGTCCTTTTGACAGAAGCATCTATTTCCGATACGGGGCATCGTCTTTTGGGAGGGGTCGTAAGAAGTGCGACCAGACATCATACACTGTGCCGATGGGGGCCGGATACCGGCATCCCGGCCAGCGGGCTCCATGTCATGCAGACAGATTCCGTAGGTGTTTTACAGCACGGTGTGGCCCTGGGCATAGAAACATACAAAGCGTTTAAGAAAAAATTATCCTGGCCGGATGATAAGCCGGACAAGGTTATTTGCCATCAGGTGGGCGCAACCCATCAGAGAAATATACTCGAATCTATCGGGATTCCAAAAGAGAAGGATTTTACCACGTTCAAACACCTCGGGAACATCGGTACGGTATCCCTCCCCATCACGGCTGCAATCGCCGAAGAACGGGAGTTTCTGGTTAAAAATGATCTTGTTGGTTTTTTCGGTATCGGCAGCGGCCTGAATTGCCTGATGCTGGGAATAAAATGGTAAGAATCTAGGTATTAGTTCCTTAGTTGTAAATTTTGTGCTTTTTGTGGCAAAAAATCTAAACTTAAAAAAGTGTGAAGTGATCTAAAGTGATCTAAAATGCCTAAAGTTGTGGAATTCTACCAATTTTATATGAATGGATGGAGCGACCTGCCCGCTCGTGCCTTGCAATGGCAGGCGGGAGCGACACCTTAACTTTAGACACTTCAAACTTTAGTTCACTTTAGTCACTTTTCCGATTTATCCGGGTTAGGTTTTTGATAAATGAAAAAAAACAAACCGGTTAATATTTCCGCGGTTTATCATCTTTACCCGTTTACCTCCCATTACATGAAAATAAACGGTCTGAAGTATCATTTCCTGGACCAGGGAACCGGTGATCCTGTTATAATGATTCACGGAAATCCAACCTGGTCTTTCTATTTTCGCAAGCTGATCCAGGGTTTGTCAAACCGATACCGTACCGTGGTGCCGGATCATATCGGGTGCGGTCTGTCTGACAAACCAGACATAAAACAATATGATTACAGGTTGAAAAGCCGTGTCCACGATTTGGGTACTTTTCTTGACCACCTTGAGTTAAAGGATAAAATTACACTGGTGCTCCACGACTGGGGTGGGATGATCGGTATGGCCTATGCTTTAAGATACCCGCAAATGATAGGTCGAATTGTCATTATGAACACCGCCGCCTTTCTTCCGCCCAAGGGGAAAACGCTTCCCATAAGACTCAGGTTGATTCGAAATGTTACTCCATTTGCGACACTGGCGGTGCAAGGATTCAATCTGTTTGCCTATGGTGCGCTCTACATGGCATCTTACAAAGGGATGAAAAAAGATGTTAAATCAGGCCTCATAGCTCCGTACAACAGCTGGAATAACAGGATCGCAACATTAAAGTTTGTTCAGGATATTCCTGTCAGCGAGAAGGATCCAAGCTATAGCCTTGTCAAATATGTTGATGAAAACCTGCATAAACTCAGCCACATCCCCATGCTTATCTGCTGGGGTGAGCACGATTTTGTTTTTGATTCCACATACCTTGCTGAGTGGCGGCGCCGTTTCCCAAATGCAGAGGTTCATGCCTTCAAAGATGCGGGCCATTATGTTCTCGAAGATGCGGCAGGCAGAATTGTTCCGCTGGTTAAGGATTTTCTGAAAAAGCACCCGCTTTGATTATAATTCGTCTATGTTTTATCTTATACCTAAACCGGATAAACCGGAAAAGTTACAAGTGAGCTAAAGCCCGCCCTGGTGCGACTCGTCATATATATTGATGGCCCATGCATTATTCCAAACCTGACTTTTTAAGTATAGAGTATTGGTGATCGGTCTGGGCCAGGGTTAAGGAATTATGTCAATTATATAAAATCAGCGGAGCGAAGCGACACCATAACTTTAGGCACTTTAGTTCACTTTAGGCACTTTACACTTTCTAACGTTCTTACCATTGACCTTCAACATTTGCCTGATCAGAAATAGTCAATTTCCCTTCAATAAAGGACGTTACAGCATCTCTGACAGTGCCTTT
>JAUUWG010000204.1 GCA_030589165.1 Desulfobacterales bacterium
CTGGCAGTCAGCCTGGTACTGTTCTATTCCTACTCTGCAGTGGTAAAACCGGCGGCTACACAGTACCACCGGGGGATCTACGTGATCATCACCTATATCCTGGTGTTTTTGGCATATCAATCCAAATCTAAGAAATGGCCGGGTTTGGACCCTATGCTCCGGGCAGCCGATTACCTGTTGATCCTGCTTTCAATCATTACCATCGGATACTGGATGCTTAATTTTGAATCCATCAACTACCGGACAGGAATTGAAACGCCGTTTGACATGGCCATTGCGATGGTCGGGGTTCTAATCGGCATTGAACTGGCCCGGCGGGTGGTGGGCAATATATTTGTTGTTATCGGTACACTGATGCTCTGCTACGGTGTTTACGGGGCATACTTTCCGGAAATCATTTCCCATGCCGGTGACACGTTCCCCGAATTGTGCACCAGTATCTTTTATAAAAGCGATGGTGTGTTCGGCATCATGGCCAATGTCCTGGCCACTTACGTGATCCTTTTTGTTCTTTTCGGAGCGTTTTTGGAAAAATGTGGCGCCCAGAAATTTTTTATTGACTGGCCCCTGGCTGCCGTGGGTCATAAAATTGGCGGACCCGCTAAAGTGTCTGTCATAGCAAGCGGCCTTTTTGGCTCCATCTCAGGCAGCGCCATCGCCAATACCGTGTCCACCGGTGCGTTTACCATTCCCATGATGAAAAAGGCAGGCTTCCGGCCTCACATCGCCGGCGCCATTGAACCGGCAGCTTCCATCGGCGGGATGTTCATGCCGCCGATCATGGGCGCAGGCGGATTCATCATGGCGGAACTGACCGGCGTGCCTTATTCCAAAATTATGCTGGTGGCCATATTTCCTGCCTTTATGTACTTTTTCAGCGTCTTTGTTATGGTCCATTATGAAGCTAAAAAGCACAATATCGTGGGCGAAAAATCCGAACACAGCCCCATGGAGATCCTGAAAAGGCAATGGGTTTTTATTTTGCCCCTTGTGATCATAACGATTTTTATGCTCAACGGCTATTCCCCGGGGTTTTCCGCTATTTTAGGACTTGCAACCTGTATCGCCGTCAGTTTTAAGGAAAAGGAAACTCGAATTGATTTGGCGCTCACAGTCATTATGGTGTTTGTGATTTTGGGATCCTTTCTCAACAAGGCTTCAGGCAGTACACTTGTTTCAGAAAACAGCCTGGTTATCATCGGCTTTATTGGGTATTTTATTATCGTTTTTATCCGAAAAAACCGGCGAGAGAGTGTGGGGTTTGAATTGAAACGATTTGTGGAAGCGGCCAGGTCCGGAACGGAAAACAGTCTTAAAATCGGCGCTACCGTGGGTGTTATCGGTATTATAATCGGCGTGCTCACCTTTAGCGGACTGGTACTGACCTTTGCAGATATTGTTATCGAACTCGCTGGGGGCTCACTGGTTTTAACTATATTTTTAATCGCACTGGCTTCCCTGGTCCTCGGCATGGGCGTTCCGGTTACCGCCGCCTATCTCATCACTGCAGTGGTGGCAGTACCTGCCTTAACCCACCTTGGTGTTAATGAAATCGCAGCCCACATGATTGTTTACTGGTTGTCCCAGGACTCCAATATCACGCCACCGGTCTGCATTGCCGCCTTTGCCGGGGCGACCATTGCCAAAGCCAATATGTGGCGAACCGCCTTTTCAGCCTTTAAATTCGCCAAGTTCCTGTACCTGGGGCCGTTTTTATTCGGTTACGTCCCTGGCTTTTCTTTGGATGGAAGCGCCATGGATATCATCAAGGCCTTTGTACTGATTCTATTCGGAACCTATGCATATTCCTGGTTCTTAAGCGGCATCTGGATCGGGCAACTTAAAGGGATTATTAAAAAATCTCCGTCAAGTTGATTTTGGTTTTTGTAATTTTTATTCGAGATTTCTTTTTAAAACTAGTAAAGAGGCAGGAAAATGACACTCCCAAAAGTTGAAGTTAAAAAAATTCTTTATGCAACAGATCTTTCAGAAAGTGCTCGGTATGCATTCGCATATGCACTGAGTCTCGCCAAACTCTATGGTGCGCGGATTACTTTTTTGCATGTGCTGCCCGAAGTCTCCGAGTTTGTGGATTCCCATATTATCGGTTATATCAGTGCGGACCGATGGGAGGAGATTAAGGCCCAGCATTCTTCCGAGGCAAGGGAAGCTCTCATTGGCAAGAAAAGAGATTCTGCGGCAGCTAAAGCCGTTCTGGATCAGTTTAGTGAGGACGCAAAACTAGGGCAGGAAGGTGCCGGCTTTATAGCAGATGAAATTATTGTAGAAAGGGGAAATCCGGTTGAGCAGATTTTGAAGCAGGCCAAAGAAAGAAACTGCGATCTTATTGTGATGGGAACCCACGGACGAGGTACACTTGCAGATGCAATGATAGGGAGCACGGCCAGAAGGGTTTTGCGACGGTCAGAAAAGCCCGTCTTGGTCGTACGGCTGCCTGAAGAAAAGTAAAGGGTAAATTATTCACCTAAAAAATATCAAGAAAGAACA
>JAUUWG010000103.1 GCA_030589165.1 Desulfobacterales bacterium
GTGTTGTTTTGCCGGGTATTGCTCCTAAAGAATATTTTGATGATCGCCTGGCTGATACGCTGGATGCTATATTTGATTATGGCATCGGCAATCTGGAAATTCTTGTAACCAAAAGAATGATCCATGAATTTAACATTGAGAGCGATCTGTGCCACAATGACACCACATCAGCATCGGTTTACGGTGAATGCAGCAAGAATAAAACAGCTGACAGCATCAAAATCAGCTTTGGATACAGCAAAAAGCATCGAAAGGATCTCAAACAGCTTGTCTGGTCGTTATCTGTAAGCTCTGACAGTGCATTTCCCTTATTCCAGCAAGCTTACAGCGGCAATACGGCTGATGTTGAAACATATGTCGAGCAATGGCACAAACTCATCGATCTGTTAGGCCGCCAGGATTTTCTTTATGTTGCCGATTCAAAAATAATCACTAAAGAGAATATGGCGCACATCCATGATAATGAGGGATTTTTCATAGCCCCTGTGCCGATGTACAAGACATACAAGACTGAGTTTCATGAAGCACTTGACCGGCATGATCATGAAATTCTGATTCCGTACAAAGGCAAGATAAACCGCGGTTTTGAGATTCCCATGACCATCAGTCATGAGACAAAGGATTATCCTTTCAGGATGATTATACTGTATGACCATGGCCTGTTTGCCAGAAAACGCCGAACCCTTAAGAACCGTGTCGCAAAAACAAAGACCGCGTTCAAAGAGCTGAATAAGAAGCTTAACAAATATAAACTCAAAACCGAAGAGTCGATTGATAAGGCCTGCGCTTCAATCCTAACAAAATATTATACGACTGATTTTTTTGAATACAGCATCAAAAACAATCCGATCGTAACATACAAAAACAAAAAAAGAGGGCGACCGGCAAAGAACAAAAAACAAGACAAAATCGCTGTCAGCACGGATCATTTCAGCGTTGGATTAAAATTCGACAAAGCCCCTTTTGAAAAGGTTCTGTATCGTTGCGGCTATTATCCGCTGTTAACCAACAAGTCCAGGGAAGATTTAACGATTGAAGCTGCAATGATGGCCCATAAAAACCAGTATAAAAGCGAGCATACAAACCGCAGAGCCAAAAGCGGATACAATCTTGAACCGATCTATTTACAAACTCCTGAACGGATTGAAGCTCTTTTGTTTCTTTTCAAAACAGCATTGCAGATAATTGTTCTAATCGAAAGAGCAGCAAGGAAAAATATCAGTCAAAGGGATAAAGGGTTGGACAACTTCATGCCCAACAGGAAAGATGTTCGCAATCCCAAAACAGAATATCTCCTTGCTGAATTTCAGGATATCGTAAAAGGAGAAATGGTTTTACCTGACGGCAATACTTATGGTTTCGTATCCGAACTAAATGAATTACAAAAAGATATCCTGTTGGTACTGGAAGTTCCGAATGAAGTCTTCACTTATCAATTTCTTTTTGACACAAGCTAAAAAACAGCAACAGATTAATTTTTAATCAATCGCTTTTTTTTGAAACAGTGGAAAATATAAAAACGTAGTTTTTCAAAGAGCGAAATCAAAGCTATAATTAAAAGATATTTTAATTTTAAGAGAACCCCCTTAATTATTGTATTCATTTTTGTTCTTTTATATATTATTTTACTTATACCCAACTCCACTCCTCCCATTCCGGAATATGCGCAAAAACAGCATTTTGTCTGGAATCGTGATTCCCTGTGGTCTGCCCTTGAGAAACAATTTATTGAAGCAAAACAGGATAAAAGTGAACAACACTCTGAAACCATAAATAAAACCTTTGATGAAATTAATAATCTTCTTATTGAAATCAATTCAAAACCACTGCCTTCTAACGCGCCTCAGTATTTGCAATTGGAAAATGCCATGTTTAAAATTGCCCCTTTAATTGGTGCTAACCAACATCGTTTAAAGGATTATATTGATCTTTTTTCCCGTTTGCGGTTTATTATTAAAACCCAGTCCCAAAAATGGGATATGAATACTTTAGAAGCCCGCCGGACAATTTACCGCTTACTATATGGAGGAAGGGCGGCTGTTGAAGAAATTATGCTTCAGGCCCATAAGGACTCCATCCCTGCCCGTATAATGGGACATGCAGAAAATTCAAAAACTCCTAATGCCAGCATACTTGGGGTAACTATTCATAGCGGTGATATTCTTGTTTCCCGCGGGGGTGTGCCTACTTCCGCCTTAATAGCCAGGGGTAATGATTATCCCGGTAATTTTTCCCATGTTGCCCTGGTTCATGTGGATGAAAAAACCCACCTGGCGTCTGTTGTTGAAGCACATATTGAACAGGGTGTAGCCGTTGCAACTTTGAATAAATATTTACAGGATAAAAAACTCAGGATTATGGTTTTAAGATTGAGAGCCGGCCTTCCCCAATTAGCAGAAGACCCCATGCTTCCTCATAAAGCTGCTTCGTTAGCTTTAAAGAATGCAGTTACGCGTCATACTCCTTATGATTTTGAAATGGATTATTCTGACCCTAAAAAACTTTTTTGTTCCGAAGTGGCTTCTGCTCCCTATAAAAAACTGGGAATAAAGCTATGGATGGGTATTTCCAGCATTTCTTCCAGAGGCATTGCACGCTGGCTTTCATTATTCGGAGTTAAACATTTTGAAACACAGGAACCTTCGGACCTGGAATATGATCCCCAGCTTAGGGTAGTTGCCGAATGGCGCGACCCTGAAACCCTTTTTAAAGATCATATTGATAATGCGGTAATTGATGTTATGCTTGAAAGAGCCGAAGCCGGAAAAGATTTAGGTTACTCCTGGTATTTGCTTCCTTTTGCCAGAATATCCAAATTATACAGCATAATACTTAATCTTTTTGGAGGGGTAGGGCCGCTGCCGGAAGGTATGAACGCCACAACCGGTTTACGAAATAAACAATTAACCGATGATCATAATGCCATAAAAGCCCGTGTGGAAATATTGGCAAATGAATTTAAAAAACGGCATTCTTATACTCCCCCTTATTGGCAGCTCATAAAATTCACCAAACAGGCCATGGAAGACTTAGATTACTGAGATAATACTGTTTTACAACTTGTGGACTTCCGGGACATCTTATCTTTAAAAAAACAAAATAACTCGTAATATGATTTCATTTTTAATATATAGTATGCCATGCCAAGATTAGCTCGCTTAGACGTCCCGGAAATCATATTTTATGCCGATATGGGATATAAACAATCTGGGTTTTTGGCTTCTCCGCCCCAAGAAAGCAACTTCTTATCATTAATTCGCTTGATTATACTTTTTTTTAAAAAAATTCGATGGGGTGCTAATCGTTGAAAAATTCGGGGGTCATCTCAACGGTAACGGGGTTGTCCTCCAGCAGCCGGACGGCCAGGCCTCTGATTTTGGGCAGTTCATAAGCAAAAAAGTATTCAAAGGTACACAGTTTCCCACAATAGAAATTGTTTTGTGCCCGGGATATCTTGCCGTTCAAGGCCCGCTTGGCGGTCAGTGCTTGCAGCAGCCACTGCCAGGCGATCGCCACGATACCGAAAAATTCGAGATAGAGCGTTGCATCGGCAAGAAAAATTTCGGCGCCCTGCTTCGGGAGCTTGGCGGTCAAATGGCATGTCACTTGCTCGATCAAGGCCAGTGCTTCCTCAAGTCGTTGGCCATTGGCACAAAGGGCATCAAAATCTTTGCTTGAAGCGTTCGTCCCTCTGGCTTCCGCCAAAAAGTATCTGTACGCCTGGCCATCCTGCATGATCACTTTACGGCCGAGCAGATCAATGCCTTGGATACCCGTAGTGCCTTCGTGTATCGGGTGAATGCGCACATCACGGTAGAACTGTTCCACCGGAAAGTCCTCACAATAACCGTAACCACCCATGCACTGCAGGGCTTGGCTGACCGCCAGGATTCCCATTTCGGAAGGATAGGATTTGGCCACAGGCGTCAGAATATCGAGCAGCAGTTCCCATTTGTTTTTTTCTGCACCGCTATCGGTCAATGCCCTGTCGGCATAGATACTGCACTGGAGCAATAGGGAAAGAGCCCCCTCGACGATGGCGCGCTGAAACAACAGCATGCGCTTGACATCCGCATGTTCGATGATCGGCACGGGACGTGCCAGCGAGCCCTTGTTGGACGCCTTCCGGCCTTGAGGACGGACACGGGTATAATCCAGGGCGGCATAATAGGCGGCCGATGCAATCGCGGCGGCCCCCAATCCCACGCCAATCCGGGTCTCGTTCATCATCTTAAACATGTAAAACAGCCCCTTGTGGGGTTCCCCGACAAGGTAGCCCCGGCAGTTGTTTTTTTCACCAATGCTAAGTTCAACGATGGGCGTGCCCCTGTATCCGAGTTTATGGTAAACCTGAGAAACGACAATGTCGTTGTCAACCAGGGTGCCGTCCGAATCCGGTCGTTTTTTGGGGACCACAAACAAAGAAATCCCCTTCACACCCGCCGGGGCGCCGTCGATCCTGGCCAACATCAGGTGTACCACGTTTTCCACACCATTGTGATCGCCGGCGGAAATGAAAATTTTCTGTCCCTGCATCCGGTAGTGGCCTTCACCGGTGGGCGCAGCCCAGGTCGATATATCGGATAGCGAGCTGCCGGCAGCAGGTTCGGTCAGGGCCATGGTTCCCTGCCACTCGCCATTGAGCATTTTCGGTACATAGGCAGTGATCAGGTATTGGGCGCCGAACGATACGATCAGGCGGGCCGCACCGCTGGTCAGTTCCGGGTACACGCCGGCGGAGTAGTTGGCGGCAAAAAAGATGAAGTGGCAGGCACTGGCGACGCTGATGGGCAGTTGCTCACCGTCGAACTCGGTCGGAAAACTGGCACCGATCCATCCACCTTGACCCAGCTCACGCATGATGGGCTTGACAGCGGAGTGAACCCGGACCTGCTTGTCCACCAGTTCTGGAGGATGCCGATCCATCTCCTCCAGGCAGGGCCACATCAAATCCCGGGCAATCTTCAGCGTTTCATCCAGCACCATGTCGAACAATTTACGGTTGTGCTGCCGGTAGTATGGAAGACGGGAAAGGACGGCGATATCAAATACTTCATATAGTAAAAATTTAAGGTTGCGTTCACTGACAAACTTGACTGCCACGACATCTCCTTTTTAGTTGCGGTAGTCAGGGGAGCTGTACCCTGCGCTACACACGCATGATCCGGTTATCTTATTGGGCTCGGATGCGATTCGAGCATGCGCCTATTTCACAGCAAGAACAGGACACTGGGCGTTCAGTATCACATATTGCGCGGTGGAACCAAACATCAACTTCCCGACTTTCGACCTTTTTTTGATGCCGATGATGAGTTCATCCGCATCTTTTTCCCGTGCAAACAACACCAGGTCTTCGCCCGCCGCCAAACCACGGACCAGCAGACGCGTTTCGCAGGAAATTCCTTGGGAGTCGAAGTATTCTTTGGTTTTTTCAAGACTTGCTTCGGCTTTCTGTACGTCGGCCCTGGCCTTCCCTGAACCGCCCTTTATCGAGGTCACCACGAAGATGTGTGCTTTGAATGCCAAGGCATGTATTTTCGCTCTTTCAAGGGCCAGCTTGGCCGCACTGGAATCATCATAGGCAAGGACAATGTTCATCGACTCACTCCTATCGGATAGGGCTACCCCTGCTCTGGGGCCGTTTTTTACGGTCTTCGCTGTAAAAGTCGGCACTGCACCGACCTAACGGGCGGTTTGTACTCAAAGGGCCAGCGTATCGGCCGGGCGATAATGGCAAAATATTCCCACAGCGCCCGGCCGATTACTTATCCATCAAAAGATTTTTAATTTATTTCAAACCGGTACAGCCGGTTTCAGAAATCGGTACGGAGATTTCATCAGCCGAAATCATTGTCGGTTTGCCGACAAAAGGATGATCGAAATAGGGTGTTTCCGCGACAATCTCCGCCACCCAGGCCGTAAGCTGGCCCTGGTGGTCTTCCGGGCGCATGTATTGCTTCCCGGCCGGTCCGTCGTAATTCAGACCTTCCCAGGCCTTGATGACGGCATCCACATCGTCGGCCGTTCCCGCCTTTTTGACCGCTTCGGCCCAAAACATAACCGCAATGTACGACTTGGCATGCAGCCATGAGGGATAGTAACCGTTGGCCTTGTGATAGGCGGCGACAAAATCCTTGTTCTTCTGGGTGGGAATGCTGAGCATATAGGCGGCAGCGGTAATGTTACCGATTACTGCTTCGGGAGCCCCGATCGATCGGATGGCAATGAAGTCATTGAGGAAGTAACATGCAAACTGGGCATCCAGCCCCATGGGTTTGGCCTGCTTGATCAACAGCTGAAGATCGTTCCCCCAGTTGGACGTAAAGATCACATCCGGTTTGGCGGCAATGATCTGGGTAATGTAGGGGGCGTAGTCGATTTCCCCGATTTTGTGATAAATCTCTCCGACCAGCTGGGCCTTCGGGTTCAATTCCTTGAGTTT
>JAUUWG010000060.1 GCA_030589165.1 Desulfobacterales bacterium
TTTAGAATTAAGATCCTGAGAGGAGCAATTATGATCAAGCTGGGTATTTACAGAACAACTGCCGGTAAATGCTATGATTGTCATTTTATACGGGAAAAGAAAGTCGCACAAGCTGTCGGCCCTCTTCCGGAACCCCGAAACATAGGCGCTCAGGGTGTAACCATCGAGGTCAATGCCGATTCAAAGGAAGAAGCGCGAGAAAAAATCGCTGAAGCCATAGGCCCCGGCCACTTTTAAGTTACAAGTGAGCTAAAGTTATTGTAAGGCCCGGGTTATTGAAAAACAGATCAGGAAGGCTGAAACCGGTGTTGCAACCAAACTTATCAGCATTTTTCGGATAAGATTAAACCGGACGGTTTCCAGGCCTTTTACCATTCCGACACCAACAATTCCGCCAATGATGCAATACGTTGTTGATACCGGCATCCCCAGGGAGGTAAAAACCATGACAGAGAGTCCCGCCCCGAACTGACCCGCAAATCCTGAGTAAGGGTCAAGACTGGTTATCCCCTTGCCCACTGTTTCTATTACCCGGGAACTGAGAAGAACGGCGCCCAGAAATACAAGCAGGCCGCCTCCCAAAGAAGCTTGAAGAGGATCTAAGTACCCGTACAAAAGTTTTTTAACATTTCTTCGATGTAAGCCTCAAAATAAAAAGAGTATAGACTCTTTAAAAGTATTAAAAAATATATGCTCGGGTACTTATTCCTGGCCCGGTAATATCCGGGAACTGGCTAACGCACTTCAAAAAGCTCTTATTTTCAACCGTGGATGTCCATTTGACCGGAACGATATTCTCCGGGCCATCGGCAATGAGAACCATACTGCAAACAAAGCTGAAAAAATCGGAGAAGAACGGATAGATGAAGTTATAGAGCAATGGATTCATAAAAAAATGGAAACAGCGGCAAGCGGCAGGCTTTTTGATGAGCTGATGGATAATTTTGCGAGTAAGGTCATCCGGGAGGCGCTTAATTTTACCGAAGGCAACCGGACCCGTGCAGCAAAACTTCTGGGTCTCTCCCGCCCGACCCTTCTTTCCAGAATCGAAAAATACGGGCTTAAGATAAAAACATCCGTTTCATAGCACGGAACGAAAAATGAAATTATCGGAATCTGCCAGACACCAAAGACGCCACATGGAGACAAAACAATGAAACCTTCTTTTGCCGTTGTAGGATGTGGAAAGGTCGGCACAGCCCTGGGAAAATTCCTGACAAGGAAGGGTTACCGTCTCACAGGCCTTTCCTGCAAAAATCGCTCGTCCGCCCAAAAAGCAGCGGAGATTATCGGTACGAATCATTTCAGCACAGTTGCCTGGGAAATAACTAAAAATTCGGAAATCGTTTTTATTACCACCCCTGACAGTGCCATACAGGAAACATGCTTCAACATCGCTCAAAACAACGGATTTTCACAAAATACCGTAGTATTGCATTGCAGCGGCGCGCTCCCATCGACTATTTTATCGCCGGCAAAAACGTGCGGCGCCTTTACAGGCTCCATGCATCCTCTCCAGAGCTTTGCCGATTCAAAAACAGACTACAACCCTTTTGCAGGTATTGTCGTTTCGGTGGAAGGTGATGACAACGCCGTAAATACGGCACGGGAAATCGTAAAAGACCTTGGTGCCGACTTTGCCAAGATAAAGACAGAGTCAAAAATTCTTTACCATGCTGCTGCCGTGACCGCTTCAAACTATCTGGTAACACTACTCGACCTTGCGTTCAAACTGATTGAAGAAGCGGGGATAGCGGGTAAAGACGCGTTTAAAATACTTAAGCCCCTTGTTGAAGGAACGCTTGACAATATCGAAAAAGTCGGAATCCCCACAGCACTCACCGGCCCTATTGCCAGAGGAGATATTGAAACAGTAACAAGGCATCTTGATGAAATCGGACGAAAAAAACCGGAACTGCTTTCCCTTTACCGGACATTGGGCCTGCATACCATCGACATTGCCCTATCCGGGAAAACGATTTCAGAATCCACAGCGGAAAACCTGAAAAAGATTCTTTTGAAAAACTAAAAAAGCCGGGCCCCGCGGGCCCGGCTTTCTAAAAGCAAATAAAAACTCATATCCTGTAAAGCTTAAGCGGATTATCGAGAAGTTTTTTGTTTTCCTCATTTAATTTCTCTTCACCGGATATGACCGCTACGGCCTTTTTTCTGCCGCTTGTATCAAAATACTTTTCCGCAACCTCCATCACCTGATCACGGGTCAGGACCAGAAGTTGTTTCTTGAAGCGGCGGCGCGCCTCATCGGACAGACCGATTATCTTCCTGTAGAAAGCCTTTCTGGCTTCGGCTGCCGGCGTGTCCGGCTTGTCTATTTCCGAACATACCTGAAGTATGGCCTCTTTGATGTCTTCATCATCGTAATCTCCCGATCTGATAAACGAACCGGCCCTATCAAACACATCAAGGGTGGCAGATATGTGGGGGTCCCTGTATGACGCGAAACTGAACAGGCCGTCTTCGGAATTGTACAAGGCAAATCCGCCATAAGCGCCGCCTTTTTCCCGAATCTCACGATGCAGGTACATGGATCGGAGCATCTTGCTTATTACGGACAAGGCCGGTGCATCTTCATGGGCCATACGCACCGTCTTAAAACTGCTGGCTACAAATGAGACCGCGGAAGAGGTACTCCAGCCTTCCCGTGGAACATCCTCTTTTGGATTCATTTTTGCAAACACAAACCCATCGGTTTCTCCTTTGTCAAGCCTCTCGTGTATGGATGACGCAGCGGCAACAGCCTTAGGCAGTGCGCTCTGTTCTCCGACCAATACCATTTTAAAGTTATTACGTTTAAAGAGTATTTCGGCCATGGCCGTAAGATCATCGGAAATGGATTTCAGAGCGGCATCCGAAAAATCATCAGTTATACGCTTTATGGTTTGCAGTTGATGAATACCGTGCCAGGTTTCGTCAAGAGCACAAGTTGAAGAAAAATTTCTTGATGACAAAGAAAGGGCGAATCGGTGACCGTTATCAACAATCATGGATTCCATACCCGCCCTGTATTCGACCAGAAGACTTTTTAAACGGACCTGATCGGAAAAATCGAACTTGAATAAAAGCTCCTGGATAATTTCAAACATACGGTCCTGATTCCGATCCAGGCATTTCCCGCCAAAAGTGATAAACGGCAGGCAGGCACCATCTGTGCCGTCAAAAGGGGTACGGGCATGACACGACAAACCGATCCCGCCTGTATATGCATCAATCAGCCGGGCCAGCTCCGTATAATCGCGCAGGGCCGTACCCATTCGGCAAAAAGCCGAACAGAAAAAAGGTACAAGGGGAACAAATTTATCCGGAAGTTCCCCTGTCCCGACTGCGGAAGAGAAATAAAAAATACCGGCGGTCGGCTGATCATAACAGAGAACCTGTGCCGGAGCGTCTGATGCTGCCGCTTCTACGATTTTAATCTCAGGAGGAATATCTTTAATTTCCAGGGTCGGAAGACAGGAAATGTCCTCCTCAGCTTCCTGAAGATCTATTAATGCCTTGGAATCCCGCTTGATTTTCTCAAAATCGGACAGGGTCATATCAGACTTGATATTATTGATTTCCTGGGCAACCCGCCGGTTTTCCTTCTCCTCCATAAGCTGGTCCGGAACAAGGGTAAAAAGTACGCGGTGGGGATTATCCAGAAAATATTCTTTTATTTTGTTTTCCAGAAAAGGGCCTTTGGAAAGCTCGTCCTGAAGCCTTTTAAGGTCGGTATCAAACTCAAGTATCCTTTCAGGATCACCACCATGGAACCAGCACCCGGAAAAAGTTAAAAGCAGCCTGATGCCATAAGGGTAAGGCGTGTTTGTAACCTCCTTGCGATGAAACTCAAATTGATGGACGGCCGAATCAATCAATTCTTTATCAATGCCGTTTTCCGAAAGATCTTTTAAAACATCGAATATGATTTTTTCGATTTTTTCAGCGGCATTTTTTTCCACATCCTTTAAGCCGCAGGCAAACATGGTGTCCCGATTGTCGGAATCAAAACCGGTTCCGTCGGAAAGTGCCGTTCCGAGTTCCGAATCAATAAGGGCCTTTCGCAAAGGGGAAGCCGAGTTTCCAAGAAGAATCTCCGAAACAAGGCTGAGGACCAAAACTTCAAAAGAATCTTTGATGTCAGCGGCCAGCCATGCCACACACGCCTGGCATTTTTTTAAAGGGTCCTCATTCTTTCCAAAAGGATAAGGACAGGTCTCCTTTTTGGGTTTGTTCCACCGCGGCTGTGAAGGGACTTGTGTTTTGGGATCGATACGCTCAAAACCATTTAAAACCTTGTCCCGGATAAAAGAAAGATGATCCTTTAAAGGAAGATCTCCATAGGTATAAAAGAAGGCATTGCTGGGATGATAATGACGTCTGTGAAATGCCTTGAGCTGTTCATGTGTCAATTGAGGTATGACGGCAGGATCTCCGCCGGAATTATTACTGTAAGTGGTAGACGGATAAAGCACCTTTAAAAGGGATCGGCCCATCACCTGGTCCGGTGATGACATGGCTCCTTTCATCTCGTTGTAAACCACACCTTTATAAACCAGTCCGAATGAATCCCGATCCTGAAAATCGATGTCTTCAACCGCTTTATCGAATTCAAGGCGATGCCCCTCCTGCTTGAAGCTGAGTTCGTCCAGGTTGGGAAAGAAGGCCGAATCCAGATAGACATCCATAAGGTTGTAAAAGTCTTTTCTGTTTTGAGTGGAAAAGGGATACATGGTCCAATCCGATGCGGTAAAGGCGTTCATGAAGGTATTCAAACTCCTTTTAAGCATGGAAAAAAAAGGATCGCGCACAGGAAATTTGCCTGAACCGCACAAAACAGTATGCTCCAGTATATGGGCAACGCCTGTTGAATCGGAAGGCACGGTCTTGAATGCCACACTGAACGTATTGTCCTTGTCCTTCCGGCTGATATGGATATGGGTCGCCCCTGTCGCCTTATGCTCAAGTTCATAAAAAAAAGAATCGATTTCCTTTAATTCCACTATCCGCTTTATGGAATACCCGCAAAGTTCGTCACCTTCTTTAAGGCCTGGATTGTATTGATCCATAAATTTATTCATAATTTCACTATGCTGTATATATTCAAAAAATTATTGGTTTTAATTCTTGTTGTCCTTATCAATATCATAAATAATATTACAACGTCTTTTTAGCCTGAGATTTTTTCAGAAGCAACTTAATATTATAGAAAAAGTCAAGTTAATGGCCGAAAACCTGAAAGAGGATGCAAACAAGCCGATAAAGAGATAATGAAACGTTGAAAACAATAATTTTACGTGTTATTTAAGAAAAATAGACAAAAGACTTGCTGACAGGCCCTCACAACCGTTACTGATGGTTTAAATGAAAGACACAAAAAAAGAATCCGGGATTAAAAGCTTCAACTATAGGCACCTGAAGCAACGGGTTCAGCAATTTTTCACCCGCTTAAAAGAGCTTCCGGGCAGTCCCGAGTATATTGCCAGGGGGATGGCGGCCGGCATTTTTATGGGAACGACCCCTACTATCCCTTTTCACACTATTCTGGCCATCGCTCTGGCGGTTATTTTAGGGGGAAGTAAACGTGCAGCTGCTGTTGGAGCTTGGCTGGGTACTCCAATCATACCATTTTTATACCTGGCAAGCTACAAAGTGGGAACGTTTTTCCTCGGCAACTTACCCCCTATTGACGTAAAAGCCATGTCAATTTCAGAAGTTTTTTCCCTTGGAATGGATGTGACCTGTGCCCTGGTTACAGGGGGAGTCATCGTCGGTATTCTTCCCGGTGTTGCCGCCTACTTTATAACCCGGAAAATATTTACAACCATCCGCTTAAAAAAATATCGATTGATATAGTACCTAAAAATGACAAGTCTCATCTTAAGTTGCTGAAATAATTATTTTTTTAGAAAAAGAAGAAAACGTAACTTTTGCTTTAACTAATTGATTTTATGTGGTTTTATTTTTAACTCGTCATTTTTAGGTAGTAAAAAATCCGGGCCCGGATGAACCGGATAAACTAGAAAAGTGAGCTAAAGTTAATGAGTCGCTTCGCTCCGTCTTTTTTTTATATATGAAATTGATAGAATACCTCAACTTTAGGCACTTTAGATCACTTTAGGCACTTCACACTTTTTTAAATTCTAATTTTTTTTTACCATAAAAAGCACAAATTTCAGAATTAAGATACCCATAATTATGATATCCCCTGCAAGACTACTTAAAGCATTAAATATCCAACCCAGGAAACATTTAGGACAGAATTTTTTATCCGATCCGTCCACTGCTGAAATGATAGCGACACGTTCCGGCATATCCGCAGAAGATGTTGTTTTGGAAATCGGCGCCGGCCTTGGTGCCTTGACCGTTCCTGTAGCGCGTCTTGTTAAAAAAGTTTATGCGGTTGAAAAAGATTTTCGGATCATTCCGCTTTTAAAAAATGAACTTCTTACCAATAATATTCACAACGTAAATTTACTGGAAAAAAGCATACTGGATGTCGATATTAAGAAATTAGGGGAAAAGGAAGGCGGCAAAATTGTGGTAATAGGAAATCTTCCCTACAACATATCTTCCCAGGTTCTTGTTCAAATTATAAAATCAAGAAACGTCATCGACCGGGCAGTCTTTATGTTTCAGAAAGAATTTGCCGCACGCCTTACGGCAAATCCGGGATGCAAGGATTATGGAAGGCTTTCCGTTATGCTGGCCTACTGTGCGGATATCAAAAAAATTGCGGAAGTCAAAGCACATCTTTTTTTCCCAAAACCCAAGATAGATTCCCAGATCATAGAAATCAAATTCAAAAAATTGCTTGAATATTCAGCAAAAGATGAAAGTTTTTTTTTCAAGGTTATAAAAGCGGCATTCGGGAAGAGACGAAAAACACTGAAAAACGCTCTGGCAGGAAGTGAACTTCATATCGATGCCGAGATTGCCCTGAAAGTCTTAGATGCCGCAGATATTGATCCTGCAAGACGCGCAGAGACGCTTACCTTGCCTGAGTTTGTCAGGCTGAGCAACAGCTTTGAAAATAGTATAGCCGTCTAAGAAGAATTTACGACAACCTGAACGCTTTTTTAGTCCGCAATCCTGAATTTTAGAAAGCCCTTGGTTTGCATATAATCTCTCTTATACACATGTCAAAAAGGTCTGACTGACCGACAGGTTTTAATACCAGCGCCGTATCCGCCCCCCGTGATGACCCGCCGATGGAAAGGATATCATTTCCGGTTAATGCACCTGCATCAGCAGCCATTATGGATACTTCAACGGCAACTTTGGTACCATGGCCAAAAAGCCTTAATGTGTCGGAAACCAGGAGTGCAGGATAGCAGCCGTCATGTTTTTTGGCAACGGATCGTTCAATACCTGACAGCGCGTGTGTTGCCATTATGACCGTCACACCCTTTGCCTGCAAATCTCTTCTGACATCATCCGACATTGCCTTTTTAAATGGTTCTCTGAAACCACAATGCAATGTCACCGTTGTTATCCTGAACCCTGTGAATATTTCCAAGGCTTTATAAGCGGTCTCCCCTGTTGAAGAAGCTAAGACGACTTCGTCTATTCCGAGATCTTTTCCACGCTCAAAAGCGAGTTTCAACGTTTGTTCGGTATTTGTTTGTCCCGATTTGTCAAAATACATAAAAACCATCCTTCTTTAAGATGTGTCTCGGCGCTTGGATAAAATCGGCGTGTTGAGCACAAGGGCCGACAAATCACCCGATTCCCGGATGTCAAGGCTTAAACCATCCTTGTCAATTTCAAAATAGCGCGAGATAACCTCCACGATATCCCGCTGAAGGTCCTCGAGAACATCATCGGATACGTCAAGCCTGTCATACACCAAGGCGAACTTAAGCCTCTTTTTTGCTACGTCCTTACTGCTGTCGCCACCTTTACCGATAATCTTTCTGAATATTCCGTTTAGCATGGGACATCCTTCATTTTCCAAGGCCGATTTTACGGCCGAGCTTTTTCCAGAAACGGTTTGGAACTTGCGGAACTACAAGGGGAAGATCCTCATTGCCGTTGAGTCTCATGGCGATACGCCGGAAGGCGCCTCCCGCTTTAGAATTTTTTTGCAACACGGGAGGGGTACCCATATTCGCCGATACCACCACCTGATCGTCCATTTCAACCAATCCGATAAGATCGATTGAGAGAACATCAACAACATCTTCATGACTCAACATATCACCGCGTTCAACCATTTCAGGAACAATTCGATTGACCACAAGCTTGGGGGTAATGGATTTCGAGAAAAGAAGTCCTATTATTCGATCGGCATCCCGTATCGACGACACCTCGGGAGCACAAATAACAACGGCTTCATCAGCAGCGACCACGGCATTTTCAAACCCCTTCTCAATCCCCGCCGGACAATCCATCAAAATAAAATCGAATTCTTCACGAAGTTTTTCGGCAAGCCGTATCATCTCCTCCGGTGTTATAACATCCTTGTTATCGCTCTGGGATGCCGGAATAAGAAAGAGATTATCAATTCTTCTGTCTTTAATCGCAGCCTGCCCTATCTTGCACTTGCCTTTTACGATATCAACGATGTTGAAGACAATCCGATTTTCCAGTCCCATCACCACATCCAGATTCCTGAGACCGATATCCATATCCACCAGGAGGACCCGGTTCCCTTCCAAAGCCAGGGCCGATCCTATTGAGGCCGTTGCCGTCGTCTTGCCCACGCCCCCTTTGCCTGAAGTAATGACAACAATCTTACCTTTCAATGTACACCTCTAAGATAATAATTATGCGTAACATGCTTAAAAAGCATGAGTAAAGTAACTCTATGATTCACTTCCTTACAGCCTATCGGACCAGCGGCTGGGGCAATCGGCCGAATGGATTTGCCTTCAGGTAGTCTTTTACAACAATGGCACTGTTCTCGATACTGGCGAATTCAACGGTTTTACCTCGTGAAGAGGGAATGCCTGCAGCCACAAAACCTCCGATTTGTACCTGAGTAGGACGAAAATCAAGGGATAAGACAATAGAATCCTCATTGTCCGGCTGACCCGCCGACACCGTTCCACAGAGGCTTCCCATTACCACTATATCACCGCCTGCAACAATCTCTCCTCCAGGGTTTACATCACCCAATATAAGAACATGTTTTTTTGCCGTAATCTTTTGACCGGACCGGACCCTTCCTGTCAGCATGAGAACTTCGCTGGCGGAGTTGTGCCAGGAACTACCGATATCTCGCTGTCGGATCCGTTCCTCCTTGACCGCCCGCTTGACAGGTGGTTTTGAAACCGCTCCGACATCAAAAGTATCCTTTAAAAAAACACGCAGATTCTTGACCAAGTCATCGCACCCTTCCTGTTCTCCGGGATCGAGTACGACACGGGCATTGACAACCAGGTGTTTCATCCGCTTAAAGAGTTTAGTCAATTCCTCTTGTAGAAAATCTACAGGTTGTGTGGGATCGAATGTAACCCAAAGGCTGTTTCCGACACCCTTTAGCTTTATCGGCGATTTGTTCCGGTCTGTCATGTTCATCACTGCCTGATGCTTCCTTTTAGGCGCTCATTATAACGCCACTGTTACCGCAAATAGCACAAAATACTTCAGCGCCCTAACCCGAATTTATACCCTACCCCCATCCGGCAAGTAAAGGCAAAATAATTAAAAAAGAAGTTTTTCTGCGTTGTTGCCGCAAATATTTTCTATATTTTCTTTTGACAAGCCGACCTTCTCAAGCTCCTTGAAATATCTTGCCGGCTTTAAAAGCGGAAAGTCACTGCCGAAAAGAATTTTATCTTCACCGGCAAGTTCTATGGCAACCGGATAGATTTCAGGATCATAAAGATATGGAGAAGCTGCGGTATCATAGTAGATATTCTTCAAAGTCTCTTTTGCCTGTTTTTTCATCAGATTGAAGAAGAATATTCCGCCGCCCCAATGCGCAAGGACAATTTTGTTTTCAGGAAATCTTTCGGCAAGTCTGTAAATCTGTGACAGCGTGATGGGTGTTTTGCCGGGATACATATGGCCTACCGGTTCATTGGTATGGATCAGAACAGGCAGATTTTTTTTCCCGCAAAGCTCCATGACAGGTTCCAGGGTATTTAAGGCCTCTTCATCAATTCCGGACTGATAATATGCCAGTTCGCCAATACCTGAAAGCCCGCCTTCCAGACACCGCTGAGTTTCAGAAACAGCCTCCTTGCTGAATGTATCAAAACAGCCCAAACCGATAAGCCGTTTGGGGTATTTTGCAACCGATTCCATAATATAATCGTTTTGTTTTTTGAATGTATCGGAATCTTTCCAGGGAAAACCGAAAATCACCGACATATCCACGCCATTTTCATCCATTGCGTTGATGATTTCCGTTGTGCCCACCAGTTTTGAACCGCGCGGACTGTACAACAGCTTGAAAGCAGGTTCGGATGGGAAATATTTTTCTCTGCTGTTGCGGATCTCTTCAGGAAAAATGTGCGTATGAAAATCTATGATCATCGTTATTATACCTCCATTTTAAATGATGATAAGCAACGCAAACAAAATCAGACAACTCCTTCGGGCATGGGTCCTGTCTTGTCTCCGCCCAGGACATATCCTCCGTCAAGCCGAAGTACGCTCCCCGTCATAAATTGTGCATCTTTTATGATAAAAAGTACGGCCTTGACCACATCCTCTATGGTTCCTGTTCTTTCAAGAAGCGTATGGTCTATCAGTGATTCTTTCTGTTCTCCGGTAAGGAGCCCCCACCCCCTGGTTTTATCCCCATGCCGGGTTTCAACAATGCCGAGCATGATTTCATTGACCCGCACCAATGGGGCACCCATACGGGCCCATGTTTCCGTCAGAAGCGATATTCCCCGGTTTGCCGCCGCATATCCGTCATTAAAAATATAACCGGCAGGACCGGACTTTCCTACAATTGCCGAAATAGAAGAAAGGTTAATTACCACCCCGTCGCCTGAAGACCTGAGGTAGGGAAGAGCTGAATCAAAGACCCATCTTTTGGCACGAAGGGTAGTCGCCATTTCAAGGTCCCACTGCTCACACACATAAGGACCGTGAACAACAGGCCATCCTCCACGTTCAATGTTGTTTATCAAAATATCAAGGCTGCCGAAATGATCAATGACTTGTTTTACAAGATCTTGAATTTTATCGGTATCAAGCAGATTTATCTTGATAATCAGATGGGGAGTACCGGTTTGTTCAAAATCTTGCTTCATCTCATCCAGGCTCTCTTCCCAGTCATAATAGGTCAAGGCAACGTTAACGCCCTTATTCGCAAGGGCAAGGCCAATCCCCTTGCCTATTCCTTTTATCGCTCCAAGTACCAGAGCTGTTTTGCCTTTAAGTTCCATACCCGATTCCCGTTCCTTATTGATCGCCAAAAAAGACTTTTTTAATTGATTTAAGGCCGAGTTTTAAAAGCGCTTCATCGTCTTTTTTTACCGAATCCAAAGTATCGGCACCCAGATTATGGTCCTTCAATATACCTTTTTCAAATATATGAGATCTGAAGTTATCAAGGTCATAACATGCCATATAAAAAAACATTCTTGACTTAATGTCCAGGGGACCCGGCATGAGGCGGTTTTTCAGGCTGATGATCTCCATAAGCAGATCATTCATTTCATTGTAGACTGCGATATCCTGAGACACTATCCATTCTCGGACAGTCTGCGTTTTGGGCTGATTAAATCCAAGACAATGGGGTTCTTTTAACAGCATGTAGTGCTCGGTTATCTTGCCCGTTTCTCTGGACCTGGATGCAACACGGGCAAGAGGATAGGTTCGGCATGATGACGGCCGATTTTTGTAAACGCTGCATCCTTCCGGCGTAACAAAGGAACATGTTAACTCCGATGTATCATTTGTCTTGAGGGTAATGATCGGAAAACCGGATTCCGGACCTATATGCTGCATGGTATAGCGCTCAAGAAAAAGGTTTGATGGTATATCAAAATGATTTTTCAGGCGCAGGATATCATAAGGGGTAAGAAACTGGTTAAGATCCCTGCAGCATTCATTAAAACAGGGCACGCTCTTTGTACATGAAAAGCTGAAGGTATCGTCTAGTGAAAGGGGTGTCATCTCGTTACTCATAAAATAGTTCTTTCTTCTGATAAAAAAATTGCCGTTAACCCGGCGGGGATTACTTTGAGTGTTTATAGCAACAACCGCAAGGCATCAAGGAACGGAAAGTTCATAAGACGGGGCAGACAAAAAATATTGCCGCATTCTTATCATTATATAGAAAAAGCCTGCCAAAAAGAGGTAGCATCTTTTTTTTGTTTGTCAACAAAAAATACAAGATCAATAACACCGAGGTGCGAGAGCGTTCATAATTTCTTTAATAAGAAAAATCTTAATTATCAAGTAGTTACAAATAAAACCTTCATAAGGTATTGAAATAAGGTATTGAAATTTAGTAAAATTGACAAACTTGAAAAGCCAGTAACGGCGAGGTCTTTAAAAAATCAAATTTTAGTGAGCTGCCATTTTTTGAAATTAATGCTGTGTAAGTTATTGATTTTACATTAGCCAATTTGTCAATTTTTGAT
>JAUUWG010000014.1 GCA_030589165.1 Desulfobacterales bacterium
GCAGGATATGGGCGATATGAATTTGATGGGGCAGACCGTCGCTTTTTAGCGTGACGGCAGCCATGATGTCGAACCTCAAGAGTGCAAGATCCGTAAGGTCGTCTCTGGTAAGGGGTTCATCCTTTAGATGGGTGTGAATGCATCTCAGTCCTTTGAGTCGACCGGGTACGGCGGTATAGTCGGTCGTGTCAGGAATAACAATCTGCTGATGATCGCCGACAATTACATAGGCTATTTTGCCGGCACGATTTATCAAGAGCCCTATCTGACGGCGAATTTCATAAGAGAGCTTGCATATATCACGGCTGAGTTCACGTGTGATAATCACTTCAGGAGGGATGCGACGCCGGTAAAGATTCTCAAGCCTGCGGATCTGATTTGCCTTAAGTCCACTTGTATTTCCAAAAAGTTTTTTCATATTTCCTAAAGTTATCACCCCCCAAAATTATCTGCTGGTGCCATATCTTCGAAGCGGGTATAGGATTTCAGGAACGTGAGAGAAACTGTTCCAACGGGGCCGTTTCTCTGCTTGCCGAGTATGATTTCAGCTTTGCCTTTGTTGGGGTTATTTTCATCCTTGTTGTACACCTCGTCCCTGTAAATAAAGGCGACAACATCGGCATCCTGTTCAAGGGCGCCGGATTCTCTCAGGTCTGAAAGCATGGGCCGTTTGTCACTTCTTTGTTCCAGCATCCTGTTGAGCTGGGACAGAGCAATAACCGGCACATTAAGTTCTTTGGCCAGCCCTTTTAATGATCTTGATATTTCCGAGATTTCAAGATCTCTGCGTTCCATTGATTGCCTGAGTTTCATTAGCTGCAGGTAATCAATAATGATAAGACCAAGACCTTTCTCCATTTTCAGCCTGCGTGCCTTTGTTCTTATTTCCAGGGGCGAAATATCGGACGAATCATCATTAAAAATCGTTGCTTCTTCCAAAGCTCCGGCAGCCCCTGTCAGCTTTACCCAGTCGTCTTTGCTGAAAAAACCGCCTCTTAATCGTGCCGAATCGATTCTTGCTTCCGAGGTGAGCAGGCGCATGGAGAGTTGTTCTTTTGACATTTCCAGTGAAAATATGGCAACCGGGATGTTCGAATCTACTGCGGCATTCCTGGCGATATTAAGAGCCAAAGCTGTTTTCCCCATACTTGGTCGTGCGGCCAGAATAATAAGATCCGAATTCTGGAAGCCTGATGTCATCTTATCAAGGTAGGCATAGCCTGAAGGAACCCCGGTCAGTAGTGACCTATTTCCCTGCCGCTCTTCAAGGGTTTCAATATTGCTTACGACCAAGTCTCTGATGGGATGAAATGATTTTTTGGTTTTGCTTTCCGCGATTTCAAATATTGAACTTTCAGCAAAATCGATTAATTCGTCAACATTTCCCTGGTCTTCAAAACAGCGCTTGTAAATTGTATTCGCTTTTTCAATAAGACGTCTCAAGGATGCCTTGTCGTGAATTATCTTCGCATAATGTTTAGCGTTAACCGCAAGAGGTACCGTATCAATAATCCTTGCAAGATACGTTGCGCCTCCGATATCCGTAAGCTGACCGGTCTCTTTTAATTTATTGGAAAGGGTGACAAGATCGACCGGTTCGTTATTTGCAAACAGGTCCGTGATCGCGGAAAAAATTTTTTGGTGAGAAGATTTATAGAAATCTTCCGGGGAGAGGATCTCTATAATATCCAGTAATGTGCTGTTATCTATGAGAATTGCGCTGATTATGGATTCTTCGGCATCAAGATTGTGGGGGGGTAACTTGGTAAGAGATGGGTCGGGTTCCATTTGTCGGCGGTTATTGCGCATATAGGTTATTAACGTAACGTTATTTGGCGTGATTCGGGAGCTTTGGAAAGCTTTTTAAGGGGAGAAGGGCACCAGGGAATAAAATATTTCCGAGTGATCTGCCTCTCTGTAGTGCCCTTCGTGGTCTAAAAAAGAACTTCAAATATATTATTTTTCCGGTACGACTTCAACGATGATTTCGGGTTCAACACCCTGGTAAACACGTACCGGTACTTTATATGTTCCAATCGATTTGATCGGTTCACTGAGTAAAATCATCCGTTTTTCTATTTCAATATCCTGGCTTTCAAGAGCAGCTATAATATCCTGAATCGTGACTGAACCGTAAAGACGGTCCTCTTCACTGACTTTTGCGGCGATTTTACACGTAACGCCTTCAAGCCTTTTGGCCATCTCTTCGGCAAATTCGCGTTCCTTAGCAATTTGGAGTTCAAACTTGGCCATATCCTGTTCAAGCATTTTGCGATTTTGAGGCGTAGCCGGAACAGCCTTGTTTTGGGGTAGCAGGTAGTTACGCGCATAACCGTCTGCAACTGTTACTTCGCTGCCTATTATACCGAGAGTCTCTATTGTTTCCTTTAATATTAGTTTCATATTGAACCTCCGCTAAAGAACACGTCTTTAGTTAGTTTCCGTTCGGAAGGGGATTATTTTTTTTCTTGGTTTAATTTTCTGAAATTCAGCCAGATATCAAAAAAACCGAGCCCTATTACAAGAAGGAGTAATATCTGTTGTAATGCCATGATACTATATAAAAAAAAACTTAGTATCTTTGGTAATCTTTTTTTTTCAAAATAAAAAGATACAATGGATATGCCCTGAAAAAAATAAATTGTCATTAAAATGATCAGCAGGTTTAAACCCAGTATTCCTGGTATTTTCTGCGGCAGTAGCAAAACTAATCCGCATCCGATGACACCCCATACAAGGAATTCAGGTGCTTTCCACAAGTTAAGAGAACCGAAATCCGGGAAAAAGAGATTTTTGGCTTTAAGCAGCGGCCTGGCCAGCAAAATGCTTATCCAGGCGACCAAAAGACACAATGATGCTGCCAATGACGGGATGATCCGCACCAGAACATACTCTATCGTTTTCAGAGAACTTGAAATCATGTGGATATTTTCTTCCGGAATCCCCATGTTTTCATACAGATCCATTGTCATCTCCAGGTTTTTTGCCACATATTGGGTTGTCAGAGCAACAAGTCCCGTGCTGGAGATATTCGTATAGAAGATCAAACCGACAATGCCTGCAAACAGTACCAAAGCGCACGGATACAGAACAGTCCTTTCAATCGAAACATTGCTCTCGATGGATTCACCGAGGGTAAAACCGAGTATCAGCAATCCGATAAAAAAAATCATGTCGGGCGACATTCCGCCGAGTAATACAACCATGATTATGAATGTCGCAACCGGGATTATCGATCCATTGCTCCTGCCGAGTTTTAAACGATAAAAAACAATCGGTAAGGGGATAAAAAGGCTGGCGAAAAAACCGATTATCGGCAGGTAGATCGAAGCTCCAAATATTAAGCTTGTGAGTGTAATTCCGCTTAGTATGTCCTTTTTGAGATCCCCTTGATCAATTTGAGGCACTATCCTTATCACTCCTTTGAAGCACTCGCAGATTAGGTATCGCCAGGACTATAGATTGTCCGAGGAACCGACGTATGGCAAAAAAGCAATGGTCCTGGCGCGCTTGATCGCTTGGGTAAGTGCGCGCTGATGCTTTGCGCATGTGCCTGATATGCGTCTTGGAATAATTTTGCCGCGTTCCGTCGTAAAATATTTGAGGCTTCTTGGGTCCTTGTAATCTATTATAAGGTTGCTGTCTGCGCAGAAACGGCAAACTTTGCGGCGTTGAAAAAAACGTTTCTTTTTGGGATATGTTCTTTTATTCATATATGCGGCCTATTCCTCTTTGTTTTCGTTGCTTTCGGTTGTTGTCTCTTCACTCTCTTCTGTTTTGGTTTCAACGGCAACAGAATCGGCTGGTTCCTCCTCAACAACGTTTTCCTGAGCGGTTTTTTCTTCACTGGCCCTGGCATGTTCTTCTTTCAGATCGTCAAGGTTAACACTTTCTTCAAGAAGGATCGTCATGAATTTCATAACGCGATCATCGATACGAAAAGACCTTTCCATTTCAGCAACAAGGGTTCCGTCTCCACCATAATCCAAGCGTATGTAATGACCACGGTTTTTTTTCTTCATTTCATATGCAAGCTTTTTGATTCCCCAATCGTCAAACATAACGAGAAATCCTTCTTGCTGGGATATTAAATCTTTCGTTTTTTCAAAAAGTTGACCCCGTTCTTCTTCTGAAATGTCAGGATCGGCAATAAAAAAAGTCTCGTATCTTCTCATGTACTCTCCTCTCGGATGTTAAAGCCCTGTTGTTAATATCTTTTTTGCTTAAGAGTTTTGTTCAGAGCAAGGATTAAAATTATAATATAATAAATTACAATATAAAACAAATTTAAATAACATTACAAAAGATATACTGTCAAGATGATTTCTTTTGGGATGAAATTTTATCCGATCCTCAATCAGATAATCCTTGAAATAGAGTAACTATTCCTGCGTTTATCTGATTTCGGTTCGAACAAATCCGACCTGAATCTGAGCGTAATAATGTGCAATTTATTTAATCTCCGTTCCTAACCCTGATTTACCGGTTTGTTTTATCTGGAAAAGGGGAGTATACACAAAAACTTATCTCTAACCAAATAAAATGAAATTATTACTGACATTGAGCAGCCTACTTTGTATAAAAATTCCTTTATTTGGCAAGTTTTTTGATTTGTTTTAATTCCAATGAGTTGCGAATTTAAAACAAATTTTTATAATTTTGATAATCCTGTACCCAAAACAGATGTCATTGTTTGGTATTTACCAATCAGAAATACAATTTTTTAAAGAATTTTATTGATCGTAAATTCTCAAAAGCGCCTAAAAACAGCCGGCTAAAACAGTGAGTCGGATACCCGAAAATCTGTTTTTTACGAACGTCAGCCTCAGAGCCTGTTTAAAAACTGATGAATCGGCTGCAAAAGCGTGAGAGCGGTTCAAATCGTCGTAAATTTTCGGCAAATAGGCTTGCTATTCACCTCAAATTTGCAACGATTTGTCCTCGCTCTCACACTTTTTCGCTTCGATCCCCTATTTTTCAAACAGGCTCTTAATTTTGGGAGGCTTATAAAAATGTTGCCTCCCATTTTCAAAATACCACTTAATCTTCAAATTTTGCTACTGCCTCATCATAGGTTTTTTTCAAATCTTCCAAAGCAGCATCCAACTCATTTTTAATATCTTGCCGGGTATCCCCTGAAGCTTCTTTGAGTTCTTCCATCTTCTTTTGGGCGATGTCTCTTTTTTCCGTTAATTCTTGTATCATGGTCTGATATTCTGCTTTTTTCTCATTTCCGACGGCTTGAGATTTTATTTTCAGCCCCTCTATCAATTTATCAATCCCTGCTATTTCCTCTGCCATCGCTTCTTGATATTCCTTTTGACCCTGATCCAAAAACTCGCCTGCGGTTTCCATAGCCTCCTTGGTTTCCGTCTTCAAATACTCGGAAGTCGTTTCTTCCAAAGGTGCTTCGGAGACTTCCTCCTTGGTCTCCGTTTCCAAATACTCGGAAACTTCTTCTTTCGAAGCCTCTTCGGAGACTTTCTCCGTTTTGTCTTTGCAGGCTGTCAGGCCCCAACTGACGGTAAAAACAAGAATCCCAATTAAAACAACACGGCTTAACTTTTTCATTTTTATCTCCTTTCTATTTACAATACGTTTTTTTGATCTTGCCTTTTATTTTTCGTATAGAATCGTTTAATAGAAGCAATAATTATACCATATTTGTTTTTTGTGATGAATTCTATAGATTTCAAATGGTTAGTTTAATGAGACAAATGATCGGATTAAAAAAATTCGGAATTTATTTGCCGGATTTTATGTGATTTGTTTCACGTTTTTGAGAAAAATCTTACATACATAATGAGCGCTTGGCAGAACCTTTAAGTTTGTTCGAGTTTAAAAAAGTCAAAAAATCGGGCAAAAGGGGTGATCCTGAATCCGAGCGTAATAATGTGCAATTTATTTAATTCCCGCTCCTAAAGGTTGGAACACCAATAATGACCTGTGTCGGTTTTTATATTTTTTACGGGACCGCTATTAATAACATTACGAATTTTTTGGGCCAATGAATGAATCGAGTAGGGTTTATGGAGAAAATGAACCCCTTGCTCAAGGAGACCATCGTGTACAATATGGTTATCAGTGTAACCGGAAGTATATAAGACTAAAGCTTCAGGAAAGAGTGCGCTTATTTCAGCGGCCAGTTCTTTACCGTTCATCTCGGGCATTATCAAGTCGGAAATAAGTAAATCAATTCTATGGATTTTTTCTTTAACCAAATCCAGTGCTTTTCGACCGTTCGAAGCCTCATAAACCTGATAACCCAATTGTTTCAATGCAGAACAAGCAAAATTACGGACGCCGTCATCATCTTCTACAAATAAAATAACTTCACCTCTGGATAGAGGAAGATTTTCAGGTACGATACTTAAATCAGGCGTTGCCCCTTCTCCTGTTGCGGGCCAGTAAATTTTGAATGTCGTTCCCCGGCCCGGTTCGCTGTAAACATATATACTGGCACTGTTTTGTGTTACGATACCATAAACCGTAGAAAGGCCGAGACCGGTGCCTTTACCTGTTCCCTTTGTCGTAAAAAACGGTTCAAGTATTTTACTTTTAACCTCTTCGTTCATTCCCACGCCGTTATCACTGACGGAAATAACGGCATGAAAGCCCGGTTTACTTCCAACATGTTCGGCGACGTAAGCTTCATCGAGGAATGCAGGGGCGGTTTCTATGGTTATCTTCTTTTCAGAAGCAAATTCGGTTTTTTCATTAACAGCGTCTCTGGCGTTAATTATCAAGTTCATCAAAATTTGTTCAAGTTGGCCGGGGTCGGCTTTTATAAGCGGTGTTTTGGGGCTGAGAATTGTTTCAATGTTGATATCTTCGCCTATAAGACGGCGCAGCAGTTTATCCATATTGCTGATTATTTCATTAATTTTTATAATTTGAGGTTGATATATTTGTTTCCGGCTGAAGGCCAATAGTTGTCTTGTTAAATCCGCTGCTTTTTCACCGGCATGAAGAATCGATACGGCATCCTTATGGGCCGGATGCTCTTTTTCTAACTTCATCAGAGATATTTCGGCGTGTCCGTTGATGACAGTAAGCAGGTTGTTGAAATCATGAGCGATACCTCCAGCCAAGGTGCCGATTGATTCCATTTTTTGAGACTGAGCAAGTTGCTGTTCAAGATGCTTGCGTTGGGTAACGTCACGTAAGATACCCTGCGCCGCAATGCCGTCTTTGTATTTAAAATAGGATACGGAGGCTTCAACTTCCACTTCTTTGCCCTGTTTGGAAATGGCGGTAAATTCAAATCGGTGTGCAGGCTTTTTTCCCTGGGTCAATAATCTCAGACGTTCTTTAACGATCGCTTTGCTTTTGGGTGCAACCACATCCATGATGTTGAATTCAGGATGATTAAGCTCATCTGAGGTTAAACACAGTATTTCTCTGAACCTGTGATTGAAGATTTCAAATCTGCCTTTGTGAAAAAGGTAGATCCCATCCTCGGAATTTTCAATTAAATAGCGGTATTTCTGTTCACTTTCCCTCAACGTATCTTCGACTTTTTTTCTGTTTTTCAGTTCTCTTAACTGCTTTAGAGAGGCCAGACCCTGTTTTGAAAGGGTGTTTGTTAAAAGCACATAAAAAGATATTACTTTTTTAATGGTTTCTCTGGAAAAAAACGGAAGGCGACGCAGTGCAGCGATGTATTCATCTTTATCAAAGCCGTATTTTTCAGCCTGGCCTTCAAAAAAATCCATATCCGGTTTTTCATCTTCATACAGAAACTGGCCCAGAAAGACCGTGGCTACGTGCTTGCCTTCTATTATAACGGGCTGGGCGATATCCCACAGTCCGTTTTTGCATTTGTATTCAATGTAACGGCCTTCTGTAAGATGCTCTGCAATATAATGATCGCACTCAAAGCATTTTTTCCGCGTTTCGGGATGGATTCGGTGAAATTTGGTACAGATATCCTGCCAACCGGTTGCCACAAGGATGTTATTATCCACATCAATGATTCCGATAGGAAAGCCGGTTAAATCGTACAGGAGATCCATCATCTTTTGAAGTTCTTCAATATTAATCAAGTCGCGGAAAGAATAGCCTATTGCACAGGATTGATCCGGTTTTGAACAATCTCCGGCCATAGAATCTTCAGGTTGGGATAGGGTCGGGTTCAGCGCATTTAATTTTCTAATAAGCTGTTTTTTTGTTTTTTGTGTGTATTTCATGTATTTTTTTAAAGCACGGACATGTCCATCAGATGGTGGGCACAGCCCACCCTACATTTTACACTATTGATAATCGTAGGATAGGTCGTGCCCCACCGGAAATTGACCAAAGTTAAAAATTAAGTTCCAAGATGTTACAGAAACCCTCAATCAGAGCCTTAATCCTTGTGTATACGGGAAAAGGACCCTATCCGCCTGCTGTTTGGGGAAACGCCGTGTTGGCATATAAATATTCCATTTTTTCCTTGTGCTTTAATTCTTCGTTTGCGATCCATTCTATGGTCTCCCTGACGCTTTCATCCCCTAACCCGGACAAACCGGAAAAGTTAAAAGTGAGCTAAAGTTAATGGGGTCACTTCACCCGTAAAGGCGGAAATGAGGGGCCGAAGGGTCACCTGATATTATCCTGTAAATAAATAAAATCCGAAAACTCAAGATAGAAAAACAAATCGTATGAAATTAATAAAGAGTTGGATTTTAAAAGCCTTTTTAAAGAGATATAATTTTTATTCTTATCAATTAAACTATTATTTGTCTGTAGGGGAAGTGGCTCATTTTGACGGGAAAACATCCTGAAAAAAGGAGGGATTTACCCTACTTCCGAAGAATTGAGTATTAATTATGGCATCCATACGACAGCAATTACGAGAGTTTTATTAAATTTTTCAATGAAACCTGCCTCTATATATTAAAATTATCTATTTGACATATTGATATAGTGTATTTAATAAGGATCATTTGAACAAATCATTTAGTGGACCGATCAGGCCAATAAACTCTTCACGTAGATGGCATGGAACATAATCAGGCATTCAATTGCGTTCACCGCACCTCAATTTTTTTACACCGACTGACCGAAATTCGAAAAACCAGTGCTGTTGGTGTATTGGCGGCTCGTAAGGCCGAGAAAATTGTTGATAAATTAATAGATGGGGTAGGATGCGGTAACGCCTTTGACAACTTCGGTAAGCTAACCAATCATGGTGAGCTTCGCGTGAAAAACTGCCGGAAGTACGATTTGGGAGGAGGTTACCGCTTGGTTACTATCCGGCGCAATAGTATCTTACACATCACATACTTCGGCACTCATGATGAATGCGACCGCTGGTTGGAACGTCACCGCGGTCTCGCCGAAATTTCTACTGCAAGTGGGGATATCATTTCAGTTCGGCAGATCAACAAAGAGCGGCAACCCTTTCGATCCGCTCAGGAGGCTGAGGCAGCAGATGAGCCTGAGGCGATGCAACTTACGATTAAGGACCATGACTTACGAAGGATTTTCAGTGGTCTGGTGAGGGCTCGTGCAGGGGTTAAACCCTATGTGTGACAAACAGAATTGAAATATTCACACGTAGAAAATTGAAAGGAAAAACTTATGGTGGTGCGGCCAAAAACTCATGTCTGTGTCAATTGATTTCCAAGGCCTTTGGAATGAAAATTCATGTTCCCGAAGCCCCGCATTTTGTAGGAGCTTACGGCGCGGCTTTACTGGCAAGAGATACATTGTGAATTTATCGAAATCCGGATTTTTTTAGGGACTCGGCACAAATAAAGTCTCCCAGATAGCGCTCATGTTCAGGTCGGATTTATTCGATCTGAAATCTAATCGCCACAGGAATAGTCGTTCTATTTCGAGGACGATTTGATTGATGATCGGAGAAAGATGGCCTGAAGAGGAGATGCTAAATGGGATAGTTTATTTTTGATGAGTCCCTTATATCAAAACAAAAAGGGCATTCCCTCAAATGATGAGGAAATGCCCTTTTTTAACTCAGAAAGCGTAAGCTATAAGCTAAACAACAGTGACATTGGTTGCAGCAGGACCTTTTTGGCCCTGTTCAACGTCAAAGGTTACCCGGTCGCCTTCGTTGAGCGTTTTGAAACCGCTTGCATTGATTCCTGAATGGTGAACAAACACATCCGGGCCGTTTTCCTGCTCAATAAAACCAAAGCCTTTGCTGTCATTAAACCATTTTACAATTCCATCAGCCATCGTGATACACTCCTTTTAAAAATTGCTCTTTGTTATAGTTCCTAACTTCAGGGGGTACCACTTTGAAAAATGGATTTTTCCTTCAGTAACGAAACTGACCTGCCCACCGCGGGCAGATCCTTATTGAGTATTTATAATTATAATTATATTATCAGATAAGTCAAGCTGATTATACAGAGTAATTCTAATTTTGAAGAATAACACTCCCCTTGGCCCCCCTAAGGATCGTGGATTAAATAAATTGATCAAAGATTGCGAAGGATTTTGGTTCGTCTTCAAGGCGCGTCAAAGGGCGCATACTTTCCGTATGTGTACTTTGACGCAACGCAGGAGACGGACCAAAAGACAAGCAAGATTGCTCAATTTATTTAGTTCGCGATCCAAAGGGGGGAATCCTTCAGTTAAATTTTTCTTTTGAAGGGGGATAAGGAGGAGGTAACATACATTTGTAAGAGAGAAAAAGGCATAATTGGAATTACTTGATTATATGAATATTTTTGAATGGTTGATTAAAAATCATTGATAAAAAAATAAAGGATGACGTATGAATGGTAGAAATCGTGAAAATATAAAAGGGGGTTTACCGGTGTTGATCGTACTAAAGAAAGATCAGCGATCCGGAAAACTGACAAAAGGCATTGTCAAAGACATTTTGACCAAATCCTCTACCCACCCCCATGGGATTAAAGTCCGTTTGGAAAGTGGCCAGGTCGGGCGTGTTAAAGAAATATTAACGTAGTGGTATTTATATGATTTCCTGCAATCACAGCAAACTGGAACTATTGCCTGAAAAGAAAAAAAGATTGCGTTGTCGACACTGCCATCTGACCATCGAAGCCGATGAACTTGGGAACAGCTATTGCCCGGAATCTTTTTTTTGTTCAATCTTTCCGATCCTGATTTTCAGGTAGAGTAAAATATGAAAAAAACTTCTGAAATCTTATCTAAAAATTTGTCGTCCATAGAAACACCTTCTTCTATTTCTCAGACCGCAACGCTTTGGGTCGTAGCGGCGGTACAATTCCTGGTCCCTTTCATGTTTTCCGCAGTCGGTGTCGCCCTGCCCACGATTGGGCGGGAATTTTCAGTAGGCGCAGCTCAGCTTGGCCTGATCGAAATGATTTATATTCTTGCGATAGCGTTGCTTCTATTACCGGCCGGCCGTTTTTCGGATATTTATGGTCGGAAGCGAATTTTTATCGCCGGTGCAATCGTGATAACCCTTGCGACCCTGGCACTTTCTGTTGCATCGACCATTGAAACGTTTATCGCCTTTCGTTTTTTACAAGGCGTAGGCGCGGCCTTTGTCACTTCAACAAGTTTTGCCATTCTGACATCGGTGTTTCCCAAAGAGCAGCGTGGGCGCGCTATGGGCATTGTTGTGGGCTGTGTCTATTTAGGGGTCTCTGCAGGTCCGACCCTTGCCGGGCTTATGGTGACCTATCTTGGATGGCGTTGGATTTTTTATGCTGCTGTTCCGGTAGAGTTGGCGGCTCTGGTGTTAACGCTATTGAAGCTCAAGGGGGAGTGGGCCGATGCCAGGGGCGAGAAGTTTGACTGGCTGGGCAGCATGATATACATAGCGGCCCTGTTCGGACTGGTATCAGGCATAACCCATTTTAAAGAATGGGAAACGGCCAAATGGATCACTTTTGGCGGCGCATCAGGCATGCTCGTTTTTTTAGTTTATGAATGGAATACGCAATCACCTTTATTGAGCATAAGGCCGATTCTTCAAAATCGTACCTTTGCCTTCAGCAATATCGCCACCTGGATTAATTACGCAACTTCCTTTGGGGTCGTATTCTTTTTCAGTATCTACCTCCAGTCCATCAGGGGAATTTCGCCGAAAAATACGGGGTATATTTTGATTGTGCAACCCATCGTCCAGGCTATTTTCGCACCCATAGCCGGCAGGCTTTCCGACCAGCACTCACCTGCTAAAATCGCTACCATCGGCATGGGCCTTTGTGCTGCCGGCCTCGCTACAGCCGCCACCCTTTCAGACGTTTCATCCTTTTATATGATTTTCAGCGTGTTAATTCTTTTAGGTCTGGGTTTCGGCATATTCTCCACACCAAATACAGCGGTTATCATGGGCAGTGTCCATCCCCGGGAGTTCGGTATGGCGTCCAGTATGGTTGCCACCATGCGCTCCATGGGAATGCTGACGAGCATGACCATCGTTACGATGATTCTCTCCCTGTCCCTGGGGAATCAACCGGTATCGATTGATACGGGACCGGCTTTCATCGAGAGCATGCGCACAACCCTGGTGATCTTCAGTGTCATGAGTGTCATGGGGATCGGCTTTTCCCTGGTCAGAATCGCTCCGGCACGATCTGAAAATCACTCCGAAAAGGCCCCTTAAAGAAAGATCGGTGATCTGGAAAACTGACGGTATGAATTCCTGCAATCACCGCAAACTGGAACTGTTGCCGGAAAAGAAAAAAAAACTGCGTTTTTAGCTCACTTTCTCCCATTCAAATCGTACAATATTCCGCTCCTTGCTGCTGAATTCCGATGGGAAGTTTTTTCATAGCGGCCTTTCTTTTTTAGTGAACAGTGGGGAGTGAGCGGGAAACAGTTCTCGTTCCCACGCTCCAGCGTGGGAATGCATAAACAACTTGAAAAATCCTGCACTTACTCCAGGAGAATGCTCGATGCCAACCTTGCGGTGGATGATGAAAAGCTGGCGTATATTACCAGGCTTCCCGGAGGAAGGGCCCTTCTGCTGAATATAATGAAAGAAAATCATACAGTACAACTGTCAGATATAAAAGACAGGTTCGGCATTAATGAGCTTTTGACGGACCAATCACAGGACAACCGATTCCTTATTTCAAAAACCTTCCTGCCATCCGGAAAGAGTTGGCTGACGGGGAAAAACAGGTCAAAGAATATGCCAAAATCCTTGAAAAAAGATTTGGGAATTTAAAGTTGAAACGGTTTGTGGTGGTATCCCTGGGGTTTGAAAGGGTCTGTTACAGGGTTTGCAAGGATCACTCTATTATATAGAATAAAATTACAAGGAACAGCGTGCCCTGGTTCCTTCATTTTTAAAAAATGATTTCAAAATATATTGTGTGATTTGCAAAGATTAAAGATCTGACCCCGAATGTCTGACCCCGAATGTTTGCCAATCACCAGCCGGGCGATTCATACCGGTCTCTGTCTCGGCATTTTGCAATCCTCACTAAAATGGCATTTTCCGCATCTTTTCCTAAGACAGTAATTCTTTCCCACTCTGAGCAATGCCGATTCTAAAGTCACGAAATCTTTTGTGTTCATTTTGAATCTGTTGATATCAATTCCCAGATTTTTTGCCCCAATTTTTGTAAACCTTGATGGTTCCGGCTCGGCCTTTTCCCAGATATGCCTTAACTCCCTTAAGAATATATTAGCGGTTACCGGGCCTATTCCTTTGAATAGTTTCAGTTTCTCTTCCAGGTCCTTCTCATTTTTGGCCTCCTTATGAATGTTGTTCAGACCACCGTATTTTCTTAAATCTTCCATTACTTTCAACAACTTGTCAGCGGTGCTGAAATCATACCTGACGTAACCACCAGCATCCAGGGCATCCACAAGCCTATCCCACCCGGCCTCCAGAATCTTGTTTGGAGATAAGAGCCCTCTTTTTTCAAATTCCTGATAGGTTCTCTTTGCTATGTTCTCACCAATTCTTTTACCAAAGAGTATGGAGGCAAGAAACCATTTGAATATCTCCTTTTCTTGTCCGGAGCTTACATCAATGCCTAACTCTTCGGAATAGGTTTTACCGAATTTACTGATTAATTTATCTATCAGATGTTTTTCTCTTACAGAGCCTTTCATGATTAGCTTGTGGCTTTAATCTTCTATCCTTTAACAAAAATCAGTCGACCCCAGAATTGCTTTCCACGTAAGCGATTCATTGACAAAGTCCTTTTCAGAACGCCAGAACGGCAAATGGCCAAGGCGTTTTGGAAGAGCGGCGTGCAACCTTGCCGGTTGCGCATTTGCAAGAATTTCACATTTCGCACCATCGCCCCAAAATGCGATGCTGCGAAGCTTCACAGGGGAACCGGTTCATCGGAATTTCATAAAAATAAAGGGTTTTTCAAAAATAGTTTTTCATACGATTGATGTCAATGGTTGATTGAATGGAATGTCATTTACTGGGAGAACCGCTCGGCGTTTGCAAATTGAAACGATTCCCGGGAAAGATGGGAAGCTCGAAGTTGTGCCGATATGGCGCTTTTTGCTCAATCTGCCGGAGGGTCAGGCATAATCACATGAGACATCTGCTGATCAATGAAAGCCCGGGGTCAGAAAGATTTCAGAATGGCCCTAACCCTTTGAGTGCCAGTGGAAAGAAAAAAAACGTCTCTACAGAGAGATTCTCTGAGCAAACGGGTTGTCTAACTCAAAATGGTGGCGGCGGTGAGACTCGAACCCGCGTCCGGAACAAACCGCGATGGCCTCTGCATTTATCTCCAAGTTTGGTTTTCGTCACTTAAGTCTCGCGGGAAATACCCCTGCAGTTCCACATCCGGTTTATTCAGGCAAAAAAAAAGGCATCCCCTCAAATTATGAGGGAATGCCCTTTTATTTACTCAGAAACAGTAAGCTATAAGCTAAACAACAGTAACATTTACCGCCGCAGGACCTTTTTGACCTTGCTCTACATCAAAAGTAACACGGTCGCCTTCTTTGAGAGACTTAAAGCCGGTTGAATTGATGCTTGAATGATGAACAAAGACATCCTGACCGTCTTCCTGCTCGATAAATCCAAAACCTTTGCTGTCATTAAACCATTTTACAATACCGTTTGTCATAGTGACATACTCCTAATTAAAAAATTTTCATAGTTCTAAACTTCGGGATACCACTTTGACAAACAAATGGATCTTTACTTTAGAACGAAACCGGACCGTCCTGAATTGGAGGGTCCATTATTACTTCTTTAAGTATAATAATGTTAAAAAATAAATCAAGCTGAAAATATGAATATTTTTTTAACGTCGGCAAAATCTCTGCGAAGCGACCTGATATTATCCGATCAAAAGTTGGAATTCAAACGCCTCGTGAAGACGCCAGAACCCTTTGAGGGGAAATAGACAACCCGTCTATCCAGAGTTTTGCTCTGAAGAGACGGGTTGTCTAATCTAAATTGGTGGAGGATACAAAGCGTTAACGCAACTAAGTCTGAAACGGCTAAAAATGTTGTAAGTTATTTCAGACAACATCGTTTCGGATCGGAGTTAACCAATTTATTTAAGAGGACTTAGAGAAACCCAATTCTCTGAATTTTCCCCAAACAGAGAACGGACGTGAGTTCGATTCCTTCTGCCATACCCCATGCTGAATATCACAACCTCATCTAAGCGGTTCTGCTACCTGGGCAGCTCTGTTCCCTGATTCATAATCTCTATGTACTGAACATAAGAATAAAGGCGGTTTCTTTTTTGCCCGGTTACCTCTTTGACAATACCGATTTGTTCCAACTCGCGCAAGCAAGCGTTGACCGTTGCCGGTGATAACTGAGTCTTCTCCTGAATCCAGTTCGGGGAAGCCATTGGTCGCTCAAGCATAGCTTTATGAACCAGGTGAGCAGATCCGGCGATCCGTTTCAGTTCATTGATTTGTTGTCCGTCCAAAGCCGCCAGTTTCATTAATTGCTGAGCAGTGTCTACAGCCTGAGTTGCTGTTTCAACAATGGCATCGGCAAAAAAATCAAGCCAGCTCTCCCAATCCCCGGTCAGACGTACATTATTCAGTAACTGATAATAGCGTTCCCGGTGAGTTTTAAAATAGAGACTGAGGTACAGCATCGGTTCCTTGAGGATCTTCTGGGAACAGAGAAGCAACGTAATCAACAAGCGCCCCAATCGACCATTACCGTCCAAAAACGGGTGAATGGTTTCAAACTGAACATGGGCCAATGCAGCTTTTATCAGTACTGGTGTTTTTTCGGGCAGGTCATGGAGAAACAACTCCAGCTTACCCATGCATTCCTGAACCTGAACTGGCGGAGGTGGAACAAACGCTGCTGTTCCCGGCCTGATGCCGCCGATCCAGTTCTGGCTTCGCCTGAATTCACCAGGATCACACTCTTTCCCTCTGCCTTTAGAAAGTAAAATGCTGTGGATTTCCTTGAGCAGACGCAGCGATAAAGGGAAATCTTCATTTAGCCGCTGTAGTCCGTAATTGAGGGCTGCCACGTAGTTGCTGACTTCCTGAACATCATCAAGTGGAACTCCAGGCTGGTGCTCGAACTCAAACAGCAATAGATCTGACAGTGATGATTGAGTTCCCTCGATCATGGATGAAAGAACTGCCTCTTTTCGCACATACATATAAAGGAAGCGAGAGGTGTCCGGCAAAAGCACGGATACGCTATCCAGTCGCCCAAGGGCCAAGAGCGCCTGATCAAACTTTTCTCGTAGTTCGGATGACCATTGAATGGGCGGAATCGGCGGCAAAGGTGCTGGAACAAAGGCCTGCGCCTTTTCTCCGACGGTCGAAATGGTGATGTAATGCCCCTGGAGATATCGTTTCATGTCTTTATTTTAATCCTTAAAATATAAAATCTGCTATTTCAATTTACCTCGTAATCTAAAATAACTGGTTGAAATTGAATTGTCAAGGTACTCTAAAAAATGCCGGATAAATGGTTGAGACTCGGTTAGAGGATATGATGTACATCCTCTATGCGGTACAGAATTGTCGATTTTTCAGGAGGGAATCGCCTCATGCGAGATTGGACAGCCTCGAAACCTTGACGCTTCATCGCCTCACGTCGTTGCCTGTCCCGATCCAAAGCTTCCGGGCTCACATGATGTCGAGTGAGCATCTCCCGAACACATTCCACGAGGGCCTTTCGCTGGTTATCGTGTTCTGCAAGTGCTCTGTACGGAATCCCGCTATTGGTCGCCCCATCAACCGCTGAGAGCAAGCGACCGAAAGGATGACATTCTGCGGGGTGAACTCCGAGGATGTCAGGGCAAGTCACTTTTTGCACTTTTCGGGATCGGGTGATTTTCGTTCGTTTCGCCATAGAGAATCCCTAATATCCTCTGCTGCTTACGCGTCCAGTATCCCGCAGCATCACCAAATCGTCATCCAGCCCATGGCGTAACAGGTCCAGGCGAGGTGACCTGGAAACCAGGTGTTCTGCTGACACGTGCATAAGGCGAAACGGGAAGATGCTCGGACTGTCGAGCAGGTCCTTTATCGCGGCAGAGCCGTTGAAGCGCGCGTACAGAGAAGCCTCGATAAGCCAGGAGATAAGTCTTAGGTCGTCTATGGAGTATGTGCGCCCCTGACTGTAGATGCCTTTCTCTTTGGTCCCACTTAAAACGCCCCAGTCGACGAAGGACCGGATAACGCGCCGCGCCGCTCTTGAGACCGTCTCTCGCTCTCCATATTGCTCGCGGACCCGCCGCTGGACGTGTGCAGCCGCAGCCGTCCCCTGGAGACGCAGAAGCCGACCGGTGTTAGCGGCTACCGCTGCCCAGAAAGGATAGGCAGCCATAGCCATGCCCCAGTGAACGGCAATCTGGTCTTTGCGGGGGAGAACTTTTAGCAGCTCAAGGCCGTCGTCGCGAACAGCCTCCAGTTCGCCCGGCACATTGAGCCAAATCTTCATCAGGATAGTAATGGCCTTCTCTTTGTTGCCGCGTACGGCCTTTCCGCCGACGGAGACCTTATCCTTCAACAGTTCCTGTAGCGAGCCGTTGACTGCACCATTGTCATTTCCGGCCAAAACCAGATTGGCAGTATATTGGAGCCATTCGAGACGGATGCGTTGGCTGAAACCAATCTGTTTCTGACGATTGTTCATGTCTCCCTCCCTGTCTGCGTGCGACGCACAGGCAGGCGTTCAATTTGAATCAGAGGGACAATCAGCTCTTCGATAGAGATTCCGCCGTGGCCAACGATGGTTTCGCCATCGCGAATGAATGCCTTTCGATGTGGAGCCAGTAGGGCGCGATAATCATCCGGCAGGCCAAGCGACGGCCATTCTATGGCATCCGGAAAGCGTTCCTTGACCGCTGCCCGCAATAGGTCATCCGGATACACGCGAACGCGTTCGCCCCGTATATCCGCGACCGCACCTTCAGCCGGTCGCCCGCAACCTTCTGCCTCGATGTTGCCATGGTCGGAGCTCAAAAAAATCTGAAAGCCTTGGTTGAGAAGAAGGTCAATAAGATCGGACATGAAGCCCTGCATTGCCCACTGGCGCACCTGGTTGTGCATACCGGCGGCACCCAGTTCCATGCCGTGCATAATCTTGTCGACCTTGTCGATAACAAGCCCCGCAACACGAATCTTCGGGTGCGATAAGATCTCGCGAACCTTGTCGATGTCCCCGTCTCCAAGGCCCCTTGCGTAGGTTGCTGCGGGCCCTGTCAATCCCTGATCCGCCCAGAACTGAGTCCACAGAGATTGTTCCTTGTTCGTGGTGTTGATACTCGCGGGAAAGTAAATCGGCGGTTTACCGGCAAAGGCAGCCTGCCGGGACACTGACGTGACAGTGGGTATCCATGCAAACACGGCGCTTTCGCGGAATGTCAAGTCTTGCCTTTGAGATTGCAGCACGTCACGTAAGACGATCCACTGGTCCAGAGCCAAACCATCCACCAGCAGAAACGCGACTTTCTTTTCGCGTGAGTCGCTGACTTTCCTGGCCAACACCCTCGGGATGTGATGAAGCATTGCCGGTGGCACGGGGGGCTGGTTATGCAGACCGGCAAACCGGTCCTGAACCCACGTGAGGAATGCCGGATCAACTGATAAGCGAAGTGATGCGATACGCTCCTTTGCATCACTCGACAATCCACTGCCCAACTCGTGTTCGAGTACGCTGATTTCGGCATAGGCGTACCCAAAGCGGAACCAGTCTGCGTGCCTGGCATCCCCTGTGGGAATGGTATCCCGGATCGTCTCGATCAACCGGTCCAGTCTGCGGTGGCGATCTTTTGCCGGATCGGTCTGGATACCAATTCCAACCCAGGTCGATGTCAAATCGCCGGCGTTATCGTGAGACACTGAATGAAGCAGTCCTTCGAGGAACAGGTTGTCGATGTAAACGCGAACGTCGTCGTGGTCGAAGGGCATGTCTAATGGGCCGGAGTATTGGGGTCCGCCTGCCTGTGCGTTGCACGCAGACAGGTAAGCCGCTTTGTCTTCGCTCACTGTCTTTGGTTGTCCCTGGGCAGCCATACGATCCAGGAAGGCCGGCCAACGCTCTTGCAGGAAGGCAAAGAATGCCTCGCGGTCGGAAATGATTTTATCGAGCGGCCACTCTTCGAACAGCCCGTTCTGCCTTAGCACCTGGATAAAACGTTGGTCGAGGATGGCAGGTATCCGCTGGCCCCGGTAGTGACGGCGCAGCAAGACACGCAGAAGATCGGACGGCTGCTTTATAAGCTCAGGTGCAATCTCGAATACATGGCGCAGCGCGAATTCCTTTGTCGCGTTATCACCCATGTTACCGGGCGTATGCTGGAGCTGGGCACGAAAGAGAGCATCAAGGTCTTGCGCGTCCAACGCAGCAACCACCGGGTAACTCAGATTGGGGAACAGATCTCCGAGATTGAAAGATAGTCTTCGTCCTGCCTGCAGGAGATCGTAGGGAAGAGAGTCCAGGTCGCTTGACGGCGATCTCAATACGACCACCAGGTCAGTGTGTTCTCCGTGGTCCCATCGAGAGCGGAATTTAGATTCGTAGGCGTAGCGGAATGCGACGTGATCCTCGAAGGGGATCAGTTCGAAACCCCGCTCACGAATCCCGTGCAGAATACCTTCTTCCAGCAGAAGACCATCCGGGTCGGCCACCAGCGTCAGGCGGGCAACCTGGGGAGTGAACTCCTTCAGAACCTGGTCACGCCAACTAGTCATTAGCACCTCCTCCATCCAAACGGATCAGAAGAAGAGGTACCATTTCCGGGATAACTTGAGCTCTACGTTCCAGTTGCGCACGCCACTCGCGCTCCTCCCGATCCAGGATGGCCAGTCGGTGATCCCGAACTTGCGGCAGCCCGATACGTTCCACGGCTCTGCGCCGTGCGGCAAAGGCATACGCTCCCTTGTCACGTTCACGGGTCAGACGTTCCCGGTGGATTTGGGCAAGCTCGTCGTAGATTGCCTTTCCCTGCTTTTCTGCAACTTCCATGACCCGATCAAATGCATCACGCGCAGGATCGCCCGCAAGATGGCCTTGAATCCTTGGAGAAGCCGTCAGTAATTGATTCCAGACATGGCGTGCGGTAGGCATGAGCACCCGGCCGTCATCGTGCAGGAAAACAGCCAAAATCCGCCGTTGATTCCAGTCACCTGCCTGCGCCGAGGCTTCGGCAGGCAGGTCCGTGTGGATGGTGATTCCCCAGAGAGACCAGAAACCTGTGACTTCATCCGCTACTCCCGGAATAACGATAGATGGTATCGGCTGTCCCTTTGCCACCCGAGGCAAACTCATTGCCAGACCGCGAACCCTGCTGTCCTCCAATGTCAGATGGCGAGCAGTTGGAATATCGTTGGCATCCTTTCCTGTGAAAACAATGTTCGAAAACACCTCGCCGTCCGGCCACTCAAGGTCCCACGTGCGTCGCTTCTTTCCTGCCTGTGCCGGCACGGCAGACAGGTCTGCCCGGCCACTGTTTGCCTGGAGGTAACTCACGGTCATGCTTTCCACCCAATGCGGCAGAGGGTGGGCCATCAGACGTTGTGCTTCGCCGGGTTCCAGTTCACAGGCCGTCCCGAGTACCGAAGAGCTTTTCTGTGCTTCCTTGGCCTGGTCGTGGATTCGGGTAACAACCGTATCGACAGACGACTCCACGGCTTCCGGATGAAGGATGGCTTCCACATAAAGGTCGTCGAAAATCTGTCCGGCCTGTGCCGAATCGAGCACATCACCGGTCTTGTCGATGCCAAACTCGTCGAGGATGACAGCCAGTTTTTCTTCCAACACCTCCCGCACACGGTGCTCCACGGAGCTGTCAAAGACGAAGTTGACAGCGCGTACAACGTGGCTCTGGCCGATGCGATCCACGCGTCCGATGCGTTGTTCGAGCCGCATCGGGTTCCAAGGGATGTCGTAGTTGATCACGACATGGCAGAATTGAAGGTTCAAGCCTTCGCCGCCTGCATCTGTAGAAATCAAAACGCGCGCGTCCTCTGCGAACGATTCCTGGACACGTTTACGGTCATCCATGTTCATGGAGCCGTTCAGGCAGACCACTGAGAAGCCGCGATCACTCAGGAATTGCTTGAGCATCCCCTGGGTAGGCACGAATTCCGTGAAGACGAGGACCTTAAGGTCCGGGTCGCCTTCTTCCTGTTGCAGGCGGTAAATCCAGTCCAGTAAGGACTCGGCCTTGGCATCCGGGCCCGATTGCTCACAGCGCCGCGCAGCCTCGAGGAGCAATTTTACCTCGGCGCGCTCATTCTTCATGGCATTCAAGCGGGTCTTGAGCAGCGTTTCGATCTGTTCCTGTCCGTCCAGATCCGCCCAATCCTCTTCTGAATAGTCCGGGAATAGAGTCAGCTGTTCCTGTGGCGCTTCCAACACCTCCAGACGTCTTTCAAGAGTGGTGCGGATCGCTGCTGTGCTGGAGACGACAAGACGTTGCATGAGGATCATGAGAAAGCCGATATAGCTTCGCTTCTCCTTCATGGCCTGGTTGTAGCCCTGCCGGACGTATTCGGTGACGGCTTCGTAAAGAAGCTCCTGATCCCGATGTCGTTCTTCCCAGGTGACCGGGGCAAGCTCCGTGCGCCGGGGTTTGAAAAGCGGCTTGCCATCGGCGTCGATAGCCTGGCGTTTCTCGGTGCGGATAACGTAGGGCTGAACTCGGTCACGAGTGACACTGCCCACATCCGGGAAGGCCTGGGAATCGATAAGGGAGACCAAGCGGTGAAAAGCGTCGGTCTTTCCCTGATGCGGTGTGGCGGAGAGCATCAAGAAATAAGGAGCTGCCTCTGCCAGGCCCTGGCCAAGTTTGAAGCGGGCGACCTGGTCTGTGCTTCCGCCGAGACGGTGCGCTTCGTCCACGATGACCAGATCCCAACCGGCGGCGATCAGGTCCTCGAAGCGTTCGCGGTTATATTCGGCTATCTGACCCTGCGACCATCCGCGGCGTTTGTCCATTGGTTTAACGGAATCCATGGAGCAGATGACTTGATCATGGCTCCGCCACATGTTTTCTTCTCGGGCTATACGCCGGTAGGCAGAGAAATCACTTGGGATAAGCGCCCGGAAATCCTCTCCAAAGTGCGTCTCCATTTCGGCCACCCATTGCATAATCAAACCCTTGGGTGCAACGATCAGGGTGCGTGCGACCAGACCGCGGAGTTTGAGCTCCCGCATGATCAAGCCTGCTTCGATAGTCTTTCCGAGCCCGACCTCGTCGGCTAAGAGATAGCGTATCCGGTCGCTGGAGATCGCCCGGGACAGCGCCCTGATCTGATGAGGAAGAGGGATGACCGAGGATTCGATAGGCGCAAGCAGGACGTCCTGGGTGAGTGCATCGGCCACCCTGGCCGCAGCGGCAATGTAGGTGATTTGCGCCGGGGTGCCGGTTGCGGCGTCCTCAAGCGGCTTAAGATTGGCTGCCGAAATACGCACCACCGAGTCCGAACCGGGCAGCCAGACACGGCAGGTCGTATCGCCCCAAAGGGTCTGGGACTCGATGACCTTGCAGATACAGTCATGAATTGTGCTGTATTGCCAAATACTTTCGACCTCCATGATCAGTCTGTTCCATTAATTCGTTTCATATTCTTCTCGCCAAACAGTAACGATAAACCGGTTCCCATCATGATCGTCCTCAAAATCAATGTCCGGGTATTCTTTCAAGGTCCGGATGATGCCACTGCCGATGCCGCGGTAGGGAAGGATTTTCGTGGCATAGGATGCCAAAATCGGATTGCGGATATTTGAGTTTCCCATTTTGATATTTTCAATCGTCAGGTTATTTGGGAGATGTCCGGGGCTAATGATTTCTACGCGGTCGGAAAAAACCAATATCCTTACAGGCGCAGAAACAAAGTAGTCCCGGTGAATCAAGGCATTGGCAATCAACTCTTCCAGAGCAATCCTTGGAATTTCCGGTTCACCTGGAGCATTAACGCCTTGATCCCCTTGGACGTGCCGGATATTGCCAAGAACAAAACCGATGCTTTTTTGAAAAATATCCGCAATTTTCCCGGTAATATCCTGGCTGTCGATATAATACGTCTCATGGATTTCCTTGCCGGGAAAAGCGATTGCCTTAGTGATGAACACGGGCAGTCTGAGACTGGGATTCCTGGCAAACAGCAATGCTCCGCTGACATTAAAAACGCCGTTCTCCATCAGGTTCATGTTTTCCAATAAAACCTGCGGTGGCGAATCCTGATCGTCCAAAGATTCGCTGAAATTCTTTTCAAAGAAAGCCTTGAAATAATCGGCATCCAAGTCGGCAATGTTCAGCCCCCGCACCGGTATTTCATCCCCATGTATCAATCCGGCACTTTGATAAAGCCGCTGAATTTCTTCCCTGGACGTTGCCTTACGTTTGTCTCCAGCGCTTTTGACCCAAATAGCGCCGTTCTTGTCCATATAAGGTTTACTAACGCCATTCGGTACAACAATCCGCATAACCAGCCCGTCCGGCGCGGCTATATTTTCGGTTTGCGGATTTATGGGCGGTCTGACCTGTTGGGAAGCCGCATTGGGTACAAGATTATTCAGCCGCCCCATATCTTCCCTTGTCAATCCGGCAAATGTACCATCCTTGCTCACACCGATGAATATGGCGCCGCCCCCTGAATTACTAAACGCCACCATTTCCCGGGCCAGAGAAGTCTCGTTGGTTACATTGGCCTTGAACTGGTGTTTGCTGTCCTCGTCCCTGCCGATGATTTATAGGAGCTCTGTGGTTTCCATATCTCGTATCTCCTCTTGCGCTGCCGGAATGCCTCCTCGCCCCCCTCCATGATGTCAACGATCTCCTGTTGCAATTTCGGACAGTCAATGCTGCCGCTTGTCACATGAACCAAGTCATCGGAATAGGAGCAGGAAACGATCTGTTCCGCATCACCGAGTACCGGGAAGTTGGCGTTATGGGTGGCGAATATGAACTGCGTCTTGGGCTTAAGACTGCGGACGAGCTTGATCACATCCTCGTAAATAGTTTGGTTATCCAGGTCGTCTTCCGGCTGGTCGATTATAAAAACATCGTTTTCCTGTTGGCTCAGGACGAACAAGATCAACGCTGATGCCCTCTGCCCCAGGGAATGATGTTTCAGTTCCTTGCCGCGATACTCGATGGTAAACCGGTTAGGAACCTGCCATGTCAAAAACGCAGCGAGATTTTCTGTAAAATACTCTTCAAAGGTCTGAGCTGAAGTGCCGACTTTCGTCTTGACTTTATCAAAATCCTTGTACATGGCCCTGAAATCGGGAAACGCCTCAACAACCGATGAAAAAGTCGTCTCCCGGATACGGCTGCCTCGGAAAACGTCCTTCATAAACGCGACAAAAGTGGCCTTGTCCCCCTTGAATTCAGCTTTGATTTCAAGAGAAGAATGGCTATTGTTAACCTTGTCCAACTCGGTTTGGATTTCCTTGTATTCCTCGTGCCAGAGATCATTGAGCAGGGCAATTTCACTTAAAAGTTCCTGTTTCAGGCTCTTACGACTAGACTCTTGCTTATCAAGAACCTTAAGCATTTGGCTTGCCTGATCCACGGCCTTCCGAAGCTGACGGAATTCATCCGGACGGATGGCCTGCGCGCCGGACTGCCGCAGTTGCTCGGACAATTTTCTTTCGATTTCAGCGAATTCTTCCTTAAGGCTTTCCTTGAGCTTCTCAAATTCTCCAGCTTTTTCCTTTAACTCGGTCAGTACCTGATTGCCGTTTGAAAGCACTTTTTTGATTTGGCCGAAGGATGCGATCAGTTTGTCGTAAAGGGTAAAAAAGTCGTCAAAAAAATCCTTGTTTTGCTTTGAAGTGTATACACGCTGGTTTAACAGATCATCCTCGTACTGGTTGCTAAATTCCTCAAGGTCTGCCAAGTAGGATTGGACAAAAAAAACAATCTTAGAACACTTTCTGGAATCCGCGTCAAAGTCCACCTGCTTTTGCAGCTTTTCTTCCACCCCATGATCTTTATAAAACCTCAACCTGAATTCTGCATCCCGTCTTTTATCTTCATATTCCTTTTTCTTCTCCTCCGTATTTGAGAGTTTTTTCAATTGGTCAACGAATTCAGAGACTTTTTGGCGTTGAGTGTCGATACGTGAACGAATCCCGGCCAGTTTCTCCCCGACCAGTTTTTCCACCAGATCCTTCTCAAAACCCTCGCCGGTGGCGGAAAGGTCTTTCTGACCGAAATAGATGGGCTTGTGCAGGATGGTTTCCCGGATTGAAATACCGGGCTGGAGTACGCCGTCTATGTACACATCAGGCATTTCCTTGTTGATGCGCCGGATTTCATAACGCTGTCCCCGCCGGTCAACGGCCCGGACTGTTATCTTACCGCCGCTTCCCAGAACATGGTCCACGAGACGCATTTTGTAGTCGGTATCCAGAGCCTTTTCTCCAAAAGGAATATCGAAAACATAGCGTACAGTCTCCAGGATTGATGATTTTCCACTGCCCCGGATTCCAATCAATGTGTTCAGTTCCGGGGAAAGGTGGATCGTCTTGCCATCCAGTACGCCTCCGTCAAAAGACACGCTCAGGATGTGTGAGTGTTTATGTTTTTTGGGTTCGGCGGCAATGCGGTTCACATGATCCAGGAGGGCGTACTTGACTGCCCCAAACGTGAAATCGCCTATTTTCAGGTAGCAGGGCTTACCTTGCCCGATCTGATCAATTGATTTGCAGTCTGAGCCTTCGACTTCTGCAGGATAGACATTTCCAAGCCATCCTTGCACTTTCACCCGGCATTTACGATCAGGCACATCATGGGTTCTGACTTTTTGGAATGCCAAAGTTCTCCTGATGAAAAATTCATCTTTACCCATTTCCTGAAGACGGCCACCGTCCAGCTCATGCCACAGCCCGCTTCTGTCTTCCACATGGGCGAAAATCAGGAAGAAGTCCCTGTGATACCCTTCAAGCTTCTTGATGGTTTCGATCAGTCCAAAAGAACTACGGCCATTTTTATTTTCGTATTGCTCCGGTGTCTTGCCCTCAAAGATAACATTCAAAAATTGGTTGATATAATCCTGCCCGTTTTCGAACCATTGATCACTAAACACGATAAGAGTGTGAATCCCGTTGGCTCCGTCATTCACTGAGAGCTCAACACCGGGAAGCAGAAAAATCTGCTTCTTTTTTGCAGTCTTACGTAAAGCCTTGAACTCATCAAAATCGAACTTGTTGTGATTTGTAATAATCCCTACAGCAATACCTGCCTTTTCCGGTGCATCCATGTAATTCGAGAAATAATAATCGTCATCACCGCTGTAGGAGAATTCTTTGTCAGCCCGCGTGTGGAGATGGAAATCAGCCCGCAGCCATCGGCTACCGTGGGAAAAAACACTGTTGTCATCAATTGCCATTATTCGCCTCCCATTCTTGTCACCGCCTGGTCGTACCACATGAGGAGCTTGGGATCTTCCTGAAGGATCTTGTCCGGAATCTTGCGGGCCACGGCGATGATGGTGGCGTAGTCGCGCTCCTGCCAGGCCTTCTTGAA
>JAUUWG010000174.1 GCA_030589165.1 Desulfobacterales bacterium
CCTAAAACCACTTCCAAGCGGCCCTCGGATACTTCCTCGGCGGTTTTTTTCATAAAGCGGGCGATTTCCTGAAAACAGCGGCCGCTAAGCCCCAGGCTGCCGTAATCTCCCCGGTGGGTATCAAATCCGAAATACCAGAAAATCAGATCAGGCTTAAAATCTATAACCCGTGGATAGAACTCGGTCTTTACGTTGTCGGCATATTGTTCGTCTATATTATTGACTTTGTCGCCCCTGCCCCAGAACCCCCAGGAACTTCCCGGCGCCCGGATGTCGACTTTAGTGCCGTCCGGTGACTCGTACTCCATACCGCAGCAGCAGACGTGGAGAACATCAGGATCGTTTTTGAGCAGATCCCGGGTGCCGTCTCCATGGTGGGCATCCGTGTCCATAATTGCAAACCGTTGGATATTATGAATTTCACGTAGATAGGTGATGGTTATGACCACATCGTTAAAGCAGCAATACCCGCCAAAGTAATCTCTCCCCGAATGATGTCCGCCTGCACCGATAAGGGCAAATGCATTGTCAATTTCCCCGGTGCAGACCTTTTCACCGGCCAGCACCACGCCGCCCACCGAATGCCAGGCGGTTGAGCAAAGATGGTCTGCCTCCACACCCCGGATAAGTTCCGGAGTGTGCACTTTCAGTATCCACTCCTCTTCTATGGGAGGTGATTCATATAGGATAACATTATCGCGCGCAAGAAGGTGATCGATGGCTCCGGGGAAATCTTCCAGCCGTGCTCCCAGGGTAAGATAGCTCCTGCGGCTGAAGCTGGGATGGTAAAACACGCCGGTTTTTTTCATGGAAATTTCCTTAAATTAGCTTTAATCGTTTGAGATCATTTACACTCCATTTAGTTCCATCTATAAAACTTTTGAGAGTGCCGGGAGGAAGGGTGTCTTTGGAATGGTGATAATGAATGACAATACGGCGACCGTCAGGATGACGATAGACTCTTTGGCTTCCTTTGCGCTTTTTGTATTGGAACCCATCTTTTTCAAGTGCTCGAAGGAGTTTTCTGACAGGCGTATTTTTTAGTTCGTAAATCATACAGAAATTGCTATAGCAGGCTCATTGATCACCTCTACCTTATCTGATTTGGTTGGGAAGCCTTCTCCTGCATCTATCATGTCCTCAATATAAATATCAGCAGCATCTTTGATATTTGCTAATGCTTCTTGTTGGGTATATCCCCAGCTGGAACACCCGGGAAGAGACGAAACTGTTGCACTCCAACGACCATCTCTTTCTTCTTTAAGGTCAACTTTTAAAACAAAAGTCTTCATTTATGTTCTCCTGTTAATCCAAATTACGCATAAAATCATTCTCAAAAATCGGCCAGGGCGAGTTTCCCCAAAACTTTCAGATAAGAGGTATCATTAAGATACGAAATGATCCATTGATCGTCTTTATAAGTGAAAAGGTTGGTGCTGGCGGTATCCTGTTGAATCCGCCAAAAATTACTGTTTTCGATCCCCAAAAGGCTGCAACAGATCACCTTGTTCGGCACCCGGTGAGCCACTAAGGCGATATTTTCATTTTTATGTTTTTCAAGCAAGTCATAAATGGCATTCTGTGTACGCACACGTACCTGTTCCAGGCTCTCTCCGTTGGGGAAAGTTACCTTGTGGGGCTCCTTCAACCAGAGATCATAAAGATCCGGATATTTTTTCCGTACTTGGTCAAGGCTGACCCCTTCCCAATCGCCGTAACTGATATCGATAATGGCTTCAAGAGGGGTGACTTCGATGTTCTGAAATTTGGCTATATTTTCACCCGTTTCCATAGAACGGGAGAGTGGGCTACTGTAAATGGCGTGAATGGTTTCATCTTTTAAAGCCTCACCGGCCAGATGCACTTCTTTTTTTCCGGTTTCATCCAGAGGTATGTCCATACGTCCTCTAAATACTTCCTCCAGATTCCAGGCGGTCTGGCCATGGCGAACAAGGTATACTTTGGTCATGTTCGGCGCCTAAATTCCTTTGATTTTCTGATGAAGTTCGCGGGTTTTTTCCATGCGGGCCCGGTCCCGATCCTGTGCCAGATGACGAATATTTTCATTTGCATCCGACATTTCCGGATCATCGGGATTTTTTCCCTTCACATATCCGTCTATGAGAAGGCGATATGCATGTATCATCTCTGAAATCAAGCGGATAGGATATTCGCGCCCCTGTATTTTAAGGGTTTGCAAACCCAGATCAACATATTGTTTCAGCTCTTCACCCCTGATGACAAAGGCGACATTCGGACTGCGGCGGATTTGTTCATTGATGATAGCGATTTCTTCAAAGCTCTTTTTCTTGCGCCGCATTAGTTTTTCACGCTGAGCCTCTGTTAATAAACAGAAACGAAAGCAACTGCCGCTTCTGTCCGGCCACCCCTCGTATTCAACGATTTCATTGCCGTCCTCATCATGGTGAACTTTTTTTATATATGAATCTCTGGTGAATTCATGAAACAGGCAATTGCCCACACCACCGATGCATCGGTTGCCATGAATCAGTATTTCAGTCAAAACGCCGACTTCATCAGCCGTTTTTTTAAACTTGCTCAATTTTTCCACGGTGTCGATTTCTGTACTGGCAACAATCTGGGTGGCGCCGGCATCACGATAATATTCCATCTGTTCCCGGGTCTGGATATTACAGCCCACGCTGGCGTGGATGACCAACTCCGGATAATTGCGTTTAATAAGTCGTATAAGTTCGGGGGTTTTGGCAATAACCCCTTCTACGCCATATTGTGCCCATTTGGCGACTTTACTCAATACACGGATAAAATGTTTTTCCTGTACTTCTGCGTTAATTGCAACCCGAACCTTGCCTTCATGGTCGTTTGCAATACGCACCGCATCCCTAATTTCACTGTCTTCCAGTTCCCAGACGCATTTTCTGCGGCTGAACCCTTTTGCTCCCACATATACGGCATTGGCGCCGCTGCCAAAAACGGCATTCACCATTGCAAGACTTCCGCCAGGAGCCAGCAATTCATTCATGGTTTTGAACCCTCCTTACTTACCGGTTTTTTTCTTTCCCGGCACTTACAATTTAATTGTAGAGGATGCAAGTTATAAATTTAACAATATTGTATCGATAATAACACAAATTCTCAAACATTATAAATTATGCATTTAAGGATGTATTGTCAAGGAAATTATAGGCCAAAGGCCCTTCCCCCCTAGTTGGTGTCCATCCATAAATATATTTGATCACTAAGTAGTTTCCAGCATAATGTTATGTAATCGCTCCGCTCGCAAACAGAATGTTTCCAGTTTTGCATCGATTACCTGAGGAAAAGGAGAACCGTCACTTTCAATTGCCAGAAAAGGAAGGTCATCAA
>JAUUWG010000037.1 GCA_030589165.1 Desulfobacterales bacterium
TCGAAGTGAAAAAGTGTGAGAGCGAGGGCAAATTGTTGCAAATTTGAGGTGAATAGCAAGCCTATTTGCCGAAAATTTACGACAATTTGAACCGCTCTCACGGTTTTGCAGCGGATTCATCAGTTTTTAAACAGGCTCTAAAGCAGGTACAACCTTTTTCAAATCCTCGATTTTAAGTTGATCAGTTCCAGTTGATCGGCTGCATCCTCCGCCCGGTTTGAAATCTCCACAATGGTATTCAAACAGAGTTTCAAGTGGATTTTGTGGGCGTAGTCCAGAGAAGATGTGAAGATTTCCCTTGTCAAATCCCACTCTACCTTGTCCACATTCGATTCTATGATTCCGATTTCTTTAGCGTATTCGCGGACCTCCTCACTCGAACAATCTTCCTCGAAAAAGCACACAACAGCCCGTTTGAGAGGATCAACAATGCCCATGGACATCTGAATCGCCATAAGAAACTGAGACTTTAATTCATCCGGAATCGCAGGCCGTTGGTCCAGAAAGAAATCGCAGGATGCTTCTCCTGCATCGGCAACACTGTCAAGACTTTCGACCAGTTTGTAGACATCCTCGCGAAGCAGAGGCAAATACGCTCCGGAATATAATTTGTCCAGTATGCTGTGACGGATTGAGTCGGCCTCTGTTTCAATACTGTCCGTCCGGCGGGATAAATACTTTGCCGTCTTTATATCGCCTTTGAAGTAGGCCTGAAGAGTCTTCACAGCTGTTAAGAGACACTCTTCCACCTTATCGATATGCTTTATGATGAGCTCGACAACCTCTTTTTCCTTTCTGAAAAGCATCACGCTTACTCCCTCGGAAAGATTCTCTCATAATTAATATTTTTACCTACCACAATGCAGGCTTTTCAACAAGTTTAGTTACATTCGGTCAACCGGCAATAAATATCTTTTCACCTGAAGGTTATTGTTATGACCTTGTACAGAAGAAAAGAGGAAAATGTCGCAAGACAAGGGGTCAATCCCCACACCAGAAAAATATTCAACAGGGTCTTTTTTCTGATCGCCCGAGAACCTCTTACCAGTCCGGTTCCGACAACGGCTCCCACAATGGCAAAAGATGTCGATACCGGTATTCCAAGAACGGAAAAAAGATGCATTCCAACGGCGGAGGATATTTGAGCTACAAAGGCCCCTGGAATATCAAGAGGGGTGATGCCTTTACCCACCGTATCCGTAACTTTTTCCCCGTAGGTAACCGCTCCCAAAGCAATAGCGCCGCCCCCGATACAGAGGAGTATCGAGGGGTGAATAATTCCCAGATTGGCAACAGGGCCTACCGCACTCCCTGCATTGTTCGCCCCTATTGAATAGGCAACATAGCATCCTGACAGTATCGCCAGCCAGCCCAGAACATTTTGAACCAAAAGCATGTCTGTTTTTATTCGGCGCAGGATAAAGGCAAGCAGGTGAGATAAAATAAATGAGAGCAGCATGACGAGGAGAGGGGATATAATCCAACTTACAACGATTATAATCAACTTTGAATAATCCACCTTTGCCCCGGCAGCAAAAGCAATGCCGACAAGGCCTCCAACCATGGCCTGGGAGGTGGATGTAGGAATTCTGAAAAAGGTGGCCAGGGTAACAAAAAAACCGGAACATATCAGGACAACAAAAATGGCCGTAAAATCAAGATTCTCTTTAACAATTCCTTGTCCTATGGTTTTCATGACATGGTGCCCCTGAAGTACCGCACCCAAAAAAGCGAAAATAGAAAAAAGAATAACCGCTCTCTTGAAGGTTAACAATCCTGCGCCCAGAGCGGTGCCAATACAGTTTGCCGTATCGTTTGCACCGATATTCCAGCCCACATAAGTTCCGGCTCCCAGCAATAAAAAAACAAGTAAATTTTCGATCGTCATCCCCTCCCTCAAAATTCTCTGATAATATTAAAATTGTACAGAGCGTATTTACCTGAGTCAAGTGGATAAGCACCAATTCCGGTATAGCATCCTGGTTGACACAGGAGTCTGATTTATCTATAATGCAACTTAATCTTGGTTTCCCAAGTTTCTATATCCACTCAAAGAGGAGGATATATATATGTACCGCATTCGTTTTCACGGACGTGGAGGGCAGGGGATGAAGACCGCAAGCCGCATTCTGGGCACGGCCTTTTTTCTGGAGGGGTTTGAGGTACAGGATGCCCAGCGCTACGGCGCGGAGCGCCGAGGCGCTCCGATCTTTGCCTATGTCCGCGCCTCCAGGGAGCCTATCAAAGAACGCGGCATCATCCAAAGACCCGACTTGGTTATCGTGGCGGATGATACCCTGTTGTTGATCGATGCACCCGGCGTATTAAAGGGAATGACACCGCAGTCGGTACTGCTTCTCAACAGCGAAGAAGAACCGAAAATGTGGAAGGACCGCCTGAACTTTTCCGGAGCCGTCTTTGCCCTGCCCGACGTACAGGACTTAAAAGAGCCGACGGAACAGCTCCATATCGGAACGGTCTGTGCCGCTGCCGGCGCCAGGTTTGTAGGGGTCATCTCTCAAAAAACTCTGAAACAAGCCATCCAAGACGAACTCGACATTCTGGGTAACCAAATCGTAGAAGAAAATCTGGAACAGGCCCTGCGTGTTTATGATCTGATGGAGGCATACGCCGGAAAAATAAAACCCTCCAGCGAGCCTGCCGTCGCTGATTACCCCGACCCCGCTTGGATCGAGATGCCTTATGAAGATGCCCGGATTTCAGCGCCCGCCATTCATGCCGCAGCCACCAGCCTCAAGAATCCCACCGGCCTGTGGCGTACCCTGCGACCGGTCATAGACTACGATCGCTGCCACCGATGTTCCTCGATATGCAGCACCTTCTGCCCGGAGAATGCCATCTCCGTCAATGAAAACGGTTATCCTCAAATTGACTACCAGCACTGCAAGGGCTGCCTGCTTTGCATGGAACAGTGCCCACACCACGCCATCGAGTCCTCCCTGGAACATACGAAAACCCTTGAGTCGGACAAAGGAGATGAGATATGACGCGCAGACTTTTGACCGGCAACGCCGCTGCTGCCTGGGGCGCACGGCTGGCTGAAGTGGATTATGTTCCGGCTTTTCCCATCACCCCGCAGACCGAAATCATCGAAACCATTGCCCATTGGATGGATCAGGGCGAAATGGCGGGCCGTTTTACCACTCTGGAATCCGAACATTCCATGATCACTGCCGCAGGAAGCGCCGCAGCAACCGGAACTCGTGTCTTTACCGCAACCTCCAGCCAGGGACTGCTGTACGGAATGGAGATGCTGTACACAGTGGCAGGGTGGCGGGCACCTTTTGTGCTGATGAATGTATCGCGGGGACTTTCCTCTCCCATCACCCTGGAACCGGACCATAACGACATCCTTGCCGCCCGGGACAGCGGTTTTCTACAGATCCACTGCGCCACCTGCCAGGAGGTTCTGGACTCTGTTTTACTGGCCTTTCGACTGGCCGAAGACGATAGCGTGCGGCTGCCGGTGATCGTCAACCAGGACGGCTTTTATCTCTCCTACACCCGCGAACCGGTGGAGATACCCGATATCGAAGAGGTGCGTAAGTTTCTCCCTGCTTTCGATCCGGAGAATACACAATTCAGGGCAGGGGAACCCCGGTCCCAGGGCGTTGCCGTACTTGGCGGGGCCTTTTACTCCTATTTTCGCTATGAGATGCATCTGGCTTGTTTGAACACCCTTAGTGTCTTCGACAGTATTGCACAAGATTTTGCGGACCACTTCGGCAGAAAATACGGCATTCTGGAGACCTATCAGATGGATGATGCGGAGTTTTGCTTTGTCATGGCCGGCTCTTTTGCCACCAAGGCAAAAAATGCCGTGGATCTCTTACGGGATGCCGGATGGAAAATCGGCCTTGTTCGGCCCAGGCTGATTCGGCCCTTTCCCGCCGATGCCCTTTGCCGGGCTCTGACCGGCATACACGGCGTCGCGGTCATTGACCAGAATCTCTCCATGGGTAAAGGGGGCATACTATACACTGAACTGGCCTCGGCCCTCTACAGCTCTAATTCAAACTCGCCTTTGCTTGTCAGTTATATCGGCGGACTGGGCGGACGGGACATCACCAGAGAGGAGTTCTTTAAAATGGCCAGGGAAACCCGTCATGCCGTGGAGACGGGTAAAGTGCCGTTGCCCCGTCTGCTCTACACGGAGGATGAACTCAGGCAGATGCGCAAGCTTCAGACCATCGCGCATGCTCCATGGGGTTAAAAAAGGAAAAGTGAGCTAAAGTTGAGGAGTCGCTTCGCTCCGTCTTTTGTAAATAAACACCCATTTCGTCATTAACTTCCGGATTTTTTTGCATTTCAAAAAATTCTGAATATCGAATAGAGGCCTTATGAAAGAGACTACCTTTAAGAGCCTGAAAAATCTTTCCACCGACCACCTGCTGGCTTCCGGCACCGCTATCTGTGCAGGCTGCGGCGGCCTGGAGGCTGTCAAAATAATGTATGACATCCTCGGCAAAAACACGGTTTTTGTAAATTCCGCCGGTTGTATGACCCTGCTGTCCGTTTATCCGTTCACCCCTTTTCAGGGTTCCTGGCTTTACACCGCTATGGCTTGTGCCCCTGCCGGAGCCCAGGGGATTCGCGATGCCCTGGACGTCTTGTTGAACAAAGGCCGCATCCAGCCGGAGGAGGATCTGAAGGTCGTGGTGCTCAGCGGAGACGGATCAAGCTATGGAATGGCCCTTTCCGCAACCTCGGCAGCCATGGACCGGAACCTGGATTTTTTCTACCTCTGTTACGACAATGAAGGTTACGGCAACACCGGTCATCAATCCTCACCCGCCACACCCCATGCCGCCAGAACTGCTACGAATTCAGGCCCTTTCGGGTATCCCGGATACAAGAAGGACCTGTTCGCCATATGGACGGCTCATAAACCTGCATACGCGGCCACAATAATCGGTTCGGAACCCCTCGACCTGGCCCGTAAGGTCGAAAAGGCCATGAGCCTGAAAGGCCCCAAGATGTTCATCGCGCTCGCCCCCTGTCCCACCGGGTGGCACTTTGACCCCAGAGAGACGGTGGAAATCGGTAAACTCGCGGTCAAGACCGGTATCTGGCCCCTGAAGGAGTATCTGGACGGAAAGGTGATTCATACCAAACCGCCCCGCCGACGAATCCCTGTAGAGGAATACCTGAAAAAACAGGGACGTTTCGCCCATCTGTTCAGCCCTCAACGCGATACAAAACAACTGGAAGAAATACAGGCCCGAATCGATGAATACTGGGCCGAAGCCATCTGAAAAAAACGGAAAAAATAAAACAGGAGGCAGATCTCATGTACAACATCGAAGTTGATGAAATGGGTCCGATGAAGGTCTTGAATCTCTATTTTCCGAAAACAGACTTTAAAGCCATTGTCGTTGTCCACAACACGGCGCTGGGGCCATCGGTCGGCGGTGTAAGGATTTCGACTTCGGTGACAACACAAGAAGTTATGCGGCTTGCAAGAACAATGACCCTGAAAAATTCCATCGCCGGACTGCCCCACGGCGGCGGAAAGGCGGGAATCATTGCCGATCCTGAAGATCCCAGAAAAGAACAGTATATGCGTATGTTCGCAAAGGCCATCAGGGATTTAAACGACTATATCCCCGGACCGGATATGGGAAGCGATGAAGAGTCAATGGCATGGATCTATGATGAGATCGAAAGAGCCGTCGGCCTCCCCGAGGTGATAGGCGGGATTCCCCTTGACGAACTGGGCGCCACAGGTTTCGGACTCGCTGAATGTGCGGAAATGGTATGCCCCTATTCGGATGTGGTGGAATTAAAAGGGGCAAGGGTTGCCATCCAGGGGTTTGGAAGCGTGGGAAAAGCCGCCGCACGATTTCTCACTGAAAAGGGCGCCATATTGGTCGCGGTCAGTGATTCAAAGGGGACCATCCACAATCCCGACGGCATCGATGTACAAGAACTCACTGCCATCAAGTCGGAAACCGGAAGAGTGATCAATTACAAAAGCGGAACGGTCAAAGACTGTGAAGAGTTGTTTTTTACCGACTGCGATATCCTTATTCCTGCTGCCATACCGGATGTGATCAACCGTGACAATGTTGATAAAATAAAAGCAAAACTGATCCTCCAGGGCGCAAATATCCCTGCCACCCACGAAGCGGAAATAATACTCCACAAAAAGGGCATCCTCTCGATCCCCGACTTTATCGCCAATGCCGGGGGGGTTATCATGGCGGCAATGGAGTATGCGAAGAAAACTGAAAAAGAGGCCTTTGAAGCCATCTCAACCAAGATCAAGACCAATACAAAATTGATCCTTAAACGATGTAAAGAATGCAGGGAAGAATATGTCCTGCCCAGGGAGATTGCAGAGGAGATTGCAAAAGAGAGGGTGATGAAGGCGATGATGTACAGAGAATGCTAATCCGGATAAACCGGGAAAGTGAGCTAAAGTCATCTTTAATTTTCATGATTTGCGATTCGCTTTTAACTCTTCAAGAGAAATAGATTTTCCTTTACTGCTTTGGATCTTTTTTTTCCTCATCTTCGATGATGTCCCGATGCCATTCAGGGGATTCAATTTTGGATGTTTCTTCCAAAAGCGAATCCCAAAGCGCCTCCATTAACCGAAGACGCTCTATGGTGCTCATTTTCTTTATTTCGAGTGTATTCATAGGGCTTTTTCATTTTGAATTCCGCTATCGTTCCGTTCCTCGTTCCCACGCTCCAGCATGGGAATGCATATTTAACGGGCATTGTACCTAATTGGTTGCAATGGAGCACAGCCGAATTGCAATCCGTCTTCAGCGTTCTGCAATGCGGACATTTATACCCAAAACGCGTGTTTATTCACTACGAAATAAGTACGGATTTACGAATGGCATAGCCCATACTTGATACAGATGCTTGCCATTATTTCAATACCCATGAATTTTCGGACACCTGCGATAAATAGCAGGTATCTGTAACGCCTGGCATGAGGCGCGGTGGGTTTTTTCCGTCGCCCTTCCGGGTAAAGGCATCGGTTACCCGATGCCCTCCCCACAGATCCGTACTTGAAGAATTCCACTCATACGGTTCCTCAGTATACAAACGCACTCGGCTTTACCGATCAGCGGATGTATAACCATAAAGGCGACACCCCTTCTGGCGCATAACTATGCTACCCGGCAGGTTACCTGCTTTACCAATGGTTTCCTGCAGCACTCTCTGACTTTATGATGACACGGTTCGTGGGCTCGGTGTCCCCTTCCGTGGTTCGTTTCAGAGAACGTTATACCTGGCCTCCTCTTCCCTGCAGTGAGTCGCTTGGGTCACACTTCCCCACCTTTCCGAACAGGTAAAATTTCACCTGTTCATCGGTACTATTGTCAGCTAAGACTGCCGAAAGCCCGTCTCGGGTTTGTTCGTTGTTCACTATCCGCCCCCGATACCTTATATGCTTTTACACATTTAAGGAGACAGTTGGCTCTCTCCAGTTCCCGAGCTACCCCTTTGAATACATGCTCTGCTCTTAGACCCCGGTGGTGTCCTGAAGACTTGCCATATCGCATTCAGGACTGCTGCCTTCCGAGTGCATCAAAACCGTCGGCTTTCCCTCAAAACTCCGAAAAGTCCAAGTTTATCCTTATGTCCACAACTATACATTTTTCGGGGCTCAATAACACAGCCTGTATTCTTGCTTCACCCGACTTAGGACTCTCCTCTCGGATTTTGCCCTCGGGTGTCCCTATTGGCCTGCTGGCTAAGCTTTAGCCAAGTGAGACTTTCGCAGTTCATATTACTCAGCGCCAGAGCAAGCCCTGCAAAGAGATTTACAATATGAACCATACTCCCCAGCGCTAAGGCAAGCCTTGCAGAGGGGTATATGCTTTTCCTGCATATGCGATCACTCACTGAGTAACAGTATCGAATTTCATGAGTTTTACTCAATCCCAACGATTCGGATTTATCTGGACACGACAATGCCGTTGTTAGGCAACTTACGTTATGTGTTTATACTTTTTTGATTTATCCTAACACCACATTTCATTTTAATAATCTTTACAAGGGATTCCCAAGCAAATGGAGGAATTTCTAAAGCACTGTGACCCTTTGCTTGAAAGTTCCAGCGAAGTGATTTCCATCTTCTTAATTCTGGAATTGACTTCAACTCATCCAACTTAATCGGTGGGTTCAACTTTTGTATTTCTTTCACGTAACAGCCATAAGGCCAACCCCAAAAAAATCTGCGTTTACTATTAGATACCGCTTGCCAAACGGCTGAAATATCTTTTCCAACTTCCCTTTTTTTGATGTCCTGAGCAACCTCTTTTGTCATCTTAAATCGACGAGTTAAAGTATTAACACTAAGTTGATTAATCGATTTTCGGTAAAGAAGAATTAAATCACCTTTACGTGTTTCAGGTTCACAACTCCAAAACACTTCCCCTTGAAGACTTCGCACTCCATTTTCGTCTAAATAATTTTTCGGGCCTGCATAAAACAGCCAAAACTTTTGATCCTCGCCAGAAGTCTTTCTTTTATCTGACTTGAAGACTCCTAAAACGATCAATAGAACTACAATTATAGTAGCTAATAATATAAGATTCATTGTCTATCTCAACGAATTCGGCTTTAGCTGCAGATACTTTATTCGATCAAGTCGGAATCTCCGGTATTCGTCTTTCATTAGACAGAACGCCTCAAGATAAATATGTTCCCCTCTTCTAAATAACCGCTCTGGCAGAACTTGACGGTACGAAATGCCCTTTCTTCCGGCATATTCCAAATAAACGATCTTCTTGGCCTCGATAGCATGGCTCAATTCGGAAAAATACGTATTTTCATACTCTTGCGGCCTTAATGGGTCATCCGGTTTATCTAACCATTTTAGTACCTGTTTATCCTCATCCGACCATCCTTCATTACTACTACTACCGTCTCCGCATCCAGTTAAAAAGATTGCGATAAAAACAGATAAGATTATCGTTCCGACAACACTTAACCCATTTTTCATAACGTCCACATTTCTCGTCCCCCATATCGAGAGCCTAACGGGCGCGGGTGAGGAGCACGCCCCCAGCGTGTCTGTCTCGACCCGTGTGATAGGGCGCGCTTCGTGCCCCTCGGTATCCTCAGCCGCGCCCGATAGGACCGGCGGTACATCCGCAGCGCGTTGTTGCCGGCGCGAAGCGTCCGGCAACAACAATGATTATACAGTCTGTATAAAACTGTAAACATAGACTGTTTGCGTCCGTATAAGAAGTTGCCGTACTTTCTCACGTTTCCGCTCAAATGCTTTAATATCAATGGTATACGCCATTTTCTACAGTTTGACGCTTCCGGTTTATACAGACTGCATAAACCCGGTAAAAGTCCATCGATTCTCCTGCGGAAAGACCCATTGTCAGCGCCAGTCGTTGGGTGCGTTAGGCTACTTATAGAAATCGTGCTTTTCAAAACCTGACATATCTTGCCATTATTTCAATATCCAGGAATTTTCAGGCGCCTGTGATAGATACCATGTATCGGTAACGCTTGCTGCGTCAACTCTGCTGAGCTTCACCACATCTTCCACACGCCATTGTTAAATTGCCATTTTACTTTCGTACCTTGAAGCCCCCTGAAACACTTCACATACATGCCACGAAACAAATTCGGGCTCTGGATAACAACTTGGACTTTGAGGCGGCTTAAGCTGTTTTCCGTGAAAAGCCAAAAGCCACTCGTTAAAACCGTTTGTACCATGTGCTCTGTCGGAGACTTGAATTTTCATTTCTTTTGTAACGGTAAAAGCTCCGCGATCGAAAAGTTTATGGTGCAAGGCGCATAATGCTACCCCATTTTCCTCACTATCGGGACCTCCTGCCTGGTGCCATTTGATATGGGCGGCTTCTATACCTACAAGAGAATTGCCGATTCTTACATTAAAGCCACATACAGCACATTGATACCCATACGCATTTAAGATTTTATCTCTAAAATATGGATCTCGTTTCCTTTTTTTGATTTCTTCCGGTTCTATTTCAAGACCAACGGCCTGAAGTATGTCTCCATGGATTGAATCGGGAAAATTTGTTTCCAATATCTGAAGTGCTATCTTTGAAGTTTCCTGGGGATGAGAAACAAAAAAATCATAAATGTCCTTTTTGAATCCCCCACATACGCCGTATTTGATCAATTCACTCTTTTTGGCATTTGTATTTCCTCTGGGAGTCGTTACATTTTCTATATTGGCAAGTTCCCATATTCCATCATTTTGTAAACGCCAAAAAGGATATTCCGGTCGATAATTTTTTCTGGTTGGGCCGAATTCCATCAGGAGTTGTTTTAATTTTTCATCAATCTCTGTATACGGAATCATTCTTGTATCGGTTTGGAAGCATTGAGCCAAAGCATATAAAATTAGCAATGGTTTATGCGGGGCACGTTGGCCTCTTCTCTTCCAAACAGTAATTTTATCAATAAGTGATTTGATTTGATCCGTATTCATTATTTTATACAATTTAATAATGGAACACCTTGATTTTCCAATTCATTTACTATATTCTTCGCTATCTTGGAAAGCAAGCAAAAATTCAGACCCAATCCAGATTTAAAGCTTATGGAACAGCTTCGGCAGTTTTTTTTGGTATCATCTCATTACGCATACCGCACGGAAAAAGCATACAAGGACTGGATTTAGAATGTAATAATGACGAGACAGAACTTGAGGACAGGACATACATCAAAATCCAGTCAAACGGGAATATGTTGGCCAGCCGGAGCGTTGACGATATTTGGGTGCCGAAAAGTATTTGGGAATGGAAGGTATGCTGGAAGTGTGTACACAATGGTAGTGCAGGTATGCATTCCCACGCAGGAGCGTGGGAACGAGAACCCCGTGTCATTTTTTTCTTTTCCCATGCAGCTCGGCGGTAATCTATAAGGGTGAGCAAAAGAATCTACAAGAACTCCATATGGTTCTTCATTGTTTCTTTGGAGATACGCTGAAGCAGGCGTAACAATTTTGACATCGTTTCTTTGAATGGAAGTTGTTTTGAAACAATGATCCCCCAGTGTTCTTGTTGGCTTTTTGCATGCTGGTTGTGGAGAATCACAAAATCTTTCACATTAAAACTAAAAAGACACCGTTCTTGCTGAATAGCAAATAGAAGCTGTCTGAATCAGATCGTCCTTTTCGATCCAGTTCCTGAGCATGAATGACATCATATCCTCTTTTCCGCAAGGCATGTGCCAATCCTGAATGCACATCTTCGTCCAAAAACAACTTGATTTTCATGTGTTCAGTGTTTCCTGATTAGGGTACGACACAACTTGTGATTTCCAGAACTCCACATCTGAAGATTCAGCCAGATCTGTGTCAACCTCCTCTTGATTGTCAAAATAGTATGCCAAAGCTGAATGGACCTGTGAAGGCGTTAAGTGGGGCAAAGTTGTTAGGATTTCGTCAACGTTCATCCCCATTTGATAATATCCGGCAATACATCTGACGGTGATTCGAGCTCCAATAATTATAGGTTTCCCATCGGCGATTTCGGGATCAGATCCAATATGGGGATATGTTTTCACTTGCAATGCTATAGACATGATATTCCCCTTTCACTTATTCTTTTGGCTATCACGTTAAAAGTACTTCTTGAAAAAAAACATAATAAATATAATAAGAAAAATTGGGACTCAGGTCAAGTGCGATCCAGTGGCAGGGACAGGAAACGCAAACAGAAATTCAGACCCAATCCGGATTTCTCTCGTTCCCACGCTGGAGCGTGGAAACGAGAAGTCACGAGAGACCAAGCTATTTGCGTCCATTCGCGGTTTCAAGCAAAGGATTTTGATATGGATATAGCAGAGAGATTGAGTATCAGGAGGAGTTGAGATGAAAATCCTGCACACATCAGACTGGCACATCGGTCGATCCCTCTATGGCCGGAAACGATATGATGAGTTCGAAGCGTTTTTGAACTGGCTGGCCGACCTCATCCAATCGGAAGGGATTGACGTGCTCCTTTTGGCCGGCGATGTTTTTGATACCAGTACACCCAGCAATCGAGCCCAGGAATTGTATTATAGATTTTTGTGCCGCGTGGCGGGTTCCTGCTGTCGCCATGTGATTGTCATTGCGGGAAATCACGATTCTCCGTCTTTCCTTAATGCCCCCAAAGAGCTTCTTCGTTTTCTGAATGTTCACGTTGTCGGTTCTGTCTCGGAATCGCTGGAAGATGAAGTTTTTGTATTAGAAGGTGAGAGTGGATCGGCTGAATTGATTGTGTGTGCGGTTCCGTATTTGAGGGATCGGGATATTCGAACGGCCGAAGCAGGGGAGAGTATCGACGATAAAGACCGGAAACTCATTGAAGGGATGCGGGCTCACTATCGTGACGTATGTGCAATAGCTGAACGGCAGCGGGAAACACTGGAAAAGCATGTGCCGATTGTGGCCATGGGGCATCTGTTTGCTGCCGGCGGCCAAACCCTTGAGGGTGACGGGGTTCGGGAGCTATACGTTGGTTCCCTTGCCCATGTGGCTCAGGATATTTTTCCGGAGTGCATCGATTACCTGGCACTGGGCCACCTCCACGTTCCTCAACAAGTGGGGAGTTCAGGCAAAATGCGTTACAGCGGCTCACCCATTCCCATGGGCTTTGGTGAAGCCGGTCGCGAAAAGAAAGTCCTCATCGTTGAATTCAGAGAAGAAGACCCGGTGATCACTGAAATCTCCGTACCCTGTTTTCAGCCTTTGGAGCGGATTGCGGGAGACATGGATAAAATCATTGCACGTATTGAGGAACTCAAAGCCACATCCGGTAATGCCTGGCTTGAAATTGAATACATCGGAGATGAGGTGGCGGGCAATCTTCGGGACGTTTTTGACGAGGCGATTGCCGATTCTCAAATGGAAATCCGTCGCGTTAAAAACAGACGCATTGTTGAACATGTTATCCGCCGAATGGAGAAAGAAGAAACGCTGGATGATCTGGATGCAAATGATGTGTTTATGCGTTGCCTGGATGCGCACGGCGTGCCGGACGAACAGCGGCCGGGACTCATCCATGTCTATCAGGAGACACTGGCGTCTCTTTATGAAGAAGACCGGAACGCGGAATAGGGGACTTGAAGATGAAGATATTACAATTACGATTCAAAAATCTGAATTCCCTGAGCGGCGAGTGGTTCATCGATTTTACATCCCCTGAATATGCCTCGGACGGTATCTTTGCTATCACCGGTCCCACTGGTTCCGGAAAAACAACGATTCTCGATGCGATCTGTCTGGCTTTGTATGGCCGAACTCCCCGTTTGACCAGGGTAACCAAAAGCGGCAATGAAATCATGGCCCGGCAAACAGGGGAATGCTTTGCCGAAGTAACGTTTGAAACACAATCCGGGCGTTTTCGCTGCCATTGGAGTCAGCATCGGGCAAGGAAAAAACCTGATGGTGACTTTCAGCCCCCTAAGCACGAAATTGCTGATGCAAAAAGTGGAGAAATCATAGAGACAAAAATTCGTGATGTGGCTGCAGCCATAGAGTCGAGAACCGGTATGGATTTTGACCGCTTTACCCGTTCCATGCTTCTGGCCCAAGGCGGTTTTGCAGCCTTTCTCCAGGCAGCTCCGGACGAAAGAGGACCGATCCTGGAGCAGATCACCGGAACCGAACTTTACAGTGAAATTTCCCGGCGAGTGCATGAACGGCACCGTGAAGAACACGGAAAACTTGATTTACTGAAGGCAGAACTTTCCGGCATTCAGTTGTTGAGCGCACAAGAGAAACAACAACTAAGTGACGATCTGAAAGAAAAACAGAATACAGAAACAGAACTTTCCCAAAAGAATGGGCAGCTCAATAAAGCTATCACCTGGCTGGACGGAATGGCAAACTTGGAGAAAGAACTTGAATCAATAGAAGGGGAGCTTGAAGCATTCCAAATAAAGCAGAAAAATTTTGAACCCGAACAAAAAAAGTTACAAAGAGCAAACCAGGCTGTCCTGGTTGATGGTGAATTTGCCGCTCTATCTTCTCTGAGAAATCAACAGGAAAATGACACCAAAGCTTTATTTGATGCGCAAAACCGGCAGCCCGAATATGAGAAAGCATTAACCGAGTCCGAGTCTGCCAGGAAGAATGCGGAAACAGGCCTTCAAACCGCACGTGAGAATCTAAAAGAAGAACAGGAAATTATCAAAAAGGTCCGGGTTCTTGATTTTCAGATCGAAGAAAAAACAAAGGCAAAAAAATCATCTGCAAAAGAGATTCAGGAGTTAGACAAACAGATTGAAACGATCGGCAAAACAAAAATTAAAACTGAAAAGAAACACCATTCAGCCAAGAGCGATCTATCTTCAATTGACGAATACTTATCCAAACATGACGTTGACTCCGCATTGGTATCGGATCTTACCGGCATTCAACAGAGGCTCGACAACCTTCGGACAGCTTTTGATAAGAAGCATCAATTACACCAGGCCCTCAAAGCAGCAAAAAAACAACGCGATGCGCAAGCTCTCGCCTATTTGAAATCAGAAAAGGCCGCAAGCGAGCTGCAGAGCCGTATAAAAAATTCAAAGGACCAAACCAGGCACCTTTCCGACGCAATAGAAAAACGCCTTGATGGACACGATATTCAACATTGGCGCAATACCTTGGAAAGATTGAAAGAGCGCTCCCGGGTTCTGGAAAAAGTATCTGATTTACTGAACACGATCTCCACAACCCAAACTAAATTGTTGGAATTACAGACCACGCATACATCCCTTAAACAAGAAAAGGTAAAGTCAGGCGGAGAGATAAAGGCTGCATCTGAAAAACAGAAAGCTCAGGAACGAGAAGTCGGATATATAGAGAAGCAGGTTGCTCTTATGAATCGCATCAGGAACCTGGAAGCTGAGCGGGCTCATCTTGAAGATGGGAAGCCGTGTCCTTTGTGCGGGTCCGAAAATCACCCCTATGCTGAAGGTAACATCCCTGCAATGGATGAAACGGAAAGCGCATTAAAGGCTGCTAAAAAGACGCTTAAAGCGCTTTCAAAACAATTGTCTGCCTTGCAGGTAAAGCAGGCGAAGCTGGACAAAGATATTGAGCAGGCCGATTTCCGGATCAAAGAGCAGGACTTACAACTCAAAGAGGATAACAGGCTGTGCCTGGAACATCTTCAATTGCTGGGTATTGAACCCGCAAGAGATAAAGCGGCAGAAAACGTCCGTCTTGATCAGGTATCCACAAAAGAACGCTTAGATACGATTTTTACCCTCATCACCGATGTCGAAAAACTGGAAAACGATCTGAAGAGTGCCCGGGAAGCGTTTCAAAAGGTTCAGGAATTATTTGCTCAGGCCGATAAAAAGCTGCAACAGGCAAAGTACAAAAAAAGTTCCGCGGAAAGCGAGCTTGAACGAATTACCGGGGAAAACAGTGAAGTATCCAATCAATGGGAGGTTACTCGAAAGACTGTTCTATCTTCCCTTAAACCTTATGGCATTGAGGACGTATCTGAGTCAAAGATTGATAACATATCAAAATCTTTGACAAACCGGCTGAGGAGATGGCAGGAGAAGCAGGGCAAAAAGGCAGACCTTGAAAAACAGTTGTCTGCGTTGAATTCCGAGCTGGAAAAACATCAACTTCTAATTCACAAGCACAGTGAGGATGTTAAGGCAAAGCGTGTTTTGCACGGTGATATTCTCAAGCAGCTTGAATTCCTGACCGGGCAGCGGAATGAGTTGTATGGAAAGAAGAATGTCGACGAGGAAGAAAAACGTCTTGAAGGCTTGATCGACAATGCGGAAAAAACCCTGAGTAAGGCGCGTGAGACCCACGACAAGGCAAAACAAGCCCTCAATAATATAGCTGTTCGTATCTCTTCTTTGATCGATGGTATCGATAAACGTAAAGATGAAATAAACAGGGCCAAGCAGGCTTTTGCCGATAGTTTAACCCTTTTGGAATTCGAAAATGAAGCGGATTATCAGGCCGCCTGCCTGTCCAAAGAAGAGCGGGAGTCACTGAACCAACAAGCGGAAAGGTTGCGCAACGAACAAACCGAGCTTGAAACGTGCCGAAAAGACCGAACCTCAAAATTGACGGTCGAGCGTGAAAAAAAGATGACGAATCAGCCCGGATACAAATTGAAAAATGAACTCGATGCTGTAACAGCCCGCTTGAAAGATCTGGGACAGGATATTGTTGTGATTAAACATCGGTTGTCTGAAAATGACAAAGCCAGGGAGACGCAACAGGAACGCATCCGGGCTATCGAAGCCCGGACAAAAGAGTCTGCCGAATGGGATGCATTGCACGAACTCATTGGATCTTCAGACGGAAAAAAATACCGTAATTTCGCCCAGGGCCTGACTTTTGAAATAATGGTTTCCCATGCGAACCGCCAGCTGCAAAACCTGACGGACCGCTATCTTCTTATGAGAGATGAACGGCAACCGCTGGAGTTGAATGTCGTTGACAATTATCAGGCCGGTGTAATCCGTTCAACCAAAAATCTTTCCGGTGGCGAGAGCTTTATCGTCAGCCTTTCCCTGGCTCTTGGCCTCTCTCACATGGCCGGCCGCAACGTACGTGTCGATTCTCTGTTTCTGGACGAAGGGTTCGGCACCTTGGATGAGGAAGCCTTGGAAACCGCACTGGAAACACTTGCCGGCCTGCAGCAGGATGGGAAACTCATCGGCATCATCTCCCATGTGGCAGCACTGAAGGAAAGAATCAGCACTCAAATAGAGGTTTTGCCGCAAACAGGAGGGCGAAGCATAATCAGCGGCCCCGGCTGTCGGCAGGTCACAAACGGTCTGGAAAAGTGAGCTAAAGTTAAGACCCTAACGGGGGTAAACCGAAACCAGAATTATTTGCCACAAAGTCACGAAGGTGCAAAGTATTTTTTTAGATTATATCCTTCGTGTCTTTGTGCCTTGGTGGCGGAAAGATTTTTTTGACATACTAAGGATCGCGAATTAAATAAATTGAGCAATCTTGCTTGTCTTTTGGTCCGTCTCCTGCGTTGCGTCAAAGGACACATACGGAAAGTATGCGCCCTTTGACGCGCCTTGAAGACGAACCAAAATCCTTCGCAATCTTTGA
>JAUUWG010000067.1 GCA_030589165.1 Desulfobacterales bacterium
GATGTGGACCAACTCCTGACTGGAGGACAAAACTTGAGAGTATTTGTCAAAAAGTTGCTTCAACCAAAAGTTGGCAAAAGTCCTGTGCTGCTAATCTCAATCGGGTACTTTTCAAGATGCATAGGCTGAAAAGTACAAACAAAATGCTAAAGCAAAAACTTATATCCCAAACCTAAAGGATTGGGTTTTACGGCCTGAAGGCCAATATTATAATTTTCTAAATAGGGGTTAGTTTTTATGCTTGCAAAAATTTTTCCTTTTATACTCTGGTTCAAGGATTATAACTCCAACAAATTCAAAATTGATTTTGTAGCCGGACTCACAGTAGCTCTGGTTCTGATTCCTCAGTCAATGGCATATGCGCAATTGGCCGGACTTCCCGCTTATTACGGTCTTTATGCCTCTTTTTTACCACCGATGATGGCAGCGCTGTTTGGTTCCAGCCGTCAGCTGGCCACAGGTCCGGTAGCAGTCGTCTCCTTAATGACCGCTGCTTCTTTAGAGCCTTTGGCTACGGCCGGAAGCGAAGCTTTTATAGCATATGCAATTTTGTTGGCCCTGACCGTCGGCATATTTCAGTTCCTTTTAGGGGTTTTAAGACTGGGATTGGTCGTCAACTTTTTGTCTCACCCCGTTGTCAACGGATTTACCAATGCAGCGGCCATAATCATCGCCTCATCTCAGTTATCAAAGCTGTTCGGGGTTTATGTGGACAAAGCCGAGCATCATTATGAGACCATCATCAGGGTGATAAATGCCGCCATAGCCTATACACATTGGCCGTCACTGCTTATGGGGATTTTTGCCATTGCCATCATGTACTCCCTCAAACGCTTAAATCCCAAAATCCCCAATGTATTGGTGGCCGTTGTCATCACCACTCTTATCTCCTGGAGCATCGGCTTTGAACACAATCACCCCGGCACCTCGATTTCAGCCATCCAAGCTCCGGAGGTTCAGACAACGATCAAAAATTTTAACAAAACCGTGGCTGAAATTTCTGAAACAGGCAACCAACGGGCTGAGATAAATAAAAAAATAGAAGACCTTAAAGCTTCAGAGGATCATTCCTTTGAATTACTCAATCTGAAACATGAGGTCAGCATCCTTACAGCCCGAATGAGTGAGCAGAAGCACCAATCCCATGTGCTGAGAAAAAGGCTGCGGAACATCAAATTTGCCGGGATTGAAGGGCCTGACAAAGCGCTTGTGTTTTATCAACAAGATTCAGTGCCCCAGGGGCTTGTAACAGACGGCCAGATATGGCGGATGAAGGTCGGCAACAAAGTTCTTACTGAAGAAGATCTCCTTATGATCGGAGCCGGGGCCGTTGTCGGTAACGTGCCAAAGGGACTTCCCACCCTGAGCATACCCCCACTCAATATTTCCGTATTTTTCAAACTTTTCCCTTATGCGGTAATCATTGCCCTTTTGGGATTCATGGAGGCGATCTCTATCGCCAAGGCCATGGCAGCCAAAACCGGACAGAAGTTAGACCCCAACCAGGAACTTATCGGACAGGGCATTGCGAACATTCTCGGCGCTATCGGCAAGAGCTATCCCTCTTCAGGTTCTTTTTCCCGTTCTGCGGTAAACCTTCAGGCCGGAGCGGTATCCGGTATATCCAGTGTTGTAACCAGCTTGATTGTTGTCATCGTCCTGCTTTTTTTTACGCCTCTTTTGTATCATCTGCCCCAAGCCGTGCTAGCCTCGGTCATTATGATGGCGGTTATAGGACTGATCAACATCAGCGGTTTTATTCACGCCTGGAAAGCCCAGTGGTATGATGGAGCTATAACCATTATCACCTTCATCAGTACACTGGCTTTCGCCCCTCATCTCGATAAGGGAATTATGGTAGGCGTAGCTCTCTCCCTCCTTGTTTTTCTGTACAAAAGCATGCGTCCCAAAGTGCTCAGTCTCTCCATGAGTTCGGATCTGTCTCTTAGATGCGCTGAAGAATTCGCTCTCAAGGAGTGTGGCCATATCGCCGTCATTCGGTTTGACGGCCCTTTGTTTTTTGCCAACGCAAGTTATCTGGAAGACCGGGTATCTGAAATTATCTCCAAGAAACCGGACCTCAAGCACATCATCCTGGCCGCCAACGGCATTAACGATATGGATGCTTCGGGCGAGGAGGCTCTTTCCCTGTTGGTCGAAAGAGTTCGCAGCGGGGGTTATGGATTCTCCCTAGCCCACGTCAAGGAAAATGTGATGGCTGTTATGAAAAGAACTCACTTGCTGGAAAAAATAGGAAAAGAGAATATCTACCCCACCCAAGATATGGCGGTAAAAGATATCTATTACAAAACGCATCCGGGTACGGAGGAAGATGAGAAGAGTTGTCCTTTGCTAAGTCATATTCCTGCAACAAATGAATAAGGAGCCATAATATGTCAAGCATTTCCCTTTTTAGCGGCGTATTTACCCATGCTGAAACAATAGCGGAAAAGATTTCTTCAGTCACTGGGTACCAGATTATCCGGGACCATGAGCTGATTGAGGAAGCAAGTAAAAAATATGAAATCAGCAAGGAAAAGATAGAGCGCGCTGTCTACGGCAAAACTTCGGTTTTTGATGAGTTTACCCATGAAAAACAACGTTCCATAGCCTATTTAAAGACAGTTCTGGCAGATTACTTAACCAAAGACCAGATCCTGTATCTCGGTTTTTTGGGGCAACTCATTCCAAAACGGATTTCCCATGTACTCCAGGCTCTGGTCATTGCTGAAATGAAACACAGAGTCCAAGAGGCAAGTAAAGATCAAGGTCTATCAGAAAAAGAGGCTCTGAAGCTGATTCATAAAAAAGACGAAAATGCCTTTTTATGGACGGAATATCTTTTCAAAAAAGAACCCTGGGATTCCTCTCTCTATGATATTGTTATCCCCTCTGGGAAACTGGGTGTTGAAGAATCGGTCAGCTTGATCGTGGAAAACCTTAAAAAGGATGCTGTTAAATTCGATGCCTCTTCAGCAAAAGCGGTACGGGATTTTGGCCTGGCAGCGCAAATCGAGGTAACCCTGGCCAGAGAAGGACACAACGTAACCGTGTCAGCCGATGACGGCGATATTCTGCTCCTCATTGAAAGAAACGTAATCATGCTGTCTAAATTGGAAGAAGAGCTTAAAACACTTATCAAAGACATCCCGGGTGTCAAGGACGTCCAAACAAAAGCGGGCAAAAATTTTTACCAGACGGATATCTACCGCAGGTACGATTTCGAACTTTCACCCAAAGTATTGCTGGTTGATGACGAAAGGGAATTCGTCCAAACCCTTTCAGATCGCCTTCAGATGCGCGAAGTCGGCGCTCATGTGGTCTATGGCGGTGAGGAAGCACTTGATCTTGTGAAAGAAGAAGAGCCCGAAGTCATGGTTCTTGATCTTAAAATGCCCGGAATTAATGGTATTGAAGTTCTGAAACAGGTTAAGAAAACCCATCCGGCTATGGAAGTCATTGTCCTTACCGGCCACGGCTCGGAAAAAGACAAAACGCTTTGCATGGAGCTTGGCGCCTTTGCCTACTTAGAAAAACCGGTGGATATCGAGCAACTGACAAAAACCATGAATGAGGCCAATGCCAAAATCAAAGAAAAAAAAGTAAGCTAAAGTTTGAATTGCAGGGGCACGTTGCAACGTGCCCCTACCCCCAAGTCACTTCACACTTTTTTGACTATGAGACTGTCAGGGTTTTATATCTATGCATGGATAAATACCTTTCAGGTCTCCTGTAAGATAAGGCTGAATCGTGTTGTAAGAAATAGTTTGGCCTTCCTGGGCATGCCCCCGGTGCTTTTCTCCATCATAATAAGCGCCATTGGCCTCCAGAATATGCTCAATTCGTTCCTGGAAAGCCTGAACGAAATTAGAGCCGCTCCCTTGAAAACGCATGGAACCCAAGGTAAATTGGCCTTCAATCTGTGAGAGTTCCTTTAGGGAAATGCTGTGTTTCTTAAGGTCTTCCCGGTTTCTAATGCAGCCCCAAACCATATGCCCCGAAGGAATCTCAAGAGATTCTTCCAAGTCGATAATCGTATGCGGCATGATGATGCTTTCTTCACCAATAACCAACGGATAATCCATTTTACCCTGCAGGAATGCATTAAAGCCCACAAAAACTTTCTTTCCCAACCGGGCATTAATAATTTTTCCGCCATGGGCTGTTATATCGTTTCCTTCAAGGCGGGAATTTATGATATAGGAACTTTCCTGAACATTGGCTCCAGTTCCCAGCCATGCATTTTCCAAATATCCCCTTTGGGCAACAAGAACGTTTTCGCCTATATGGGTATCTCCTTTAACCACTGAATAACGATTCAAGGCAGAACTGTCAGGAACGGATATTGAAGGTTCAAGATGGACGACATCGAAAACACTTTCAAAATCGATTTTCCGATCTTCCACAAAATCCATTAAAACTCCCCGGGGTACTTTATCTGCATCAAAGGAGATATAGTGATCCAGAACTTCCTGGTCAAAAGAATAATTAAAATCAAATTCATCACTGCGTATCCATACCCTTCCCGGATCAATTCGGTGATGAAAGAGTTCGCCTACCTGCACATAGGTAAATGTTCCAATGATACACCCATGAAGGGTGGTCAGGTCAACAGTGGAAAAGGGGCCCAGAAAACATCCCTCCATTGGAGCACCGTGAATGTTGGCGTAAGGTAAGGAAACCGTATTACGGATTAAAAACTCTTCAGGATTTTCCGGGTCATGGGAATAATTATGAACTAGAGTCTTGATAAGATAGCTGTCCTTAATTCGGATCACTTCATCCTCATCAATAGGAATTGCCGAATCATGAGAATGGCACAAGTCACCCTTTCTCTTTAGTTCATCACCCCTGATATCACTTTTATAGAGAACTGAACGGTCAATTTTGCATTTCCCCAGAAAATAACTGCCGGCAAGGCTGGAGTGGGTAAAATTAAAGTGCAATGGGTGGTGGGAAGTAACTCCATAAAAGGCATAAAATTTGACCAGTTGAGTTAAGGGAACGGTTTTTTTGATAAAAGGCGTAACATCAAGTTCAAATCCCCTGAGATTAATATTCACACGATTTATAATACGGTCACTGAGCTTCTCAAGTTGTTTCATTTAAAAGTCTCTCCCTATAACTATTTCTTTGATGTACCTGTAATTTCAGTCAGGGTCGACTCAACAAGATTTTTTATCTCGTTCAGCCTCTTTTCAGACACGGCCTCAAAGCGGAGGACAAGGGCCGGTTGGGTATTGGATGCGCGCACAAGCCCCCATCCGTCGTCAAACAAAACCCGGGCACCATCGATATCAATGACCTTGTAATGTTTGCGAAAAAAATCGGTTATTTTTTTTACCACGTCAAACTTTATGTCATCCGCACATTCAACACGGATTTCAGGCGTGGTATATGTTTTGGGAATATCAGACAAAAGTTCGGACATCTTTTTACCGGTATGAGAGAGGATTTCAAGAAGCCGGCAAGATGCATAGGTTGCATCATCAAACCCCAAATACCGATCGGCAAAAAACATATGCCCGCTCATCTCACCTGCCATTTCGGCATTCACTTCTTTCATCTTCTTTTTGATCAGAGAATGACCGGTCTTCCACATAATCGCCTTGCCACCGTGTTTTTCAATATCATCATACATGGTTTGAGAACACTTAACTTCGGAAATAAAGGTAGCACCGGGCTTTCTTGAAAGAATCTCCCGGGCAAAGATAATCATGAGTTGATCGCCAAAAACAAGATTTCCCTTTTCATCGACTACCCCCATACGGTCTCCATCGCCATCATAGCCAATCCCTAAATCCAGGCTCTTTTCCTTTACCAGTGCTATGAGATCTTTCATGTTCTTTGCAACAGTAGGATCGGCTTCATGATTCGGAAACGTACCGTCCATGTCGCAGTAAATATCATGAACTTCACAATTCAACTTCTTCATAATCGGTACCGCCACGACCCCTGCAGTACCGTTGCCTGCATCAACACCAATCCTGAGGGGGTTGGGTATATTGATATTGTTCTCAACAAATTTTTTGTACGGTGTAACAACATCAGCTGTGGAGAGGCCCCCCTTTCCTTGAACAAAGGCTTTTTCATTAATAATGGTAAGAATCTTCTGAAGCTCTTCACCATGAATGGAATCCGTATTGATGGAAAGTTTAAATCCGTTGTATTCCGGAGGGTTGTGACTGGCAGTCACCATAACGGCGCCCTCTTGTTTGAGGTGACTGATGGAAAAATATAGAACCGGAGTCGGACAAACCCCGATATCGATCACGTCACATCCGGTTGACAAAAGTCCTTCAATAACCTTTTCACTATACAAGTCTGAAGTTCTCCTGCAGTCACGGCCAACAGTGATTTTTGAACTGCCGTGCTTCAAAAGATATGTTCCCACACCTTTCCCAATCAGGATCACATCATCTTCCGTCATGTCTTTACCGGCAATTCCCCTTATATCGTATTCCCTGAACATTCCTGGATTCATATAGCAATCCCCTTTTTTATAATCCTGAAATTATAGCCATAATCCCTATTATCCAGCAATATGGCGCAAAAAAGTGCAACCGTCCTTCCTTAACTAGGTACAAAAGTATTCTTAGCGCAGCATATCCTACAACAAATGACGAAAACGTACCTATCAGCGTAACGTTATCCATAATAGCAGGGTTAGAAAAAGAATCTTTCAGACTCAATATCTCAGCCCCCATAATCGCAGGTATGGAGAGAAGAAAAGAATATCGGGCGGCTGTTTCCCGGTTTAATCCTAAAAAAAGGCCGGCAACAATGGTTGAACCTGATCGTGATATCCCCGGGATCACAGCCATACCCTGCACCAGACCTATAACAAGGGCTTTATTCATTGAAAACCCTTCTTTTTTTATTGAAAGATCAGGGCTGACCGTGCCATGTATTTTAATCCAGCGCGTAGCCCACAAAAAAAAGCCGGTCACAATAAGCATACAGCCCACAATGATAACCGATGAAAAAAGCCGATCCGCCACTTGATGAAACATAAGCCCCAAAAAAGCCGTGGGAATAGACCCGATAAGGATGAGAAGGGCCAGTTTTATGTTGGAGTCCCCGATACCAGGCCCTGAGGTATCAGGATCTTTAAACTCGGAAGAAAAGGATAAACCTTTTCTAAAAAATAAGAAAAAGAGACGAAACATAGAGACTATAATCGCTTGGATGTCTTTGTAAAAAACGATTAATATCGCCGCCAAAGTCCCCATGTGTACGCTGATGTCAAAAAACAGTTCCGGTTCGTTCAGCCCTAAAAGACTCTGGGCAAGGACAAGATGTCCCGAACTGCTCACCGGCAAAAATTCGGTAAGCCCTTGAATTATACCTAATATTACAGCTTCAAAAGTTCCCATACAAAAAATCGCTCTGCTTTAAATTTAGGATCACAGACCAAATAAATCGAACAATTTTGCTTACCTTTTGGTCCCTTTTCTACATTGCCTTATTTTTTAACCCAGATGATCTCTCCTGTCTTGTCAGTGCTGTATCCTCCCAAAGCTTCAACACGCTTTTTGAATTGCCCGGTTCTTATGGTTTCAAGCATAATTTGAACCTTTTCCGATTCAAAATGTTCATCAGGAACAACAAGATCGTACTGTTCCGTGACAACGGGAATAAAGTCAAGATTTAAGGCTCTTGCAGCCGCATAGATGCCAAGGCCCACATCGACTCTACCGCTCAGGACGGCAACGGCAACGGACATGTGTGTAAACTCTTCGTTTTCATATCCCCTTATTACTCTCGGATCGATATTCAACTCCTTTAATTTGTAGTCAAAAAGAATTCTTGTACCGGCTCCTCTCTGCCGGTTTACAAATGTTATATCTTCCCCGGCAATATCTTCAATCCCCTTGATTTGTTTTGGATTTCCAGGAAGTACAATCAATCCCTGGTCCCTGAAGACGAGATTGACCAGTTTTAACCTGATATCGGGGAGATATCTATTGAGGTATGATATGTTGTAAGAACCATCATTGGTATCGAGAAGATGAGAACCGGCCAGGTGGCATAATCCTTTTTTGATCGCCATAAGTCCGCCCATGCTGCCTACATGGCTGGAAGAAAGATACAGATTCCCATGCAACGCCCTTATCTGATCGGAGAGAATATCAAGGGTATTGTCATGGCTTCCGACCACAACAATGGTATTATTGACAGCAGACAAGGGACGGAGGAGTTCGGCAGATACAGGCTCATCCTCTTTCAATCCTTCCACATGATTGGGGATCCGAATAATTCCGTCCGCCTCGGTTAAACTGGTTATACATCCGGCGCCTCTTGGCAGGGGAGTTGCGACAATCCTGTTTCCAACAGCACCCAGCTTTACACGTAAAAACTCCTCAACGCCCAACCTTGAAGGTATCTTTCTTGTGGGCTCAACCTGGATTTTCTCTCTTTCTTCTTCGGACCGGCCGAGCATGCCGTATATTATGGGCCGGACAAACTGTTCAAAGGCGATGATTGCCGAAACCGGATAACCGGGTATCCCCATGACGGGTTTTTCATTTATTGCACCGATGATAACGGGCTTACCGGGCATTATGGTAACCCCATGAACAAGCAGCTCACCGAGACTTGCAATGACCGGTTTTGTATAATCTTCGGATCCTGCGGATGATCCGCCAATGATAAGTATGATATCAAAGTCACTTTCTGCAGCGCCGCAAACACTCTGTTTGATCGTTTCCAGATCATCGGCCAGCATGTCGTTTCGTACATAACGGCCGCCGCACGATTCGGCAAGCTTTCCCAGCACAAACGAGTTTGTTTCAAGCACCTGCCCGGGTTTAAGATCTTCTATACCGGAATTACGCCAGTCCACCAGTTCCGTACCCGTAGGGATTATAAGTATTTTCGGTTTCTTTCTCACGGAAACCGAAAACACGCCGCCGGAAAGGAGCGCTCCCACACAATAAGGTGTAACAACATGATTTTGAGGGAATAAAAGCTCGGTTGCTACAATGTCTTCCCCCATTTTGCGGACGTACTGCCAGGGAATTGCCGGTGCCTGGATTTCAAGGCGGCTTTCATCTATAATATTTAGATGTTCAATCATGATAACGGCATTCGTATTTTCAGGAATCACATGGCCGGTATTCACATAAAAAGCATCCTTACCGATTATAAGCTCCTTGGGTCTTGTCTCATTGACGCCAAATGTAAATTCCGCCTTTACGGCTATGCCGTCCATTGCAGCCGCATGAAAATTGGGAGAGGAAAGCCTTGCAAAAACCGGTTCCGCAAGTACCCGGCCTACGGCATCCGGTACTGCAACCGTCTCGCTCGAAATAAGACCTTCAAGAGGGAACCTTTTAAAAAGTATGTCCCGTGCCTCTTTCAGGGTTTTCATTTTCAAATATACATTGCGATCAGAATTCATTGATTTTCTCCGAACCGCTCATTTTACAAGGGGATAACTGAAACTTCTTCGCCTTTTTCAAGCCCTTCCGTATTTATGCCTATTTCAATGAGACCGTCTGCTTTTACCATGGTATTGATCATGCCTGACTTACCTAGAAGCGGTTCCGCCCACAGCATACCGGCTTTTTCGATTAACCGGACGCGAATATAATCTATACGCCCCTGGGCGGATACGATGTTTCTGCTGAGAAAAGCGGAAAGCAAAAAATGCCTTTTCCGTTCCAGGGTAACTCCGCCGATATATTCAATAAAAGGGCGTACAACAACTTCAAAAACGACCATGGCAGAGACGACATGGCCCGGCAGCCCCCAAAAAGCCTTTTTTTGATCTTTATTATGGGCCTTGGCCAGGATTGTGGGTTTGCCCGGACTTATGGAGATACCATGCACAAGGATACCGGAGCCGGGCAAAGAGGAAAGCACATCAATGGTAAAATCCCGCGTTCCCACGGAACTCCCCCCTGAAATCAGAACCATATCCGACTGAGCAAGGGCAAGGGCACATTTTTCAAAAAGAGCGTCAAAATCATCCCGAACGATTCCGAAGGTTAAAGGGATACCGCCGGCCTTTATTACGAGGCTTGACAGGGTATAGGTATTCACATCGCGAATCCGTCCGATACCCGGCGTTTCATCAACGGGAACAATCTCATCGCCTGTGGAAATAATACCGATTACGGGCTTTTTGTACACTTTCACCCTTACTTTGCCCAAAGCGGCCAAAAGACCTGTTTCCTGAGGCCTTAGCCTCTGACCTCGGCATAGTGTTATTTCCCCCTTTTTTATATCCTCTCCCACCTCCACGGCATGCTGACCGGGTGCAACGCTTTTAGCCACCTCTATAGTGGTATCGTCAATCACTTGAGTATATTCTATCATTACAACACTGTCCGCACCCTCCGGCAGCATACCGCCGGTTGAAATTCTCGCGGCCTCGCCCGGTCCGATGGAAAAGCATGGGGATTCTCCCATGCCGATAACGCCTTTTACATCAAGGTATGCGGGGTTTGCTTCCGTGGCACCGAAGGTGGATGAGGCACATACGGCGTAACCGTCCATGGTTGCCCGGTTAAAGTCCGGAAGATCAACCTCGGAAACGATATCCTCGGCAAGAACCCTTCCAGCAGTTTCAAAAAGTTGGACGTTTTCAGGTTCAACAGACGAGAAATCAGAGGTATATTCAAGTACCTCTTGTATATCGGCGACTTTAAAAAATTCTTTCATAAATTTTGGCTACTATCATAAAATAACAAACGATTCAAACGGTCGGAAAGGATTTTCAGGTTTTCCATTACATCTTGACTATACCCGGTTTACACTTTAAATAGTCTTCTCCGGAAGATACCTTTTTTCAACCCAAGTAAAATACTTAAGACCAGACAAACGGAACAAGTCCATGGGCAAATGCGTCAATCATCCTGATCGGGAAACCGAATTCATATGTATGAAATATGAGATCTACATGTGCAACGAATGTCTCAAATGCCGGGATCCCGAACTATATTGCAAATTCCGCCCCTCC
>JAUUWG010000077.1 GCA_030589165.1 Desulfobacterales bacterium
CTGTGGTGAATCATCCTAATCTTTGGCACACATCTGCTTGAGGCGGGCTACGACATCCGCACTATCCAGGAACTCCTTGGGCACAAAGACGTCAGCACGACCATGATTTACACATAGGGACTTGCACCCCATAAGTTCACGCCCATGCCGGGCGTACCACAAGTAAATTCAGCGGACCCAAAGGGCCGAGCCGCTGATTAATCCGTTCCCTTGGCCTTTGATACCTGCTATCTATCGCAGGCACCCAAAAATTCCTGGGTATTGACTCTTAATAATGGAGGTGATTGACATGATAAAGGAAGCTTTGGTGAAGAGTTCACTAGTCCTTCTGATCACTTTTGCAGCTGTGCTCCTCACCTCAGGGTGTAAGGGGAAGCGGATCTACGTCAACATGCTTAACCTCTCTGGACCTTGGGATGGGACAGAGACTCATCCGTATAAAACCATTCAAGAAGGGATCAACGCGGCGAAGTCGGGCGAAAGGGTGTTGGTGATGGACAATGCTTACTTCGAAAACGTGACGTTGAAACCGGGAGTGGACCTCCAGCCCTGGAAAGGAACACCAAAGATCGCCGGCTCCCAGGGATCTCCCACCATCCTTGCCAAGGGCAACAACGCGATCGTGGGATTTGTGATCCGGGGAGGAAGTACCGGCATCAAGATAGATCTTGAAGAATTCCGGGGACACCTTATTTAATTATTGACCCCAACTGCTTCGCCATCAGAACCTGGAACCTGTGCCATGGCTTGTTGGATCAACCGCTCAAGTACCGTTGGGATTCCCAGGGGATGCATGCTGCCCGTCAGTTTGGGAATTTCGACACGCTTGACCGGCAAGGGTTGATAAGAACCGTTGAGCAGGGATTTACGAACACTTGAAAGCGCTGCCTTTCAGGCCGCATGCCCAACAGCTCTCCCCGGATCAAAACGTGAACTTTCACTACGTTAGCCGCAGCGTTTACCCTATCTCCTGAATCCGGGGTTTTGTAATCTTGTGCTGACTTACCCGGAGACCGGGCCTTGTATGCTGTTTCTGTTCGTCGGCTCATAGCTTTGCGCTCCGGCTTCCTTCAGACGGTCCCCCGCGGCAATCGCCCTTGCCTTCGGCTAGTTCTTTTGATAATCAATCATTTGATTATCAGGATTCACGTACAGGGGACTTGCACCCCATAAGTTCACGCCCATGCCGGGCGTACTCAAGTAAATTCAGCGGACCCAAAGGGCCGAGCCGCTGATTAATCCGTTTCCTTGGCCTTTGATAACTGCTATGTATCTGTAACAATTTCAGCGAATTCAATACATGTGATACTGGCAAGATATGCCACGTTTTTCATGGATCAAAATAGTGCAAATATCCAACAATTATGTGGTAGTCGATTCATTGCGCAGGACACCTCCAAATTTAGGGTTGTTATTATTTCGCAGCGAACTAATACACAGAAATTGATAAAAGCTTCGCATTTTCAGTTCATGGCAATAATATATCAGAATATTATAATGAAAGAAAAAATTTAAAAATGATTTGAATATTCAACTATATATGGTATTTGGAATAGTGAAGTTACTATTCGGATTGAAATATCGCTGCACAGATTTTGCGTGTCTTCATTTTTCCTAAAAATTGAGATTTGTTCGCAGCGAATCAATATCTAATGTTAGATTTAAAGGAAACTTATGGAACCAGAAGTAATATTAGCACAGTTACGAGCACTATTCGAAAGAGCTCCTGATTTCGAACTGTACTCACCGACCTCAAGGGACCATATGATTTGGCTTGGACAAGCTCATGCGCTGGTATATAGATGGGATACTTTAGAGGCTATTTCATTTAAATCAGCGTCGGATTTTTTATCGATGGAACTGACACGTGCCACCAACATAGCTAAGATATTTGGGGTTATTCAAAGGGCTATAGCTGATATAGAACTACAAGTTCCAGAAAGTTCCAGCTCAGTTTTTGGTGCTGGTGAGGTTTATGATATTTTCCGTGCCCTGAACGAAGTGATATCATCTGCAGAAAAATCAATATTCATAATTGACCCATATTTAGATAATTCAGTTTTTGACCATTATCTTACTGCAAGAAAACCAGAAGTTTCGGTAAGGCTTTTATTAACCAGAAAAGCAGCTGAGTTAAAACCTGCTGTGGAAAAATATATAAGTCAGTATGGGGGGTTCCTTGAGGTTAAAAAAAGTAGAGCCGTACATGATCGTGTTATTTTTATCGACAACTATGTTTGCTGGGTATTAGGTCAATCCTTAAAAGATGCAGCGAAAGCAAAACCAACATACCTTGCACCACTTGCACCAGATGTTGTCCCAGCCAAACTAAATGACTATGAAATTATCTGGACAAAAGCAACCGATATCTAACCAGGCGCTTCACATGGATTTTTCAAACGCTGCGCGTTTTCAAAACCAGTGAGCTTAACGTTAGGTTTGAGAGGTGATGAATGAAGATTTCACGAGGAATGTATTTATCAGCTTTAGCTTTGGTGTTTGCTACAGGGATATTACCGTTTGTTGGCGAAGTTTTGGCGCAATCGCCGACCAACACCTATGAAAATAGACAATTCCGTTTTGCAATTACACCCCCCCTAGGCTGGACTAAACAAGTGAGTCCACCGTCACAAACTGAAACAGTTGTAAAATTTGTTGACGCAAGCGGCACATTAACTATAGCCGCAAGATCTGCACAAGATTTTCATAAAAAGATCATCGATCTCATTTCAAAGTATGATCTTTCAGAAAAGCAGTTGGCCGAACTTGCTCATGATATGTATGGGAAAACGCCAGGGGTGATTGATCCAACAATAATCATTACTCATCTAAGTAGTCAGAGAGCACTCGGAAGTTTTTATGCGTATGAGCATCGCTCTCTTGGTACGGTTATATATATGGTGTTGTTCAAGGCTGAAACCATTCGGGGTAACATATTTTACAAAGTAGAAATAGCTGGGCCAGCGGCAAAAACACTCGAAGAAGCAAGTCAATTGTTTACTAAATCAAGTAAACTTCTGCAGGAGCACATGGGCACCTTCACGTTTTTGCCAGGTAAGCCATGATGGTAAAAAACCTAACCATCAGCTCAACCGGACGCTTCGCGTCCTCAGCGGCGGTAAGTTTTGGCATTCATTTCAAGGCAGGTCATGCCTTCAAGTGTGCAGCAAGCGCCGGTTAGCAAAACGTTCTGTGAATAGATAAAAAAACAATTAACGAGTTTAGTCTGCATACGGTGGAACGAAATCCGTCAAATACGATTTTATCGTATTTGATTTAATTCCATGCTGAGAGTCAGAGAGCCAGAGCACCTTTGAGTGCCAGAGCACCAGAACTCCTGTCCATGAAATCTTTGGAAAGGAGGTGATCGATATGATCGATATTTTAATTATCGTCATACAGTTCGTCCTGGTCCTGCTTGATATAATCAAGCTGGTTATCGACTAACAAAATACCCTCCGTATGCAGATTAAACTCGTTAATTAAAAACAAAATCACAGAACAATGGCATGGACTTGACCGCGAGTATCCACGGGGCCATGCGGGTTTAAGTTTTCGGCGCGGCAAGTCACGCCCGACGTTGCATATCCAAATTATATCACACAATTTGCGAATCCTGCGATTACTGCTATTTATCGCAGGTGTCCGAAAATTCTTGTGTATTGAAATAATGGGAAAGTATCACAACTTCAGAACTCCTGCTCTTGTTTTTTAATCCCTGAATGGAATCATTTTTATGAACATTTTCCACCTTAATCAAGGAGTTCTACTCTACCCAGAATTTTCGGGCAAAATTATAATCGGTCATATGGGTCATCCTCGGGATTGTCCCAAACTTTTTTAAAAGCATCTTCAGCCAGTTTGTTGCTCGCCCTGAGCAACTGGCGATCTCGGTCTTTTTGGCTCAGAAAGTCCACGAAATCAACTACTTCGGTAAGTTTATCCGGCGAAAGCGTGCGAATCTTCTGAATAAGAATTTCTTCCTGGTCGCTGATCGGCGTTATATTCTGCTGCATAATATCCTCTTGAAAGAAAAGGGGTTAAGTCTACGTTTGACCTTTAACGATCTGTCTTTTCACACTCTCGATTGCACTGATAGTTGAGCTGAATCGGTTCATTAGCAAACCGCGTTTGGATTTATCCATTAAAATTTATTTTACCATATAATTTCTGCTAACGGCAAGTTTTAGGACAATGATCCAAGAACCTTTTTATGCGTTAATTTCAGCGTTAACCCACCGGTTTTACGCTGCTGTGACTTTCAAAAATCCTGACGGTGATTTTTTTTCGCAGATAGTCCATTCCAAAGATCAACAGGATTCCGAACCAGGCGAGAAAATAGATTTCTTTGGCTACTGGCGCCGTTCTCAGAATCTTTTGCATTGGCGGGAAGTAGAGTACTGCCCAGGAAAAAACGATTTGAATGACGATACCTGTCAGGATCAGCTTGTTTCGTAAAATCCCGGCAGAGTCGAGGGGTCACTATGTTGTTTCCTCGCCGTAGACGGGCCAAGGCCCGGGTCACTATCGGCTCCAGGCCTCCAGTTGCGGCACTTCAGCCCGCAGGCGTGTTAAAGTTTCAGGGGAATTGAACAGTTTCCGGCACAGCTCGCATTTACTGTAGGTTATGATCTCGCGCGCTTTCATGCCGGCAAAGGATGCAATATTTGTTATCCCCATGGTTCTGATGAGGTTGTACAATCGGTCTGTTTCACTTTTAACAAAAAGCTGTTCAACAGTATTGTCTTTCAGGCTCCCGAGGTAAAAAAAGTTGGTTTCCGGAAAATAGCTCCCCGCATCGCAACAGGCGTACATATCAAGGTCCGGAGTAAGATAAGGGTTCATGTTGCAGCAGTTTGCCTGATAATCCGTCAGAATTCTCCGGCGTTTGAAAGACTCCGCACGACCTGCATAGATGACGGGTTCGGGAAAAAACGTGAGACAATGATTCCGCAGAAACTGTTCATACTGATCGTCCTCTTTGGAAAAATCGGTGACAAATGAAATAAAATAGTTCAACCCGATCTTTTGGCAGCTGCGTGCCGCATTCAAGACATTGCTCCTGTTTACATTTTTCTGGTGCCACCGTGAGTAGCTCAATCTCAATTGGCAAAGCCCATTTTCTTTCAGTTCGGAAACAAGGCTGTCGGAAGACTCTGCTGTCTTTGCCCAAAAACTATTGGTAACAATTCTCGTATATATTCCGATTTGTCTGCACAGTTTCACAAGCTCGGCAATTTCATTGAAATACAGAAACGGTTCGCCGGCGGAAAAACTTATGCCACCGATACCTGCCTGGGCCATCTCGACAATAATCTCTTTTGCCTTATCATGATCCATCTTCCTGCTGTCAGGAATATCTTCCGTGGCCACACAGTGCTCGCACCTGATATTGCACCTGGTTGAGTATCCAAAAGCTAACTTACGCATATTTAAAACATTCCTCAATTTTCCCATACAAGCCATTCTTTCAAAGACAGATACGCACTGCCCTTGAAAACCTATGCACCAAAGTTAAACTCCGATTCATACCCCACAGTGAACTGGCTATTTGTGTTATTGCGGATGCTTAAGAAATGGGCATTTTTTTTATCAAAGGGGCAAATAGGTGTGGCACAAAGATCAAATCCAAACTTCTGATAAAAGATGGGAGCACCTAAAACAAAAATTGTGTTTTCCTTAATAACAGCCTGCCTCAAGGCAAAGCGAAGTAACTCTGAGCCAATCCCCTGCTTTTGAAACTCCGGTTTCACAGCCATCGGCGCCAAATGCAAGCCACAAACATCAGAGCCGTTATAGGCATTCGAAAAAGCAATATAGGCGATTACCCTGTTGGTATGAATACACACCCATTCATGCATTGTTTTATCATTCTTATGCAACTTTTCAACTAATTGCACTTCATAAGTGCTACCAGGGAATGCCTGCCTCAACAAGGCGGAAACTTTGGCATAATTTTCAGAGGTGAGTTTGCGTATTTTCATTGTTTTATATTCAATCATCAATTGTGGGTTATCAACAAGAGGGGTACTATTGGGTGAAAGGGGTCAAGTCTACTTTTGAGCTTTAATAATCTGTCTTTTCACTCTCTCGATTGCACTGTTAGTTGAGGTGAATCAGTTCATTAGCACACCGCGTTTGGATTTATCCATTAAAATTTATTTTACCATATAATTTCTGCTAACGGCAAGTTTTAAGGCAATAATCCAAGAAGCTTTTTATACGTTAATTCCAGTAGAGACGCGATGCATCGCGTCTCTACTTTGAAAAATCCTGACGGTGATTTTTTTCCGCATATAGTCCATTCCAAAGATCAACAGGATTCCGAACCCGGCCAAAAAATGGATTTCTTTGGCTACCGGAGCCGTGCTTAGGATTTTTTGCATTGGCGGGAATTAGAGTACCGCCCAAGAAAAAACGATTTGAATGACGATACCTGTCAGGATCAGCTTGTTTCGTAAAATCCCCAGGTCCAGTCCTGAGCGGTAAGCAAACCGTCTGCCAAGCAGGTTCCCGATTTGCATCAGTAGAATGGTCGATAAGGCAATTCCGGTTGCCGATTGATAAAGGGGGGTGTTGGAGGAGAGTTCCTGTCCGTATTGCCAGCCGCCTTCAACCAGTACATAAAAAAACAGAAACAAGGACCATAAACCTTCCAGCAGTCCTAAAAACAGGTAACTGTGACTGATCAAAGGAAGGGTCAACAGGCCTTTGCTCCGGTCCCGCGGCGGTTTTTTCATTTCCTCGGGATCGGGAGGTTCCTGACCCAGCGCCATGGAGGGAATGATATCGGTTCCCAGGTCAATGGAAAGAATTTGAATGACCGTCAGGGCCAGAGGAACAGGCAGCAACACGTAAATCAGGTAAGGAAGGATTTCCGGACCATTACTGACCAGAACGTAATTGGTAAATTTCCTGATGTTGCTGAATACTGTCCGACCTTCCTCGATACCGGCTACGATGGAAGCGAAATTATCGTCGAGCAGAATAATCTGGGCGGATTCCCGGGCCACGTCGGTACCTTCTTTGCCCATTGCGATGCCCACATCCGCTCCCTTCAGTGCCGGCGCATCATTCACACCGTCACCGGTCATGGCGACCACCTTATCCATGGTCTTCAGAGCGATGACAATTTTCATTTTCTGTTCCGGCGTACTCCGGGCAAAAATACGAACCCCCTGCTCAAGTTTTTTGATTAACTGTTGCTGGGTCAGGGTTTCAAGCACATCGCCGGTCAGCACCGTATGTTCCGCTTTTTCTTTTTCGACCACGCCGCTTTTCCGGGCAACCGCCAAGGCTGTATCCGGATGATCTCCGGTAATGAGAATGACATTGATTCCGGCACTGAAGCACTTTTTCACTGCAGCCGGTACCTCTTTTCGAATGGGGTCCTCAATTCCCAAAAAACCGGTCAGAACCAGATTTTTCTCCAGCTCATCCTGTTGGATTTCGGAAATATTGGCAATTTCAGAAGGGTCCACAGGACGATGGGCCACCGCAATCACTCTGAGACCAGTGGAAGCCATCTCGTGCATAACGGCTTCCGCTTTGTTCAATCGGGTTTCATCTACCGGAATGAGAGAAGAATCCGTTTGACTTTGGAGATGAGAAACCAGGGGGCGAATGGCTTCCCAGGCCCCCTTGACCGCAAACACGCTTTCTTCCGGTGTGGTATAGACCCCGGCTGACCGTTTTTTTTCCACATCAAAAGCAAAATGTCTGATGGTATTTTCTGCTGCTGTTTTGAAATCATGTCCTTTTTCAGTGTAAATTGCGGCAACGGCAACATCCAGGGGATCACCGGAAAACCCTTTTTCCGATTGACGGACCTCTGAGGTGCATAAGGCAACCCGAAGCAACAGGGATTCTTGATTCTTTTCCATTTCCCGACCGGTAAGCGGATCGGCAATCCGGGTGATGGTCAGTTGGTTCAGGGTCAGGGTACCGGTTTTATCGGTGCAGATAACGTGGATGGCACCCAGGGCTTCCACCGCATTTAATCCCTTCACCAACACGTTTTTGCGTGCCATGCGTAAACTGCCCATGGCCAGAGAAAGTGTAAACGTTGGCAATAGTCCCTCAGGGACATTGGCGACAATGATTCCCATCATGAAAACCAGGTTGACCCACAGCGGTCTGCCGGTCAAGACCCCGTAAAAAAAAAAGGAAAACCCCATAAGTGTGGCGATAACGGTCAAAATGCGAACCATATGTCCGGTTTCCTTCTCCAGGGGCGAGGGGGGACGTTTGATGGCCTGAGAAAGATGGGCGATTTTGCCGAATTCGGTCCGCAGGCCGGTGGCAAAGACGACTGCCTCGGCCGGTGCCTTTGATAACCGAACAGCCTGCAAACGCGATGTTTTCGCTTTCGGTCAGGCGTTTTTCACTGGGATCGGAAGTCAATGTCAATGGCTTGGCTTCTCCGGTGAGAGGGGCATTGTTGACTACTATATCTTCGGAATTTATAAGCCGGGCATCAGCCGGGATGCGGTCACCTTCCGAGATGATCAGCAGATCTCCGGGCACAATCTCTTCCGCAAGGATTTTAATGTTTTTGCCCTGTCGTCTGAGCAGTACCTGAGGCGGCAGGAATTTTTTCAGGGCTTCCATCGCTTTTTCAGCTCGATATTCCTGGATAAAGCTGAACATCGCGTTTAGGAGAGAAACCCCTAAAAGCGCCCAGCCCAGGATATTCATGCTTTCGCCGGGTTGAATATGGTCGGCGACAAAACAGATAGCGGCGGAAATATTCAAAAGAATGGTGAAAAAGTTGGTAAGCTGCTTAATCAATGAACGGATCCACTTCCAGCGGTCGCGGACTTCAAAGGTGTTCTTACCCACTTCCAGCAGGCGTTCGTGAACTTCGTCTTCTGTCAAACCGTCCTTTCGGCCGGCAAGAACACTGAAAACTTCTTGGATGGTAAGATGTTGGATTTCTCGGGTAGCATTCATAAGCTTCGATAAATTCCCACATCACAGGGCGTGTGTATGAGAAGTTGTTCCAGCGCGTTCTCATAGTATAATAATCTTGGAAGAAGTGTCCTTTCGGAGGCACCCATCAGGATCATTCGAACTTTCAAATGGTTGGCATGAATGAGGATTTCTTTTGGCCAATCATCAGAGATGATCACGCGGGTATCTAAGTAAAAAGGAAAAGGATCGAATTCCCGGCCAATTTCACCCACAACTTCATTGAGATAAGTACGGCCTGTCTTCAGCAGAGACTGTGTCTGTTTAATTGAAAGGTGGCAGAGCCGGAAAGCGGATACTGCCATAATCCGGAGCAGGTATACTTCTTGAATATCTGGTGAAAGTAAACGGAAAAACGGCATGGCGGACTTGAATTTTCGGGGATGTCCGGCAAAGGGCAGAAGAAAATGTTTGGCATTTCCCAGAATTCCCGGTTGGACGACTCGAATGGCAAGCACGTTAAATTTATGATGTCGCAGAAGTTTTGCGGATATGGTACCGGACAAATATCCCTGTTTTTTGGATCGGGCACGTGTACCGCACACGCAGATGGTTTCTTTTCCTTTGGGGAGAAATTTAATCAAAGAGTAAAAAACATCCTGCTTTATCAGGGGATGGGTTTTACTGATCAACTCAACCTGTCGGGCGCGGCATTCAGCTTCCACTGCCTTGATTTTCATCTTCAGATGATCGGCTGGGGTTTCACCATCCAAAATATGAAGCAGCACCAGTTTTTTTTCCGGTGAATGGCGCGCCATGCGAATGGCATAGCGGGAA
>JAUUWG010000063.1 GCA_030589165.1 Desulfobacterales bacterium
ATTGATTTTACATTAGCCAATTTGTCAATTTTTGATAAGTTACTGATATTATTAAACTCATTATGGCAACTCATCTGAAAGGATTAAAATTATAAATCCTTTATTTACAGATGGTTATAGTTGTGAATGTCGAACGCTCTCGATAATTTTGTTGAAAGAAAAAAAATATTTTTCCCTTGAATTCAGTTTATTCAGACACGCCGTTTGCTAATATAATCCTTACAGGTGAGTTTTGAAAGAACTGAAAAGTTTACCTTAAGGAGTGCAGAGGAAACCGTATGAATAACGAAAAAAACAGCGCCAATCATCTGATTAATGAAAAAAGTCCATAGTTGCTTCAGCATGCATACAATCCGGTTGACTGGTATCCCTGGGGGGAAAAGTCTCTGGCAAAAGCAAAAAAGGAAGGTAAACCGATCCTTCTTTCTATTGGTTACTCCACCTGCTATTGGTGCCATGTTATGGCTGAAGAGAGCTTTAAAGACCCTGAAATTGCAGATATAATGAATCGATATTTTGTCTGCATAAAGGTGGATCGGGAAGAACGCCCGGATCTGGATAAAATTTATATGACTGCTGTTACCGCTCTCACCGGTGCAGGCGGCTGGCCGTTAAATGTGTTTTTGACACCTGACTTGAAACCCTTTTTTGGCGGCACCTATTTCCCCCCTGAATCCAGAGCCGGAATAATGGCCTGGCCGGAGGTCCTGACCCGGATCGGCAATGCCTGGTCAGATCCTTCCATGCGGCAACAGATAAGTTTAACCGGGGATGAATTGACCCGGAATCTGCAAAAAAATCTTTCATGGCAAGCCGAAGTCGGAGAACTTGATTCAAGTATGCCGGAACGGGCATACAGCGCTTTTGTTTCAAGTTTTGATCAAAAAATGGGCGGCAAATGTTGAAACTCCTTTACTTTGCAGATATCCCGGCAAGGTCAATTGTATGTGTTGACAGTTCGGATACTCAAGAACGACTCGCAAAACAGATTCCCAATGTTTCTTTATTTCAAATCGAAGATGGGCCTCAAGCCTTTGTCTGTATTGGAAAGACCTGTAAACCACCGGTTTCAGATCCTCAAGAGTTGAAAGAGGTTTTAAGTTCTTTTGTTGACCCTTCGCGCGAATGACGATACTTTTGAACTACTTTCAAATTTCATTTCAGGAACCATATTCCAAAAACCTGAGTATGATCGGCATAAGAAAGGGAAAAAACATGACAAACCCTTGTGTTAAACTTTATGCACTGAGTACATGCAGTCATTGCAAAGCGACAAAAAAATTTTTAGGCGAATGCAAAGTCAAATACGATGTTGTTGATGTCGACCTTCTTGGCGAAGAAGAGCGGACGGAGATTGTAGAGGACATTAAGCAGTTGAACCCCAGGTGTTCATTTCCGACCATTATCATTGGTGATAAGGTTATTGTCGGTTACCAGGAAGATTTGATCAAGGAGGCGCTGGGCCTGTAATGGAAGTTAAGGAATATTATGAACGAATGAAAAAAGTCCAGGAACCCAAAGGCTATTATTTCAACAATGATACTGAAAGGGTTTTTGAATTGCTGGAGGCGCTTCTTTTTAACAAGGAGCGCTATGGTTATATGTCTTGCCCCTGCAGATTGGCTTCAGGTGACAGGGAGAATGACAGGGACATTATCTGTCCCTGCACTTACAGTGTTGAGGATATTGCTGAATATGGAAGCTGCTACTGTAGTCTTTACGTTTCCAAAGAATGGAATGAGAATAAAATTCAGCATACCTACGTTCCGGAAAGAAGACCGCCGGAAAAGATTAAAATCTGAATTCGCGTATTTATAGTTTATCCTGAACATTTACTCTGCAGCCCGCCAGACGGACTGAAGGTCTTATTTACTTTTTGTTTTTAGCCTTACCTTTACGGAATTTGCATGCGCGTCCAATCCTTCGGTTTCAGCCAGGCGGATGATATCCTCGGCTTCGTTTTCAAAGGCGCTCCTGGAATAATGTATGATGCTGGTCTTTTTGATAAAAGTTTCAACGGAGAGGGCCGAGGAGAACCGTGCGGTACCTGCCGTGGGGAGGATGTGGTTGGGGCCGGCAATGTAGTCGCCCACTGGTTCCGGCGTGTAATGGCCCATAAATATGGCGCCGGCGTTTCGGATCTGTCCCATATACTCAAAAGGGTCTTTGATTTGAAGCTCCAGATGTTCCGGTGCTATTTTGTTTGCAAGTTCCGCGGCCACGTCGAGATCAGGAACAACCAGAATCGCTCCGTATTTTTCCAGGGATTCTTCGGCAATCTCTTTACGTCCAAGGGACTTGATCTGCTCTTTTATGGCACCTTTAACGGCTTCTGCCGTCTGTTGAGATGTGGTGACAAGGATTGCCGAAGCCAAGGGGTCATGCTCTGCCTGGGAGAGGAGGTCTGCAGCGGTAAATTCCGGATTGGCGGTATCGTCTGCAATCACAAGAATTTCGCTGGGACCGGCTGTCATGTCGATTCCTACCGTACCGGCCACAATTTTTTTGGCAAGGGTAACATAAATATTACCGGGACCGACGATAACATCCACTTTGGGTATGGTTTCGGTACCGTATGCTAAAGCGGCAATCGCCCAGGCGCTTCCCACCTTGTATACGGCATTGACCCCGACCTTTTTTGCAGCAACCAGAAGATGCGGATTGACGGTTCCGTCTTTTCTTGAGGGTGTTACCATGGATATTTGCCGGACACCGGCGATTGCGGCAGGGATGGCACCCATCAGAACGGAAGAGACAAGTGGGGTGTTGCCGCCTTTTCCTCCGGGCACATAAATGCCGGCTGCGTCCACAGGATTTACAAGTTGGCCGAGAAACGTACCGGGTCTGTCGGTCTTAATCCATGATTTGCTCAACTGTTGCCGGTGAAAAGCCTCGATCTGAGAAACGGCGCGGTTTAAAGACTGCATGAATCCTTTTCCCACGTTTTTTTCCGCAGCGTCAAACTCTTTGTCTGTTACTTTGAGTGATTCTTTTGTCAAATCCGGTGAATCAAAACGGTTCGTGTATTTAATAAGCGCGGCATCTTTGTTTTCCCTTACATCTTCGAGTATATGCTTAACATTGGTATAGTCCTCATCTTTAAAGGCAAGGCCTCTGTTTTCGATGGAAGTGATTCTTGCCTCGGCGGATTCGGATGGGTAACGATATATATTCATTATAACTTCTCCGTGATTATGTTTTGAGTTGGATTTTTACCCGGCAAATTATAACAGAAGCCTTAAGCCAAGTAACGGTAATTTGTCAATACTTGGCACTTATGCTTTAACACACAAGTGTTTAGCAAAATACTGATTGACATGTTGTAATCTATCTGCACAAAATATTATTTTGTTAAAGCCAATAAGGATTGATTTCAAAATATAAACGGAGGAAATAAATGAACGAGAATAGAATCCATAATTTTAATGCAGGTCCGGCAGCCCTGCCCCTTAGTGTTCTTGAAGAGATCAGAGATTCATTTTTGAACTATAAGGGATGCGGTATGTCGGTGACCGAGATAAGCCACCGGTCAACGTTGTTTGATGAAATAATCAATGATGCCGTCGAAAGAACAAAACGGCTTTTAAAGCTTGATGATAAATATCATGTGCTTTTTCTCCAGGGTGGTGCCAGCATGCAGTTTGCTCTGATTCCCATGAATTTTCTGGCTGACGGCAAATCAGCCGATTATGTCAATACAGGGACATGGTCCACAAAAGCCATCAAGGAAGCACAGATACAGGGAAAGTCCATAAATGTCGTTGCATCTTCTGAAGATAAAAAATTTTCCTATATCCCTAAAAATATACAATTTAATGAAGATGCCGCTTATGTGCATATTGCATCCAACAACACCATAAAAGGGACCCAATGGGCCTCTTTCCCGGATACAAAGGGTGTGCCGATTGTTGCGGACATGTCTTCGGATATGATGAGCAGACCTCTGGATGTAGAAAAATTCGGGCTTATATATGCCGGGGCTCAAAAGAATATCGGGCCTGCCGGTGTGTGTATGGTGATCATTCGGGATGATATGTTGAAAAAGGTGCCGGAGAATTTGCCGACAATGATGAAGTACACAACCTATGCATCCAAAAATTCAATGTATAATACCCCCCCGTGTTTTGCCATTTACGTGCTTCAACTGGTAATGAAATGGCTGGAAGAGACGATCGGTGGACTGGACAAGATGGAAGCCTTGAATTTGGAAAAGGGTCGGTTTCTCTACGATTTCATTGATTCGAGTGACTATTACAGGGCTACCGCCGAGCCGGACAGCCGTTCATTAATGAACGTGACCTTCCGTCTGCCCAGTGAAGAACTGGAAAAACAATTTATACTCGAGGCTGGAAAAAATGGTCTCGGCGGTCTTAAAGGGCATCGTTCCGTTGGCGGCTGCAGGGCGTCTATTTACAACGCCACCAGTCTTGAAGCCGTTAAAGCCCTTACTGATTTTATGAAGACCTTTGAAAAGGAAAACGGATAAACTTAAAAAAGTGAGCTAAAGTGATCTAAAGTTTGAAGTGAGCTAAAGTTAATGTGTGTCGCTTCGCTCCGTCTTTTTTTATATATAAAATTGACAGAATGCCTCAACTTTAGGCACTTTAGATCACTTTAGTCACTTCACACTTAAACTATACGTCAAACGTCATTTCATCCGGCCATTCTCTTTCATGTCCGTCCACGGGCCGTTTTTTGCACGCATCAATAACGACCCTGTCTTTTTGAAAGATCATATCACGGCCCGGGTCGACATTATTGAAAACCTTCCAAAGCATCAATGAACCATCGGACAGATCGATCTCCTTGTCGAAAAGGATAATGATGTTGAACATGCCAAGTTCTTCCGTACCCAGCACGGTCTCTGCAAAATACTTTCCGCCTCTGTCTTGAGTTTTTTCTACTGAAATCGCAAAAATTCTGTTTATGCACTCCCGGTCTTTGGATAAGTCTTGAAACAAATGCCTGCAGGCCACAGAACCCGGAACTTTTTTTTCGATTATATCAAGCAGGTCGGCATCCGGAGGAGGCATTTTTAGGCCGGTTTGTTTGTTTCTTGGCGGTTCATTTCTGAATCGGGTGGTCAGGTCGATGCCTATTTTATTTCCGAAATTGGGGTAGGGTGAGGAATGGTCCAGAACATCGAGGACACCCTTGGTTATGGTTATATCAGAGCTAAGATCAAGCTTTGATAAAAGTTCTTTTATGACTTTTTCAGGGTCCTTAAGATTGATATCTTTGTCGACAACCGCTATTGCCTTGCAGAAGCTCATCTGGCCCTGGCCCCAGAGACCGCTCATTATTTTTTGTGCGTGGCCCGGATATTCCTTGTCAATGGATACAACGGATATATTATGGAACACACCTTCCCAGGGGAACCAGTAATCGGATATTTCCGGCATAACCGTCCGGAGCAGGGGGAGGAAGAGCCGTTCGGTGGCTTTTGCCAGGTAGCAGTCTTCCATGGGCGGTCGTCCCACCAGTGTGGCGCTGTAGATCGGGTTCTTTCGATGGGTGATGGCTGTGATATGAAATACCGGATAGTCGTCGGCAAGCGAATAATATCCCGTGTGATCACCGAACGGACCCTCCCATCGCAGTTCTCCAGGGTCAACATACCCTTCGATGACGAACTCGGCTTCGGCAGGGATTTCCATATCGATGGTCAGGCATTTTGCCATTTTGACCGGTTTTTTTCGTATAAACCCTGCAAGAATCATTTCATCCAGGCCTTGGGGCATGGGAGCGGTTGCTGCATAGATGGTGGCGGGATCTGCGCCGATTGCAACCGCGACAGGCATCCGCTTGTTCGCCCTGCAATATTCGTTGTAATAATGAGAACCGTCTTTATGGATGTGCCAATGCATCCCCGTGGTTTTTTTGTCGAAAACCTGCATTCTGTACATGCCGACATTTCGTTTTCCCGTGACAAGGCTTCTGGTAAATACAAGGGGAAGGGTGATAAACGGGCCGGCATCCTTGGGCCAGCAGTGAAGAACAGGGATTTTTGACAGGTCGATATCGTCCCCTTGAAGCACGACTTGCTGACATGGCGGGGTTCCCGACTTAAAAGAACGGGGGAAAAAATTTGCGGCGCTTATGGCCATGGGGATGACGTTCAGGGCTTCCTTTAAGTTTTTGGGTGGATTAAAATCGATAAATTCCTTGATCCTTTCCGCCAACTGGTCGAGATAATCCACCCCGAGCGCCATGCATATTCTGCGTGGACTGCCGAATATGTTGGTTGTCACCGGAAAATCCGATCCTTTTACATTTTCAAAGAAGAGCGCTTTTCCTCCATCAGGACTTTTTGATTCTCTGTCGGTAATTTTACTTATCTCTAAATAATGAGAGACCTGATTTTTTATGTATAAAAGCTCTCCGGCCTTATCGAGGGCATTTAAAAAATCTTTTAAGTTATTATACGTCATTTTTTTCTCCATGGGTGTTATACTCCCCACTGTTTCATAAGACTCTGCTCGATTTTCAGGTGGTCAAGAACTCTTGCAACGATGGTGTCAACAAGGTCATCGATGGTTTTGGGTTTAGAGTAAAATGATGGGGAAGGGGGCATGATGACAGCACCCGAAAGAGCAGCTTCGTACATGTTTTTTAGATGGATGGCGCTCAAGGGGGTCTCTCTGGGCAAAAGAATCAGTGGGCGTTTTTCCTTGAGACATACGTCGGCTGCCCGGTTAATGAGATTATCTGCTATGCCCGATACAATGGCGGCAAGGGTTTTCATGGAGCACGGTGCAATAACCATTCCGTCATATCTGAATGAGCCGCTTGCAGGTGGTGCAAAAAGATCATTTTCTCCCAATATTTCAAAAATAGCTTTTTCGTGAAAAACAATACCTTCATCTTTTAGAAAGGACTCAAATGAACCGCCTGAGTATCCGGTTTCATGTTTAAGCACCATCTTACCGGCCCTTGAGATGATCAGATATACGTTGACAGGTGTATTTAAAAGCGCCTTTAACAGCCGAATTCCGTATATTGATCCGGAAGCACCGCATATGGCCACTACAATTTTTTTATTCACGTCATCCGCCTGATCAGTTCGTCCGTCAATATTCCAACAAATAAAATGATGGAGATTGCACTGTTAATATGAAAAAAGGCGATGTTTACATTGCTCAGGTCGCCGGGTTTAACGAGCAGGTGTTCAACAAAAAGCAAAAGTCCGATTATAATTACCGTTAACAAGTATGTCAGATTCATATTAAAGGTAATATGAATCAAACAGAAAAAACAGAGCGCAAAAAAATGCAAAACCGAAGAGATGACAAGCGCTTTTTTAATTCCGAGGATTGCCGGTATGGAAAAAAGGCCCTCTTTTTTATCAAAATCCGTATCCTGGCATGCGTAGAGGATGTCAAAACCGGCAATGTAAGTCATAAGAGCCAGAGAAAGAAAAACAATAGGCCATGAAAATGTGTTGGTCAGGGCTATCCATGCACCCAGCGGTGCCAGTGATATGGTAAAACCAAGATAAAGATGGCAAAGCCAGGTAAATCGCTTGGAAAATGAATAGGAAAAAAGTATGGCCAGAACGGGAAAGGAAAAATAAAAACACAGACGGCCAAGCATGGCCGAAGCAAAGATAAAGAGACCGGAAGATAAAACAACAAAAAGACGTGCAGAAGCTTTGGAAAGTTTGCCCGCAGGTATGGCACGTTGTGATGTGCGGGGATTTTTTGCGTCAAACCTGACATCTGCGATCCGGTTAAAGCCCATGGCAGCGGAACGTGCGCCGATCATCGCAATAAGAATCCAGAATATATCCATAAAGGTTATGGTATGTTCGCGGGAAGCGAGAACCACGGCTGAGAGTGCAAAGGGAAGGGCAAAAAACGTATGGCTGAACTTGATCATTCTGCCGTAAGTCATTATCCGGTTTATAAAAAAATAAACTGAGGATTTAAATTTTTTAGGCTGTTCGTGCAACGTGTTCACAATTTCTCTATAATCTTATACTCCCGGCACAACCTGTTATTGCGTCGGCAGCTTGTTTGGGGGCGTATTTAAGCGTAAGGGGCCTGGTTTTAAAACGGGGAACAGGTATAACCACCATGCCTGTAAAGGCGCCAAAGGGAGATCGTTGTAAAATGCCGAATTGATCTATCATGTTAAAGATTTTACTTGATGACGAAAAACGGCTTACGGTTCTCCAGTATATGGGCACATTGCCTAAAAGGAAGCGGATGATTTGTTTGAGTTCCCAGATACTGAAAAAATTGGCATGATTGTAAATGGTTTTCACAAATATCCCTTTAATACGCCGTTGGATACCTTTTATTGCATATCGGTTTAATACGCCGATAAATACCTTGTCTTTTGCAACCCTGCAGGCTTCTTCTATGGCTTTTCGGGGGTCTTCGACAAATTCTAAGGTTGTAAAAAGGGAGGCATAATTAAAGGAATTATCATCAAATGGGAGGTCTTCAGCGACACCGCGATGAAGGTCTGCGCGGTTTCCGATATTTTTATATGCAATATCAAGCATATAGGGGGATGGGTCAATTCCTGTCACATCGAGTCCCAGTTCGAGAAAGGGGAGAATGCTCGCACCGGTTCCGCAGCCGATATCCAATACGGTCTCCCCGCGAAAGGGCTTGAGCATATTGAGCATAAGCCGTGTTTCAGGATCCGTGCCAAAACACTCCCGTTGATTATTAAGCCATTTTTCATAAGCTATGGCATCATTATAATCAAAAACATATCCCATGGGCAGTTATTTAAAAGAAAAAATGAAGTTTATCAAGGGCAAAACTTTATCAAAAAAATGAACTTGCGCATGCCATCGTATCTATTTATGATTAAAAAGATTGGGTTGAGGCACGAAACCCAACGTTAACAGCGAAAGCTCAACCCAACTGACTAACGAAACTGCTTACGACTTACTCCGGTATGCATTCCCACGCAGGAGCGTGGGAACGAGGAATTTATTCTGTCACTAAGACACTAAGAAAAAAATAAAAAAATGCTTTGTGTCTTAGTGACTTTGTGGCAAGCGACTTTGGTTCTGGCTTGTCCAAGTTAGGAAAAAGATAATGAATAAAAAAGATCTTGCAACCTTAAAAAAGTGGTTTGCCGATTATGTTGCCGCTTACTATACGGATGATCCTGACTATAACCGATCCATAAGGCTCAAGGAAGAGCATACGGAGCGGGTATGCCGTAATATCCTGATGCTTGGCAATGCACTGGATGTGTCGGAATATGATATGATGCTGGCCGAAACCATGGCCCTGTTTCATGACATCGGAAGGTTCAAACAGTATGCGGTGTATGGTACGTTCAGCGATAAGGCTTCTGAAAATCATGCCAGACTTGGATTACGCCAGATGGCTGTGAACAAGGTCCTCTCTGTGTGTACCCAAGAGGAAAAGCGGACCATTACAAAAGCCATAGCCTATCATAACGCTGTAGCATTGCCCTTGGGCGAGGACGAGAGACGGCTCTTTTTTATGCGTCTTGTTCGGGATGCGGACAAACTGGACATATGGAAAGTTGTGCTGGATTACTACCACACAAGAGGAGAACCCCGCAACAAAGCCTTGGAGTTGGGGCTTCCCGATGGACCCGGATATTCGCAAAAGATTTTACAAGCCCTTCATGAACACAGAATCGCCCTTATCCGGGATTTAGAAACATTAAATGATTTTAAACTTCTTCAGATCGGATGGGTGTTTGACCTTAATTTTACCCCTTCATTTCAAGCCGTTCAAAGGCACAAGTTTATCCAACAGATTGCGGCAACCCTTCCTCAATCCAAAAAGATTGCTGCGGCTGTGAAAGAGGCGGAGGCATACGTCAGGTTAAAGGCCGAAGGGTGATATATGCCGCCGTGTACTTAGCGTAAATTTTACAGAAAAACTTTGTAGCCGCAATTGAGCGCCTTGGCAAACAGCTGGGCGTGTTTTTTCCCAATCGGCCTTTTGCCGTTTTCCATTTCCGAAATATGGCCTTGAGGGATTCCTGTCATTTGCGCAAGCTGAGCCTGGGTCAGATCTTCGCGCAGCCTGGCGCCGGAAAGAATCATACCTGGAAGTTCACGACTTTCATACTCCGGGAAAGCCTCTTTCCAAGGAACCGTTTCCGAGCTGTTTATAAAGCCAAGGTTTTTCATGGCCTGGGTTGCCTTGGCCAAGTTGTAGGCCGGTCCGATAAACCGGATTTCAACCGAGTCAGTACGGCGCATTTTTCATGGGTTCCGACATAGTACACCTCTACTAATCGAATTTTTTTGTCAGCAACTTCCCAAACGACAACGTATGTGGGACTGCTTTTTTTTTAAGTGACAATGATGGCGGTTTGGGCCAAGCTTAGCGTAATTGGCCCACTCCCCCCGAACCGGTCCATAGGACTCTATATCCGCTATCAGAAAAAAGAGCCGTTTCACGACATCTTGCGGCAGTTTTCGGATGCTTTTTATCACCTTTCGAGGGATTTCCACACGCCATTCCATAAACTCAATTTATACCAAAAATGGGATAGCGTCAAGACGGCAATTCACAAAATCCGTGCCAAGGGTCGGGCCAAAAGAAATGGCTGATTTATAACCATTTTATCATAATATCGATCAATTAGCTTGGCCCGACCCCGTTTCCACGTTGAATTCCCGGGAATCCCAACGGCACTTGACCGGTTGATCCAACAAGCCATTGCACAGGTTTCAGGTTCTGATGGCGAAGCAGTTGGGGTTCATAATTAAGTAAGGTGTCCCCGGAATTCAAATTTCAAGCCTTGCAATAACCAGACTCCCGTTTGCTTCAGCTTAGATTACTTTGCAAAACACTTGAGATTGCACCCAACCAAAGCAGTAAAGCAACAACAATGCTCACCAATACAGCAGCACTACCAAAATCCTTCGCACGCTTCGCAAGGACATGATATTCTGGTGATGCCATATCAACGACTGACTCGATTGACGAATTCAAAAGCTCGACCACCAGAACGGATGTCGTGGCAAGAAAGAGTATGCCCTTCCACGCCGATGACAATGGAAGAAAAATAAGAACAATTAAAGCAACTGCGATTACGCACAATTCCTGACGAAATGCTGCCTCATTAGAGACTGCCAAACGTAATCCGTCCAGAGAGTAAAAGAAGGCAGCCCATATCCTTGCGACGCCTGTTTTCTGTTGTGGTTTCCTATCCATACCTTGAAGATGTATAATGTTCTGCATAAGCTGCAAGTTGGCCGCAGGCCTACTTGTCAGGCTTGATGCTGTTGAGTACGCCCGGAATGGGCGTGAACTTATGGGGTGTAAGTCCCCTGTACGTGAATCCTGATAGATCAAATAAACTGATTATCAAAAGTACTAGCCGAAGGCAAGGGCGGAACCGCGAGGGACCGTCTGAGAATTCCAGGGACACCTTATTTATCTTTCTTTTTCGGGCCAGGTTTTTGAGGTTTGAGTTTTCGATCCAAAAGAAATTCCATCTTTTCAATAAAAGAATCCGATCCTAAAGGCCGACCGGTTCGTTCGTGTTTTCTTAATAACTCTATTTCCTGCTCCTGAACATCCAAGGCTAAAAACTTTCCCCAGGGTTTATTGACTACTTCCTGCAATGGCTTTGTTTTTACAAGGATGTCATCTTTGCCTTTCATATGTGGCCAGGCACTACTTCAGGGCCAGTCTTCAGGTTTCTTTACCAAGCCTGACCGGACCGGATTTAATTCCACATATCTCGTACATGCTAATAGATACCCCTCTTCCATGATAAAAGATGAAAACCTTCCCTGCCATAAATGCCCACGCCATCCTTCA
>JAUUWG010000186.1 GCA_030589165.1 Desulfobacterales bacterium
ATATTTCGTCACAAGCCCAGGTTTTCCCCAACTCCACATCAGATCGCTTGCCATTGTCATCAGTAGTCAGTTATATATCTCCGCCGATCAAGTCAATTCAACATGTTGTATTCACGAAGTTCTTGACACCCAAGTGCCCTGCACATATACTCGTCTCTCAGAAAAGCAAGGTCTTATCCCTGACGCCCACCTCATTGCTTCTCTTGCCTTGAGCAAACATACCTTCCTGTGGACACGAGATAAACGCCTTGCCGCCTTGGCCGAGAAGCTTGGCATGGCCTTCAATGAAACAGAATATCATTCCTGAACGGCTACGGTAGAAGGATTGGATTTATAATCATCTTGACACCCGGGACGCGCAGACCAGTAAAAGAAATATGGCACCCATAAACCCTGAACTGCAACTCGCAAACGACTTTGTCCAGTATACCGGCTGCAATATTTTTTTGACAGGCAAAGCGGGTACCGGCAAGACAACCTTTCTTCATAATCTGCAAAAGAGCACGGCAAAGCGGATGATTATCACCGCTCCAACCGGTGTCGCGGCTATCAACGCCGGTGGAGTAACGCTCCATTCTTTTTTTCAGCTACCGTTTGGCCCATTTGTGCCGGGCAGCGAGACCTATGAACGCAATAAGCAGCGCCAGTTCAGGTTCAGCAGGAAAAAAAAGCGGATCATACAAAGCCTTGATTTGTTGGTGATTGACGAAATAAGCATGGTCCGGGCCGATCTGCTTGATGCCGTGGATGCCGCGCTGCGCCGCCATCGACGTAACGCTCAGCCTTTTGGCGGAGTGCAGTTGCTTATGATCGGCGACCTGCACCAGCTCTCTCCGGTGGCAAAGCACGATGAATGGCAACTTTTACAGCAACATTATGAATCGGTTTATTTTTTCAGTAGTCATGCTCTTGATCATACAAAACTGGTGACCATTGAGCTGAAACATATTTACCGCCAGTCAGACGCCCGTTTCATAAGGCTCCTGAACCGGGTGCGTGACAATCGGCTTGATGAATCCACCATAACGAACCTTAACCACCGTTACATCCGGGGTTTTACACCGAGCGAAGACCAGGGCTATATTACCCTGACCACCCACAACAGCAACGCCGAATCTATTAATCAAAAAAGGCTCCAGGCTCTTACTAAAAAGGAACGCCGCTTCAAAGCTGAAATTTCCGGAGATTTTCCTGAGCATATCTACCCGACCCCGGCTACTCTTTTGCTTAAAGAGGGCGCACAGGTGATGTTCGTGCGCAATGACCCCTCTGCCGATAAGCTCTATTACAATGGCAAAATCGGCAAAATCAGCAGAATTTCGAGCAAAAACATCCACGTTATCTGCCCCGGCGACGAAGACGAAATTGTTGTTGAACCGGTCAACTGGGAAAATATCAAATACACGCTTAACGAAAAAAGCAGGGAGATTGATGAGGAGATCATCGGCAAATTCGAGCAATATCCCCTGAAACTTGCCTGGGCCATCACCATCCATAAGAGTCAGGGACTGACTTTTGACAAGGCCATCATTGATGCCAAAGCGGCCTTTGCCTATGGTCAGGTTTACGTGGCCTTAAGTCGCTGTAAAACCTTAGAGGGTATGGTGTTTAGCTCTCCCATCTCATCTAAGGGAGTACAAACTGACAAAGCAGTACTGCGCTTTGACGAAAATGCTCACCAAAACCAGCCGTCCGAAAGCAGGCTTCAGGCCGCCAAAATCAGCTACCAGCAGCAACTGTTGCTTGACTGTTTTGATTTTCAACAGTTGCGCAACTGTCTGGACCATCTTGCCCGCCTTTTGCTGGGCAACGCTGACCTAGTTCATGTTTCAGGGGTTGCAGATATTGGTCAACTAAAAAAAATGGCCACGGAAGATATTTTTGTCGTCAGTGAAAATTTTAACCGTCAATTACGGACAATTTTTGCCGGTGGCGACCTGCCTGAATCCGATGCCGTTATTCTGGAACGAATCAGCAAGGCATCAAAATGGTTTCAGGAAAAGTTTGGTGTGATTCTTGGGGAGTCAATACAAAAACTGCACGTTGAAACCGACAACACCGAACTTCGCAAAAAGATAGACAATGCACTGAATAATCTTAAAAAAGAAATTGGTGTAAAGGTGGCGGGAGTACAATGCTGCGAAAATGGTTTTTCTCCATCAAATTACCTGCGTGCTGTTTCAGCTGCTGAAATTGACTTTCAACCTGAAAAAGTAAAAAAGCGCCGGTCCCCGACCTACATCGAGGCTGACATTGACCACCCTGAGCTGTTCCAGAGTCTGAAAGACTGGCGTTCCCGCAAAGCAAAGGAAGAAGCGGTTGCCCATTTCCAGATTTTACATCAACGGGTGCTCATCCAAATCGTGGTATACCTACCCGACAATACTTCTGATTTAATGAAAATAAAAGGAGTCGGCAAAAAAACCAATGAGAAATACGGCGAGGAACTTGTGGCACTGGTTTCCAGCTATCGTCAAAAACACGGAATAGAAAAGGTCGTGGTGCCGGATTGTTTCATGTCTTGACAAAACTGGGAATGAATTTTTAAAGGAGTTCAAAATGCCGATCCCTGGAAATTTGCTGACAACAGCCATGGCTGTGATGCCCCATACCGATGTGGACCAAGCCCTTAAAACGGCTCTGTCTATGGATATACCATTTTGGCCTCAACTTCCCAACCTTAACTATTATGAAGATATGTATGTCCAGGCAGCAGAAAACTTCCCCGGCATTATTCTTGATATTGAAAAAAGAACATTACGTTTTTCATTGGATAAATTCATCAACGAAGTTGAAGAGACCATGACTCATTTTGAGGAGCCCCAATATTTTGATATCAGTAAAACATATTCGGCAGTTTATCATCGCTTTCTGTCCATGAACTTTTTAGAACGGCCGGCAATCCGTGGGCAGCTTGAAGGGCCGATAAGCTTTGGATTCAACGTATTGGATCAAGATGAACGGCCTATTATATTTGATGACACGGTCCGCCCCTTTATGATAGAGTTTATGGCGAAAAGGGTTAATGTTCAACTTAAGCGCCTCAAGGTACTCAACGAGAACGCCTTTATGTTTATTGACGAGCCGGGGCTCCAGTTCCTGTTTTCA
>JAUUWG010000099.1 GCA_030589165.1 Desulfobacterales bacterium
TCCTGGTCCAGAGGGCCAGGCTTTTGGCTTGCTACCCCCATAGGGGGATTAACCGCAAGCTAAGGAATTTTATCTTATTTTATGGCAGAGCCTCTGGCTCTGACCTGGCCCTGAGGACCAGGTTTTCTATATTCAAATAAAAGAAAAAGGGGTCAAGTCTACGTTTGACCTTTAATTATTTCCAGGCCGAGCCTCTTGATCCTTTCCCTGAATTTTCGATCTTTAACGATCTGTCTTTTCACTCTCTCGATTGCACTGATAGTTGAGCTGAATCGGTTCATTAGACACACCGCGTTTGGATTTATCTATTAAAAATTTATTTTACCATATAATTTCTGTTAACGGCATCTTTTAGGACAATGATCCAAGAACCTTTTTATGATCATTTTTGAGATAAAATTTACCCTGATCCAATTGATAAAAAAATCTCTGCCAAGCAAGAAGGGATTGTTATTGGTGTGCCCCCTTTTCAAGTCCCTTATATACAAATTGCCTGTTACCTATTTTTGAATGTGCTCAAGTAACGACTCATCTGATTTTCAGGTAGGAAAGACACAGTTACGGCCATGTTTTTTTGCTTTATAAAGGGCCTTGTCTGCATGTCTGATTAACATTTCCGTGGAATTACCGGATAGGGCCGGAACCATGGAGGAAACACCGGCACTGATGGAAACATATTTGCCGGCTTTGGAGCCTGAATGGGGAATTTTGAGGTTTGTGATGGACAAACGTATGGATTCGGCAACCTTCAAGGCGCCTTGGATATCGGTTTCAGGAAGAATGACTGCAAATTCCTCTCCACCATACCGGGCCACCATATCAACAGACCGTTTGACTTCCCGGCAGATGGCTTTGGTCACATGGGACAGGCAGTCGTCTCCCCTGGGGTGACCATATGTATCATTATAAAATTTGAAATAATCGATGTCGATCATAATCACTGAGATGGGTTTTTGTGCCCTCTTGAGGCGCATCCAGCTCAATTCGAGGTATTCGTCGAACCGGCGCCGGTTGGCAGTTCCTGTCAGGCCGTCCTGATTGGCAAGGTTTTTAAGTTTATTGTTGGCTTCTCTGAGTTTTGCCGTCCGGTCGGCGACTTTCTCTTCCAGGGTCTGTGTATATTCTTCTATTTTTTGATATAAACGTGAATTTTCCAGAGAAATGGCCACCTGTGAGGACAGGATTGTCAGAAGTTCCACTCTATCCGGTGTAAAGACGCCGGGAGACAGATTGTTTTCCAGGTAGAGAATACCCACGAGTTTTCGCTGCTGAATCATGGGAAGGCAGAGAACGGACAGAGGCCGATTTTGTGCTATGTATGGATCATCCGAAAAGTCATGATCCAGGCTCGCATCATTGAGAAGAACCGGCTTGCCGGTATGATCGGCATAGCGAATAATTGATAAAGGCAGGACAGATGAGTTTTTTTCATGGGTATCTTGAGACATTATGGAATACTTGCAGGTTTGCCGATTCCGGTCAATATTTGCCTGGATTTCAATCCAGTATTCTTTACCGGATTTCATGATCAGCATTCCCATTTGTGCGCCTGCGTTTTCAAGGACTATTTCCATCAATTTATTCAGAAGTCGTTCAAGCACAATTTCTCTGGAAATGGCCTGATTTGCCTTGATCACCGTACCCAGATCCAAAGCATGGGGGGCCGTCAGGTCCAAAGTTGTTCCCGTGATGCCGGTGGTCAGGGCAGGGCTTGTTTTCCTGGGATTATCGGCATGATCTGAATTTTCATTGATGAGTTGCGGGTATTTTTCGCTCAGCTCCGTAATTTTGGCATTGGCGCCCCACAGGCGATATCCCAGCAGCGCGTCCTCCAGGTGAATTCGCGCATATCTTTTGCGGCCCTGTTCAAGCCAGTATCGGGCTGCCAGCTCGTTTGCCAGGGCTTCGTTGTTTGTAAACGCATTGGCATGAGCCGATTGGGCAGCCTCTTCGTACAATCTGACCGCCTCCGGACCGTTGCCGTCAATACGTGCCGTTTCCGCCTGAATCAGCAGATACCTGTTCAGAAAATTATCCGGACAGTTCTCCGCCCATATCCTGGCCTTTTCCACATACTGATTCAGAATCTTTCTGTATTTCTTCTTTTTTTTCTCGTCCATTGTTGGATAAAGGGCGGTGATGGCCAAGGGAAAATAGAACCCATGTTCGGCAAGCACGGCCATTCCCGGCACGGACAGCATATTTTTCTCGAATGCCTCTCCAGCGGCCACAGCGTCCGTGTATTGTCCAAACAGATAATATGTCATCAGTTTTGCAGCATGGTAATAGGCAAACCCCATGGAATTGTTCTGGGCCGTCATGAAATCAATATATTCTTTTTCGCTGAATTCGTCACTGTCCAGTGAACAACGGCCATGGGTGGTTCCCATGAAATTTTTTATGAGGTGAAAATCCATCCTGATGATGTAAAGCATCAATTCATAATTTGTTTTTTCCGTAATCCGGATCGCTTTTTCCGTCTCCCGGGCAAGATCATGGAGATTGATGGACTGGGCGGTTCGCAAGGGTACCTTATTCAAAAAAAGAAATGCCACATGAATCAGGTCGCCCGCTTCCAGGGCCGCCGTATAGCTCTCTTTCCAGAACGGCTCACACTTTGAAAAGTGTTCCCTCCAGAATTGAGCATGGAATGTAAAATAGATATAGAGTTTACCTTTAATGGCAAAATTGTGTATTTTTTCATTGAGCACCATGGCAAGTTTGCCATACGCATATGCCTCTTCATACCGATGGTTATCGGTGATACAGTATGTGTATGCTGCATAGGCGTAGGCAGAGATATCAGAATGTCCATACTTCAGACCGATATTCATCATTGTGGTCATGAGGGTGATCATACAATAGGGGCGTTTGGATCGTGTCTGGTATGACGGAGGAAGAGAATTCATCAGCAGGTGTAATGCCGCCTCCATTTTGGGGTTGTCTATTTCCGGCAAATCTATCAGGTCGGAGATGGCTCTGTTGCCCAGGGCTTTTCTATATTTTGCATCCTCCTGCAGCCACTTCTCCCTGCTGGGATCGGTCTGGACGTCCAGGCCCCACCTATTCAACACCCTGCTTGTCAGGGCAAGGGCATCCTCCATTCTGTTGTTGCTGATATGAACCTGAAGCTGTCTTTCGTATATGCGGCTTTTTTCAATATCATCCTTTATGTACGAAAGGGTATGGGCGAAAATTTTCTCAGCCTCCCTGAAATTTCCTTCAAAGACTTCACAATCCGACCGAACGATGTTCAGTTCCAGTGCCAGATGGTAATGGGTTTTCCACATGTCTTCTCCGGGCAAAAGACAAAGACCCTGCTTTGTGTATGCAAGGGCCGTTTCATAGGCATTGGATGCTTTGGCTTTTTGGGCGGCCTGCAAATTGAGCCGGGCAAGTCCGACCCGTTCCTCATTTTCCGTGATCAAGCCCGATCCCATATTCAGGTGGTTGACAATATCAAAAAGGTCATCTTCAACGGGGCTTTGGGCATCTTTGAGCATCAGACGGCCGATCTTCAGATGCACTTCTGCCCGCTGGGCCTCCGGGATCATTGTATAAGCCGCTTCCTGAACCCGGTCATGAAGGAACCGATGGTTTTTTATAACAAGGGGAGAATCTATTTTTTCAATATCTGCAGACTCCAGTTGTGATATCGGCTGAACCAGTCCCACCTGCTCCACCGGCAGGAGAATCCGGTAGATATCCACGGGTTCCTTTTCATAGATAACCGAGAGGGTATGCAGATCAAAACGATTGCCCACACAGGCCGCCATACACAGCAACTTTCGGATCTCCCCCGGCAGCTTTCTCAGTTTTCTCAGCATCAAATCCACGACATTACTGGTGATGCCCATGGCTTCAATCAACCGAAGATCCCATTCCCATTTATTTTTTTTATAATTGAACACCAGGGCGTTTTCATCGTAAAGAAGTTTCAGAAACTGGTTGACAAAAAAAGGATTGCCATCGGTTTTTTTGACGACCAGTTCAGCCAGGGGCGCCGCGCTTTCCAGCGGGCATTGCAGGGTATCCGCCGCCATTTCATTAACATTCCCGGAACTCAATGGCCCCAGGTGGATGGTTTCCAGCGGGCCATTTTTTTTTCTTATTTCATCCAGAGTCATCATCAGGGGGTGTGTCGGAGAGACCTCATTATCCCGGTAGGCACCGATAAAAAACAGATACTGGATCTCCTGATTCGTGGTTATATGTTCCAGCAGTTTTAATGTGGAATGGTCTGCCCATTGCATATCATCAAGGAAAATGGTCAGGGGACGGCCGGGGTCGCAGCAGGCCCGGATAAGCAACTGGAAAACAAGGTTAAAACGGTTTTGTGCTTCCACTGTTCCGAGTTCAGGCACTGATGGTTGTTTGCCGGTTATCAATTCCAGTTCCGGAATCGCATCGATAATGAGCTGAGCATAGGGAGACAGGGCGGTGATAAGTTGATCCTTTCGCTCACTGATCCGTTCCGGACTTTCCGATAAAAATTGTCTGATCAGGCTGGAAAAGGCATCAAACATTGCGCTGTAGGGAATATTCCTCTGAAGTTGATCAAATTTTCCTCCAATAAAATACCCCCGGGTTTCAGTGATGGGTTTGTATATTTCCCGTACCAGCGTGGTCTTGCCACTGCCCGAATAACCGGATATCAGTATGGATTCTTTTCCACCCTGAACCACCTGTTCAAAGGCATTCAGCAAAATCCGGTTTTCCTGCTGTCTTTCATAGAGTTTCTGGGACATCTGAAATTTATCTGTGATATCATGGGTCCCCAGGAGAAAGGGGGCTATTTTCCCGGTATCTTCAAGGCGGTCAAGGCATTCTTCCAGGTCTTTTGCAATGCCGATGCAGCTTTTATATCGATCGTCCGCATTTTTTGACAGCAGTTTATCAACCAGCATGGAGAGAGATTTGGAAATGCCGGGGTCGAGTTCGTGGAGCAGAACGGGCTGTTTTGCGATATGAGCATGGATCACTTCCATGGAATCCCGGGTTTGAAAGGGTACCTGTCCGCTCAGAAGCGCATACAGTGATGCTCCGAGGGAATAGAAATCCGTGCGGTAATCCAGCGAACGGTTCATTCTGCCGGTCTGTTCGGGAGATATGTAATGAAGAGAGCCGTTGGGCAAATCGGGATTTTCAATGGACGGATTTTCCCGGGGAAGCAGGGTTGAAATACCGAAATCAACAATTTCCAGATGACCGGTTTCCGGATTATAAATGATATTTGAGGGTTTGATATCCTTGTGAACAATATCCGCTGCATGGATTTTTCCAAGATTTTTTACAATCTTTAAGAAAATTTGAATAAGTTCCCTGATCTCCAATTGCTGCCCCATGACAATTTTATCCAGGGAGTCTCCACCAAAATCCTCACACACAAGAACCAGATGGGTTTCCTGTTTTTCCAGCCAACACGGCCCTGTAACACCCAAAGCATGCAGCCGGCACATCATGGTATGCTCTTGCATATACCTGACAATCTCTTCCACGTTCCGTGTTCGGGCAATTTTAAGGATGACCGGTTTATCATCCCGTTTACGGCGGCCACGGTAGATCAATGCTCCCTGGCTTTCATAAATTTTTGTATTAATTTGATAATCCGAAAATTCTAAAATGAAATCCATCTTTATTTTAGTCAAGCCCCAGGTTAATGGAATTTGTTTGACACACACGTCTGTTTTTTTCTATACTTTATAACTTCTTAAAAAATATGGCAAATTTTTTGCAAACTATTAAATTTTCTATCCTCTCTTATGGCTAAAATAATTAATCTTCAAAAATATCAGACAAGAGTGGTCGAGCAAAGGGGCTTTAACCCGTGGCTAAAACGCTTTGGAGAATCCTACTGTCAAACCACCAGGCTTTCGGATATTTCGGACAGGACCCTCTATTTCCTCGCCGTGCCCGGAGAATTGGGCAATGTTGCCTTTTACGAACTGATAATGGGTATCCTGGACCTTGGGGAAGCTTCGGAATTCCATAACATTGACAGAGATAAACAAATGCAGGTTATGGATATCCATCTTTTTTTAGTGGATATAGTGCGCTTTGAAATGATGCATCGGTTGGGATGGATCGATAAATTACCCTGTGAAGGATACAGCCTTCTTGAAACGGTCCAGGACTTTGACAAGGTAAAGCTGGAGTGCAAGGGCAAGCCACCGGAGCTTTTGGAAACCCACCCGGACTACCCTGTTTACAGGGAGCTCACCCGAAAAGACAAAGAATCCTTCATACGCCGCCTGCTCAATAATGCACTTGAAACCTTCAATAAAAAAATAGAATTGTAGCGTTATTAGCTGTTCTGTTTGTTTGCGTTTTTTTCGACACCTGTCTTCTTCCATTCGCTATGAAAAAACACCTTGTCACCATCGGTTTTTCATCTCACCGCGCCGAAGCCCTGCCATTTATCCAAAATGAAATGCAGCGACATCAGACGATTGTACTTGAAGAAGCATCGAGTCCCAATTTTTCGGCCATGCTGGACGGCAGTTTTTCCATTGATGACTATTTGATGGAGAGTGACTCAGGTTTTCCCGAATTTGAACGCCTGATGTGCGGAACCCTCAGGGAACTTCACAAAAAAGGGCATCAGATCGTACAGGTCGAACCTTATCTTGATATCCTCCTTAAAATCCATGATCTTTTTGCTGAAGGGAAAACACCTGAAGAGGTGCTAAAGATACCGGATTTAAGAGAGGTGTATGAGGTGGAAAAGTCTGCTGTCGGTGCTTTGATCACTTATTATGCCCGCAGCATGGAAACCGACTTTGATCAAGTGGTAACGTCGGTAAAAGACTTTGCCCGGGCCGATGCAAAGCGCCTTTTGCTTCAGGCACATCTGCGAGCTGAGGCCATTGTGCCCATGATTCAGGCTGATACGGATATATACATT
>JAUUWG010000042.1 GCA_030589165.1 Desulfobacterales bacterium
AAAGTCCTATGTTGCTGATCTCGATCGGGTACTTTTCAAAGATGCATAGGCTGAAAAGTACAAACAAAACTGCTAAAGCGGGTCTTATATCCCAAGGATAAATCCTTGGGTTTTACGGCCTAAAGGCAAATATTATAAAAAGGCATCTCTTGAACAGGAAACAAAGAGGAGGTTAGTATTGGATTCTTTGAGTTACAGGATTATCGATTGGAATAAGGGAGTTGACATATCTTTAGACCAGGAGCTTATTTGCGAAGAACCTCTTTCAATATGGATCCAGGGTAAACCCTATTCGGTTTCCATGCATACACCCGGCCATGAAACAGCCCTTGTGGCCGGCCTTTGCCTTTCCGAAGGGATTGTAGAGACCCTTGATGATTTTCAATTGATTGAATTTTGTGATGATAAACAAGCTAACCGGGTCAAGGTTACGCTTAAACAGTCAAGGTGGGAGAGGGTATCACAGATCCTTGAAAAACGGGATTTTGCCCTGCAGGATGATATCAGCGCCAAAGGCTTTGTACAAAATTTTTGTCGATTTGTTTCTCCTTTCACTGATGGTCCCCGGGTAGACGCTAATAAGGCGCTTTTGTGCTATGAAGAGCTCGGAGACCGGCAATTTCTGCGCAGAAAAACAAGAGCATCTCATGCCGCCGCCCTGTATGGTTCGAATTTTGAACTTTTATCCGTCGCCGAGGATATCGGTCGTCATAATGCGTTGGATAAAGCCATCGGAAAGCTTTTTCTTGAGCAAAGACTTAACGAGGCCTCTTTTTTAGTCCTTTCTTCCCGTATCGGTTCCGAACTTGTCCAAAAGGCTGCAATTGCACGCATTCCTGTTATCCTTGCCGTTTCACGTCCCAGCACCCTTGCAGTGGAGTTGGGATTGCAGCTCAATATGACCCTTGTCTGCCTTGCCAAAGAATCTGAAATGTATATTTTTTGCGGTGAACATCGTTTGATACGGTAATAAAAAAACGGCTCAAAACAGTAGGGGCACGTTGCAACGTGCCCCTGCAAAGTTGAGATGTGAGGAATAAGTTCGTTCAGAGCTACAGAGACGGCATTCCCATCAAGGGCCATACAAGCCAAACCGCCAAAGCGACCAGGAGCATAAGCATGATACTGGCCGGAATACCGTAGGTAAAGAATTCTCCGGTTGTAAACTGCTTTGAATCATAGGCAATCGCATTAGGGGCTGCGCCGACGACCAGCAAGAGGAACGGCATGCCGGCGGTGACCGCTCGTCATGATGATATGCAAATGTGGATTATAGTGACCGGATCGGCCATGGGTTTGAACGACAACGATCGTCCCTATCTTCAGTCTTCGTCGAAGGACGGTTGAGACAACGTCTTCCAGGGACTCATGCCCGCACCGCATAAATGCCGATAACAGGTCTCCATTATGTCGTTCTCTTTGACACATTCAATGCCATAAGTCCAATAACCGTCTGAGATTGTAGATTAAAAAATGGAAATTCCTATATTATGTACTTAAGGTATGTTGTAATGATTTGCCCTGTTAAATCGGGTGCGTTAACAAGGCGGAAATGAAGTGGTAGATGGTTCTGTGTGTGGATAAAGGACAAACGGGCGGGGGAACAAAAAAATCAGGCTGCTTTATCAGGAGTTTTTGCAGTCATATTTTCTTTTCAACAGACGTCACCTTGCTCTTTATTCGCCCTGGAGCGCCTTTTCTGTAGTCGGCATTCATGTTTAAATATATACGGTTGCAGTCTTTTTTCAGGTCTTCAAAACAGCGGTTGACAACCTCCATGACTTCATCCCATTCCCCTTCTATACTCGTGCCCATGGGACCGAAATTATACTGAAGTCCGCTTTCTTTGATAATGTTGACCGCCCTGGCTACGTATGAACTTACGCTTTCACCCTTGTCCATGGGAAAAATAGACAAATTTATGATTACACTCATTGTAATCTCCTCCTGTTTATATGGTTTCCTTTTATTTTAAAAAAATCTAAAAAATCTTAATGATGAAGTTGTCATGCTGCTTCAATAAGGTTCTGCTTTTTATCAATCCTGAACCTGGTGCCAAGAAACTTTTCACATACATAAATATTGGAGAGTATGTGTTCGGTTATTGTTTCTGTTTTTATTCTTCCACCCACCAGTGCGAGCAACGGTATAATATTGTCCGCAAGATGGCTGTCTGCAACAGCATCTGAATTCAGGACCTCAAGGAGTTTTTCCGCTGCGGTTGCGCCCACGGTTTCCGCACGTTTTCCCCTTTCACCCAGCGCATCGGCTCCTATGGCAACCTTTCCCTGTTTACAAAGTGCCCACAGGGTTATAACCGTGCCGATAGAAGTTGTCTGTTCATATTCTTCCTCGATATTCACCGGGTAAAAGGTGCCGATCTTTTCTTTTGCACCGTTGGCCTGGCGTTTTGCAACGTCGGCGGATTTCAATTTCCGGGATGCCGAAGATATTCCCCTGATCTGAAACAAGGGGACCTTTTCCGTAAGATTAATCCGTTTAACCGATGTTCGTAAGTGGGAGATAAACTCATGTGTATTTTTAAAATCATTAATATGAAGTACAGGAATGATGCTCAGTTCCACAAAACCCTGGCCTTTAGGGTAATATCCTCTTTTTTGGGCCTCAACCGTTATCGACGCAAAATCCTTGAAATAGTCCAGTAGTACATGAGTAAAATAGTCTATGGGCATGCTCCATTTGGTGTCCGTACCCCCTTTGATTTTGAGTTGCACCTTGTCATCGGCAAACATACTTGGAAGCAGGAGTGATTGAAGCAGCAGTGTAATGGAGCCGGCTGTACCGATATCGAGCCATAATGTACCGGGGGTAGTTTTGCCTGGAACAAATTCAATGGCCGATGAACCAAGTTCTGCGCCTTTCACCCGTGCATCAGATAACTTCTCAAGGGCATTGATACAGCACAGATGCTGGTGTTTCAGCCCCGGCTTGGGTCTGTTTTGTCTGATTTTTTCCGCTCTGAAAGGTTTTCGGGTTAGAGCGGAAAGGGCGAGGGCGGTTCGTATGATCTGACCGCCGCCTTCTCTGTAGGAGCCATCTATATGTAACATAATCCTGACTTCCTGACCCGGATAAACCGGAAAGTGCCTTTGTAAATTCAGACCTGACATCTTCCTATCCCTTGATGACGGCCAGCGGAATCAATCGGGCAACTTTTTTGGCGATGCCTGCGCCGTGAACCACCTGGATCACCCGGTCTACGTCTTTATAGGCCATGGGTGCTTCTTCGGCCAGGCCTGGCATGCTGCCGGCCCGCACGTGGATGCCTTTTTTCTCTAATTCTTCGCGTAGTTTGGTTCCCCGTACGATCTTTTTGGCCTTGCTTCGGCTCATTACTCTCCCGGCACCGTGGCAGATGGACCCGAAGGTTTGGGTCATCGATTCTTTTGTGCCCACCAGCACCCAACTGGCGGTTCCCATGGAGCCGGGCACCAGCACCGGTTGGCCGATGTCACGGTAAATTCCGGGCAGAACCGGTGAGCCGGGGCCAAAGGCGCGTGTTGCTCCCTTGCGATGAACGCATACCTTTATCCGGCGGCCGTCCACCTCGTGCTCTTCGATTTTGGCCATGTTGTGGGCGATGTCGTAAATTTGGTAAAGATGGTGATTTTTTACCTTACCGGCCAGCACCTGCTCAAAGCTGCGACGGATAAGATAGGTAAGGACCTGCCGGTTGGCAAAAGCATAGTTGGCCGCAGCTTTCATTGCTGCCAGGTAATCTTTTCCTTCCGGGCTGCTGAGCGGTGCGCAAACGAGTTCCCGGTCCGGCAAAGTAATGCCGTATTGATGAATCGCTTTCTGAAAGCGTTTTACGTAATCGCTGCAAATCTGATGCCCGAACCCACGTGAGCCGCAATGGATCTGGACGGTTATCTGGCTGGGGAAGATGCCCATCTGCTGAGCGGCCGGTTCGTCGTAAATCCGGTCTACCGTATCGATCTCAATAAAGTGATTACCTGCGCCCAGGGTGCCTACCTGGTTTTTGCCTCGAATTTTGGCCCTGTCACTAACCTTGCCGGAGTCAGCACCCTCCAGACAGCCATTCTCCTCAGTGTGTTCCAGGTCAGACTCGGTGGCATACCCACGCTTCAATGCCCAGTTCGCTCCTTTTTCTACCAGAACGTCCAGTTCACCAGGCTGAAGCTTTATATGGCCTCCTTTGCCGACACCACTGGGACAGTTGGCGTATAGAGCCGAGGCCAGATCGTCCAGGTAAGGGGTTACTTCCTCTTTTTCCATTTGAGTCGCCAGCAAACGCACGCCGCAGTTGATGTCGTAGCCTACACCGCCGGGTGAGATAATCCCGTCGGGCAATTGGGTGGCGACCACGCCTCCGATAGGGAAACCATAGCCCTGGTGAATGTCGGGCATGGCCAGTGCGTATTTGACAATCCCCGGCAGGGTAGCCGTATTGACCAATTGTTCCAGACTTCTATCGCCCTGTATGGCCTTCAGTAGTTCCGGATCGGCGTAAAAGCGTGCCGGAACGCGCATGTCGGCACGAAATGTCTTGGGAATTTCGTACAGGTATTTGTTGATTTGCTTGAAATCATGGTTGCTGATCATCTTAGACCTTCCTTGTAAATTGAGAAAGTTGCAGCTCCCTCCAATGTAAAACGCTCAATTTGCCGTATGATTATATATCGAATACCACAGTAACCTCCAGTCCTTTTTCCGTTTCGATAACTTCCAGGTTATGATAGGTTACCGCCTTTATATGCTTTTTTAAACCGGATGCGTGACCACCGTGTATAACGGCCTGTAAATGGTTCGGTGTCACGTTGTACAGTTCAAACCGGTGAAATATGAGCATCTCCGTTTCAGCCCAATAGGCCAGTTCACTCAACCATTCTACCAGCAAGCTCTCGGCATCCATGGCCTCCAATTCAACGTGCCGTTCCGTATCATCAGGAATGGAGGAAGGCTCGAAGGCTATCAGGCTGGTCATGCCGATCGCTGCGTTTGTAAGCAATTCCGGAAGGTTATTCCCGAAAATGTGAAGTGCGCAATCGGCTGTGTGCTCTATCTCTTCAAAGCCGATATCATGAAAGGTCTTCAGGGATTTCGGTAAAGATTCGGTCGGCATTATGTCCCCTTTTTGATAGAGATTATCATTTATGGCAGGGGCACGTTGCAACGTGCCCCTACCGTCGCAACGTGTCTTTAAATATGAATAATTATGATCGGCATAAGTGTCACGGGCGTTTTTCGCTTTCCCGCTGCTGTTCCCCCATGACCAGTCTTGCAAGATCCGTCAATTGTTCAGAGAGCACCTCTATAAGGTCATCTACTGCGAGTATTCCTTCCAGACCGCCGCGATTGTTTACGACCGGTATACGACGGACCCCTTTGTGGCGCATTTGCTTGATTGTTTCCATAACGTCGTCTTCTTCCCTGGCGGTTATCAATTCGAAACTCATGGCATCGCCAACCGTGACGGAGTCTATGTCGACATCAAGAGCGATAAATTCAAGCACGATATCTCTGTCGGTCAGAATGCCGACCGGAACACGCTCTTCGTTCTTTTCTTCGACAACCACGACATCACCTACGTGGTATTTTCGCATGAGCCCGGCTGCTTCACGGATGGAACCCTCCCTGTCGATAATAATCACTTCACGATTGCAAACTTCCCTAACACACATGGCTTCCTCCTTGTACGTGGTTACCTGCATTAAGTCACGGCCGGTTGTGAACCGGCACCAATCCGATGGATTTGTCCTCCAGAGTCTGTCATTTCAGAGAGCTTTGCAAGCCTTAAACGTTGTTCCATTTCAAGTGGGCGAAAATTTTAGATAGTCCAAAGTAACAGAATCGGTATTCTATGGGCAGCAATATATTAAGTATTTCGAGGATTAAAATTTTAGCCTGACGCATAAATGGGCAAAAGGATTGGTTGTGCAAACCTTTTTAAAATTATAATAATAAGCAAAAAGCATGCAAGAACAACAAAAAATTGCGGAATCAGCATGATAGGGTTGCGGCGTTAGAATGCAAGCCGCCAAACTAAATGTTACTACACGCACCGGTTTTTCACTATTGTGAAATAAATACCATAATTCTATGAAAAGTTTTATAGACTTTTAGCACCCTGATTGTTAAATTCATGTTTCTTGCAGCAGGCTTTTTTCATGATCAAATTATTCAATTCCGGTTTGTCCGGATCAGGTGATATTCCATGAAAGTAGCGCTTACGATTGCCGGTTCGGATTCTTCGGGTGGGGCCGGAATCCAGGCTGATTTAAAAACATTCCATGCCCACGGTGTTTTCGGCATGAGCGCCGTTACCGCCGTTACCGTGCAAAACACGCAGAAGGTCTATGCTGTTCAAGAGGTAAAACCGAAGATTGTTGCCGATCAGATTCTTTGCCTTTTTGACGATGTGCAGATTCATGCCGTGAAAATTGGAATGGTTTCAAGCAGCGCATTGATCAAAAGCATCGCAGACGCTCTCAAAAAGGTGAATCCCCCCTCCGTGGTTCTTGACCCTGTAATGATTTCCACAAGTGGATACAATCTGCTGGAACCGGATGCACAGGACGCTCTCATCACCGGTCTTTTCCCCCTGTCCGAAGTTGTTACGCCCAACATCTATGAGGCCGAGGTGCTTATAGGAAAGAGAATCAACACCTTGGATGAAATGAAAAAAGCTGCCCGTGATATTTTAAAATTAGGAGCAAAAAAAGCCGTGGTCACAGGGGGGCATTTGGGAGGAGACTATGCTGTCGATATTCTTTATGACGGCGTAGAATACAAGGAACTTAAATGCCGCCGGATAAAGACCCGGAATACCCACGGCACAGGCTGTACTTTTTCTTCCGCCATTGCGGCAAATATTGCACGGGGCAAGGGCTTTTTTGAAGCGGTAACAAACGCCAAGGTTTATATCACCGGGGCAATTGAGCACTCTCTTTCCATTGGAAAAGGTTCTGGCCCAACCCATCATTTTTTTGATTTATATGCCCGTGCAGGATTAAGCTATGGGGAATAAAAACACTTCTCCCGGTTGATTACTTTTTCCTGTCAAACATTGTTTTTAACTCCGCCTGAAGACGCGATCAAAAATTTTCAGTCTTTTTTTGCTTCCGTGATCGGCTCCACTAACCTTCCGACAAAAGACATCTCCACTATTCTCCACTCGGTTTCGAATAATTAATCCCGCAACCTTTCTGTTTAATATTTTTCTAACATTTCTGGATTGTTGGAATTTTTTTGTAAAATATGCATTTTATACTTGACTCTTTTGTCAAAAGTTATATATCGGAATTATTTTTTGGTGGATCAAAGTGGATAATTGTGGCATTGTATGTTTCGAGGCTGTTCCTTTCATACGATCGATTCAAAAGGGCGTATAATAATTCCGGCCAGATTTCGTGAAGTTTTAAAACAGACCGGCGGCCTTGACGGCGTTATGGTTTCCAGGATGGATAAGAGCCTTTTTGCCTATACGTTTGAGGAATGGAACAAAATCGAAGCAAAAATATTATCCATGGCCGAAAAAAGTGCGGCCATGCGTCGCTTTAGAAGGGTCTTTATAGGCGGTGCGTTTGAATGTTTATGCGACAAGCAGGGGCGTATCCTGATTCCACCCTCTTTGAGGCAGTATGCTGAAATTGAAAGGGAGATTGTGCTTGTCGGTGTTCTCGATCATTTTGAAATCTGGTCGCGTGTAAATTGGGAAAATGAAAATAACCTGATGGAAGAGGATATGAATAACGAGGAGGTTAGAAACGAAGTCGCAAAATTAGGACTTTAAGTACATGTCTTATAAACATATTCCCGTAATGCCGGCTGAAGTGCTTGAATGCCTTAACTGCAGGCCTGGAAAAATCTATGTGGACTGCACGCTCGGCGGTTCAGGTCATGCTGGTGGCATCGCTGAAAAAATTATTCCGGACGGACTTCTGATCGGTATTGATCAGGACAAAAATGCAATAAAAAATGCAGAAAATGTTCTGAAACCCTATGAACAAAATATCCGTCTTTTCCATGACAACTTCATTAATCTTCCTAAAATTCTTTCCCAACTGAATATAACTGCTGTGGATGGTATCCTCCTTGATCTCGGGCTTTCGTTTCATCAACTGGACGGCAGTGGCCGGGGGTTCAGTTTTAAAAAGGATGAACCTCTTGATATGCGTATGGATATCAGATCGGACAAAACTGCTGCAGATATAATCAATGGCATGGGAGAGAAGGATCTCGCAAAAATTTTCCGCGAGTACGGAGAAGAGCGCTGGGCAAGGCAAATAGCAGCATAAATAGTAAAAGAGAGAATGCATCAACCGATACGGTCAAGTAAAAAATTGGCACAGATCGTCTGTGATACCGTTCCGAAAAAAGCATTATCAAGCCGCAGGATTCATCCTGCTACGAAAGTCTTTATGGCCCTTAGAATCGCTGTTAACAAGGAACTTGAAAGGCTTGCTTCTTTCATGGAAAATGTCGCGGATTTGTTAAACCCCGAAGGCCGCCTCTGTGTTTTGTCGTTTCACTCTCTTGAAGATCGTATTGTAAAACATCGAATCAGGGAGCTTGAAAAGGAGTGTACCTGTCCTCCCTCCTTTCCCATATGTGTTTGCAAGACCAAACGGGTTGTTCGTTCTTTGACCCGAAAGGCGCTGAAACCTACGGAACAGGAGATACGGGTGAATCCTATGGCAAGAAGTGTAAGACTGAGAGGAGCCGAAAAGATATAGATTTAAAAAATTAAGTTCTCTGGTCTGTTCTCCCCCCTTCATAACCTTAACACCCAAACGTTTTATTTCCATGGCCGGGAAAAAAAAGAAAAATATCCGCAACAATAAAATAATCGGGATCTGGTTCCTTCTTATGTTGATTTTTATTGCAGAACTTTTTTTTTATACATGGTGCAGGGTCCGATGCGTCAGAGTGGGATATACAATAACGGAACAGACAAATAATCATCAACATCTTATTGCTTCCCAAAAGAATTTAAGGATCGAGCTTGCACGCCTCAAATCTCCTGAGCGAATCGCAAAGTTTGCAAAAGATCGGTTAGGGCTGGTAATGCCGGACCCAAAGCAAACGATTTTTATTAAATAGATATGATTCCATGAATCCGTTTAAAAAAAAACGAATAAGATTATGGCGGGTGGTCATCATCGGTGTGTTCTTCAGCATACTGTATGGTACCATTGCTGCAAGAGCAATATATATACAGGTTTTTAAACGCTCGTGGCTGTCGGAAAAAGCTGCCGATCAGTATGAGAGATCTTTTATATTCAATGGGAAACGCGGAATAATATATGACAGGAACCACAGGGAAATGGCGGTCAGTATCGATGTCCCATCAATAGCTGCATATCCGGCACATGTCAAAGACGTCGGGAACACGGCAAAAGCCCTTGCACATACCCTGAACATTGACGTCAATAAGCTTGAACGGCAACTGGCATCGAAAAGATCCTTTGTATGGATCAAGCGTCGCGTTGTGCCAAAAGAAAAAAAAGCGGTCAAGGAACTTAACCTTGAAGGTATAGATTTTATACCCGAGAACAACCGTGTTTATCCGAACAAAACCCTTGCCGCACAGGTTCTCGGTTTTTCAGGCATAGACGGTCACGGCCTTGAAGGGATTGAATTTTATTACGACAGCTATCTTAAAGGTGAGGCCGGCAAATTCACCATTGTTAAAGACGCTCTTAACCGTGTCTTTGATGCTGAAAAAAAAATAGAAACAACAACATATGGCGGGAAAAATCTTGTCATTACCCTTGATCGGATGATTCAGTACATCACTGAAAGAGCCATTGAAGAATCGGTTTTAAAGTATTCGGCAAAATCAGGAATGGCAATCGTAATGGACGCCAAGACAGGGGCTATTCTGGCTTCGGCCCATTTTCCTTTTTTCAACCCCAATTCTTTTGCAAGCTTCGACAGGAATACCTGGAGAAACAGGGCCATAACAGATCAGTTTGAACCCGGTTCGACCATGAAGGTTTTTCTTGCCGCTGCGGCAATAGATTCTGGAGAGTGTTCAAAAAAGACCATCTTTTTTTGTGAAAACGGTGCTTACAAAATTGGGAAAAATACTGTCCATGACACCCATTCTCATGGGTGGTTGTCCCTGCAGCATATCGTCAAGTTTTCAAGCAACATCGGGGCTGTCAAAATAACTGAAATGATAGGCAGGAAAACATTGTATTCCATGCTTTCTTCGTTTGGTTTCGGTGCGAAAACCGGGATTGACTGTCCGGGGGAGACAACCGGGAACCTGAGCCCCTATAATCGATGGTCGAGAATAGACGCCGGGGCAATATCATTCGGTCAGGGTATATCTGTTTCCGCAATACAGCTTGTAACCGCGGTCTCTGCAATTGCAAACGGCGGTGTTCTTATGAAACCCTATATCGTAAAGGCTGTCATGGATCAAAATGGGCAGACTGTCAAAAAATTTACCCCTCAAAAGAAAAGAAGAGTGATTTCAGCTAAAACAGCAGGGATCATTAAAAAGATTATGAAATCCGTAACCACCGAAGAGGGTACGGGAAGTCTTGCAGATCCGGGATTCTATTCTGTTTGCGGCAAGACCGGCACTGCACAGAAATCAGATGAAACGGGAAGATATGCCAGAGGAAAATATGTAGCCTCTTTTCTGGGATTCGCACCTGAAGAAGACCCTAAAATATCGGTCCTGGTCGTTGTTGACGAACCTCGGAAAAATCATTACGGCGGAACGGTGGCAGCACCGGTATTCAAAAAGATCGTTCTTGAGACCCTTAACTATATGAACGTGCCGCCCGATAGAGGATCTGGAAGATTAACCGCCTATTGGGACAATGAGGTAAGCGGGTGAAACTTTCAAATTTGCTTGAAGCGCTCAAACCTGTTGTTCGGGATGGTAGATCCGAGGTTCGAGATCCGGATATTGACATCGGATCTATTCACTACAGAGCACAGGAGGTAAAGCCCGGCGGACTTTTTGTGGCTGTACCGGGTCATGTGGCCGATGGGCATGATTTTATTGATGAAGCATTGGCAAGAGGTGCATCGGCAATTGTCGCAGAAAAACCGATAAAAAAAGATTCAATTATCATAGAGGTTGGAAACAGCAGAAAAGCGTTGGCTTTAATCTCTGCCCGGTTTTACGAAAATCCTTCGGAAAAACTATTCATCATCGGAATAACCGGTACCAACGGCAAAACAACAACTGCATTTCTGATAGAAAATTTGCTTTTGAAAGCAGGCTTTAAGGTGGGGAGCATCGGAACGATAAATTATCGCTATTCAGGAAAGACCTTTAACAGTTCCATGACGACACCTGAATCGGCGGATTTACAGAAGATCCTTTCCGATATGAGAAAAACGGGCATCACCCATGTCGTTATGGAAGTTTCTTCCCATGCCGTTGATCTTAACCGTATTGACTGTTGCTGGATGGATATCGGTATATATACCAATTTGAGTCAGGATCACCTCGATTATTACGGGGACATGGATTGCTACTGGTCCAGCAAGAAAAAATTCTTTATTGATCACCTTGTTTCAGGGCCTAAAAAAGGCCTGGCAACTGCTGTAATCAATTGTATGGATGACAGAGGAAGAGAACTCGAAGTAGCGCTTCGCAAATTGCCCCTATCCATAATCTCTACAGGCCGGTCAGGAGACGTGATGATCAGGCCTGGTAACATAAAATATAATCCGGCCGGTATTGCAGGTGATATTTCAACGCCTTCCGGAACCTTTGATTTCACTTCACCCCTTGTGGGCGGGTATAATTTTGAAAATATTCTATGTGCTACAGGGGTGGGGATTGCTCTTAATCTTCCCTTTGCCGTAATTAAGGCCGGTATGGAAAATTTTTCCGGCGTACCCGGACGTCTTGAACGGATTAAAAATGATGTCGGAAGGTTTGTATTCGTAGATTACGCCCACACACCGGATGCTCTGGAAAATGTTCTTTTTGCTTTAAAAGCCGTGACCACGAGCAGAATTATCTGTGTGTTCGGCTGCGGAGGAGACAGGGACAAGGAAAAACGTCCTTTAATGGGTGAAATTGCAGGAAAACTTTGCGATCTTGTGATGATAACATCGGATAACCCGCGGACGGAACCGCCCATGAAAATCATTGACCGGATACTTCATGGAATAAAAAAGGTTTCTTCGTGTGAATACAGCCCTCAAGACCTTAAAATAGGCTTTGGAAATAATAAAGGTTATATCATTGAACCGGACCGCCAAAAAGCGATACAGCTTGGGATAACAGCATCACGCCCCGGCGATACCGTGCTGATCGCAGGCAAGGGACATGAAGCGTATCAGATAATCGGGGAGAAAAAACTTCCCTTTGACGATAGAATCGAGGCGGAAAAAGCCCTTACACAACTTACCGTCAGCAGCCGACAACCAGGTGAGCCATAATGACGAAACCGATTCCATGGACTGCCCTTCAAATACTTGAAGCAACAAAAGGAGAACTCCTGTGCGGAGGCACGGAACGTTTTTTTTCAGGCGTTTCTATTGATTCGCGCAGAATATTCCCTGGTGATCTGTTTGTTGCCATCCAGGGGGAGGTTCATGACGGCCACAGTTTTGTCAAAGATGTCGTCGAATCGGGAGTATGCGGTCTTCTGATAAATAAAAACAAAGCCGACGTGTTTTTCTCTGATGTTCGGGTCCGTGAGGATTGGAGGCAAAAAGGGCTGCTATGTGTGGCGGTAAAGGATACGACAAAAGCACTGGGTGACCTTACCGCTTTTCAGCGCAGACGATCAAATGTCTCGGTTATTGCTATAACGGGATCAAATGGGAAAACCACCACAAAAGAGATGACAAACGGGATCGTTTCCCGTTGTTTTGGAACATTAGCCACTATCGGTAATTTCAATAATCAAATCGGGCTCTCCCTGACACTTCTCAAATTAAACCGATCTCACCAGTGGAGTGTTCTGGAATTGGGTATGAACCATCCCGGCGAAATCAGACGTCTTTCGGAAATATGCATGCCCGATATCGGTGTGATTACAAACATAGGTCCTGCACACCTCGAAAAGCTGGGATCACTTAAGGGGGTAATGGATGCCAAGGCGGAACTCCTTGAAAATATAAAACCCAACGGGACAGTCGTTCTTAATGCCGATGACCCTAACCTTTCGGATTTGTGCAGGAGAACATCAAAAAAGGTACTCCGCTTCGGATTTTCGGAAGATGCGGATATAAGAGCGATCTCTGTTAAAAAGAAAAGGTTCGGAACCTCTTTTATCTTATCGATGCCGACGGAGACTCTTCCCATAGATTTAAAAATTCCGGGTGCTTTTATGATATCAAATGCGCTTGCTGCCGCATCTGCAGGATATTTGCTGGGTCTTAAAGCCGAAGATATAAAAGCTGGTCTTGAAGAATTTAAATCGGTTCAGGGAAGAATGAATGTGTTTAAAACAAAAAACGGCATTCATATCATTGACGATACCTACAATGCCAATCCAGGTTCCATGGAATCCGCAATTATGACGTTAAAATCAATGAAAGGGGAACATAGAGGTGTTTTGGTTGCAGGGGATATGCATGAACTTGGAGAGCATGCGGAATCCATGCACAAAAAAATCGGCTCGGTTGCTGCCGGCATCGGAATATCCGGACTTTATCTTACCGGCCGGTTTGCCGGATCGGTTGCGGCAGGGGCGCAGCGTAACGGCATGAAGCGTCGGGATATCTTTACCGGGACAAAACAAGAGATTGTTGAAAACCTTAAAGATACGCTGGGTCCGGATGACTGGGTACTTGTTAAGGGGTCCAGGGCAATGGCCATGGAACAGGTCGTTCAAGACCTCAGGGATTGGGCTGACATATAGTTGAAAATATACGTTCGAAGATTTACTGGATTTTTAAATTTTTACACAAAAAAGATTAAGAATAACTATGCTTTACCATTTGCTGTATCCGCTTCATCCGGACATTTCTTTTTTTAATGTGTTTCGCTATATCACCTTCAGGGCCATTTACGCCAGCCTGACCGCGCTGTTGCTCTGTTTTTTCCTTGGGCCGTGGGTTATCAGGAAACTTGGTGAGATGCAGGTGGGGCAGTATATCAGGGAAAACGGTCCCCAGACCCATCACAAGAAAGCCGGAACGCCGACGATGGGCGGAATTTTGATAATTTCATCAATTGTTTCAGCCACGCTGCTGTGGACCGATCTGGCCAATTGTTACATATGGATAGTCCTTCTGGTTACTGTTGGATACTGTGGTATCGGTTTTATCGATGACTACCTGATGCAGGTAAAAAAACGGAGCAAGGGGTTAGGTGTTCGTTCAAAGTTTTTACTGCAGGCATTACTTGCGATTGTCACGGGAACGCTTGTGTATTTAAGTCCGGATTTTGACACCCATGTTACGATTCCTTTTTTTAAAAATATTTCACCTGATTTAGGGTGGGGATATATCCTTTTTGCCGCATTTGTAATTATCGGGACATCAAATGCGGTTAATTTGACGGACGGTCTCGATGGCCTTGCCATCGGGCCGGTAATCATAACCGCGGTTACTTATATGCTCTTTGCCTATGTTGCGGGACACGCCGAAATTGCCGATTATCTGCAGATCAATTACGTTGCCGGAAGCGGAGAAGTAACCATCTTCTGCGGTGCCATGGCCGGAGCAGGTCTCGGGTTTTTGTGGTTCAACACATATCCTGCACAGATGTTCATGGGGGATGTGGGCTCCCTCCCCTTAGGAGGGGTGCTCGGAACAGTCGCCGTCATTACAAAGCAGGAAATAATGCTGGTGCTGGTGGGCGGGCTCTTTGTCATAGAGGCGCTTTCAGTAATTTTCCAGGTCTGTTTTTTCAAAATGACGGGGGGAAAAAGAATCTTTAAAATGGCTCCTCTTCACCATCATTTTGAACTCAAGGGGTGGCCGGAGCCGAAAGTTATCGTTCGATTCTGGATAATTTCCATAACACTTGCTCTTATTGCCATAAGCACGCTGAAAATCAGATGATGGCAGGTTGGGTTGGTTTTTAAGTGAATCTTTTAAACAAAAAAATTGTTATTGTCGGGCTGGGTAAATCAGGGGTTGCTGCTGCACGGTTTTTAAAAAAGCAGGGTGCATTGGTGACCGTAACGGATATGAAAAAGGCGGAAGAACTGACTTCTTTTGAGCCGATTGTTCGTGAAATGGGCATCCGGATGGAACTCGGCCGCCACAGCTTTGAGACCTTTGAAAAATCAGACTTTATCATGTTGAGTCCGGGAGTCCCTCATACCCTTTTGCCGGTCAAAAATGCAAAAGAAAAGGGAATACCCGTTTTGGGAGAGACAGAGCTTGCATCAAGATTCATCAAGGAACCGATTGTGGCAATAACAGGCACCAACGGCAAAACCACCACCACGACACTTCTGGGTGAAATGCTGAAAAGTTCAGGCCTTAAAGTCTTTGTAGGGGGGAATATAGGCAACCCTTTGATCGAGTATGTTGATAAAGGAGAAAAGGCTGACGTCGTTGTTGCGGAAGTCAGCAGCTTTCAGCTTGATACCATAGC
>JAUUWG010000028.1 GCA_030589165.1 Desulfobacterales bacterium
ATTCATCGAAAACGAAAAAAGCGTAAAATACTGGTATCAATTAACGAAGAACCAGATTTGCAATTAGCTTCAGCGGCTTAAAACTTAAAATAGGCCATTATGCTGATTTAACAAAGAACTATTTTTCGAAAACTCAAGTAATATAACACAGGCTGAAATTGGTCAAATGGTTGGAAAAATTGATTACAGTTCGGTGAGTGTTGCCCGAAAACGATTACGTATAAAAATGAGAAGAGATTTAGCTTTAAAAGATCGATTTCAGAACATATTTTCCAAATTGTCAAGATTAAAGATTTGACCCCAACTCCCCCGCACAAAAATATTCCCCCGGCTATTATTTCATGCCGTATCCTTTAAATTGACGTCTACTTTTATACCCGCCCTTACCAGCATATTAACCAGCATGTCAATGGTAAACCGGTCGATTTCCCCCCCCGCCCCCGGTCGCTGATCCGCGGCTGGGTGACGCCCATCAGCTCCGCCGCAGTTTTTTGGGTCAGGCCGTTCAAGGTTCACTCCCGCTTTAAATCCGCAACAGTGGCAATAAAAAAATACGTTTACTCTATTTTATCTTGATAGAAGGACTTTTTTGTCCTATTTATTAATCATGAAAGCAAAGCAGTTTATAAAAAAACTTCGGGAACAAGGCGTATCTTTCGACAAAAAACGCGGGAAAGGTGGACACTATCTGGCTTTTTATCAGAACAAGCAAGCCACATTGCCGTTTCATGGGAATATGGATATCGGACCGGTATTCATCAAAAAAATTTGTAAACAACTTGGAATTGATCCCGAAGAAATTCTTTAAAGGAGGGGAAATGCTGCAAGAGTACCCGGTAATACTAACCCCGGATGAAAACGGAACCATCATTGCCGAATTCCCCGACGTACCCGAGGCAATGACGGTCGGAGCGGATGAGAATGAGGTTCTGGAATGGGCTCAGGATGCCCTGGTAGTAGCATTATCCGGTTATATGGATGAGCGGCGGGATATTCCAAAACCGTCATCTGCTAAGAAAGGACAAAAAACCGTGCCTCTTCCGCCGATGGTGGCCATGAAGCTCGCCATTTACCAGGCGATGCTGGATCAGGGCGTAACCCAGGCTGAACTTGGTGCGCGAATGGGCATCGACGGCCGGCAGGTTCGCAGAATTTTGAATCTTGACCAGAATACAATTTTGCCGCACCTGGAACAGGCATTAAAAGTTTTGGGAAAGCGGCTGGTAATTGATATTCAGAATGCGGCCTGACAGCGTCTTTGTTTCGCATTTTTATTGTTAAATATATCAATTAGTTAATTTATTCTGACAATGCATACAATGCACTGTTGTTCTGAATAATAAGCAATCCCAGGAGAAGTCCGCTGTCTTTTATAATTGATTCAAAAACGCTTGACATTTTATTTTAATGTGTGGGGTAGTAGTTGATTTTTTTACTTTTCCCGGCAGAAGCTGGCAGAAATCTATTTTTATTTTGATTTCATTAACTGACCAAGAAGGTCAAGCAGTTTATTTAAACCCTTAAACTCCGCAGATATCGGCGGAATTTAAAAATTATAAAAAAACAAAACAGGCCATGAAGGTCTATACTCCCTGTTGGGGAGCTTAGGACCTTTGTGGCTTTTTTTTTGCTTAGGGAGAGCCCCAAAGGGATTGTAACGGCGACAAAAAAGGTAAACCGATTGGAAAAGGAAGGAAATTCTTCTACGATGAACCGGAGCTTGATCAATACTGGCTCAATTACTCGTACGAGGGAGAAAATTTTGGGCTCAAAGGGCTGGTCTATTTAAACCGTGCGGACAAGACCGCTTACCAGGATACGGCTAAAGACCTTTACGCTTCGCTCTTGCGGAAAGAAGAGGCGCCATCCAAAACCTGGGGGGCGGATTTTCAAGGAACCATCCCTTTTCAGTCCGGGGCTAATCTTGTCTTGGGCGTGGCCTTCAAGGAATCCTCCTGGGACTACGATAATGAGTATGTAGAAAGCACGCGAGATGCCGGTGCCGAGGGCAAACAGCGCTTTATTTCGCCCTTTGCCAACATGGACTTACGCTTCTTTGACAACAGCTTGATCGTCAACCTGGGTGCCCGGTACGACTGGATCGAAACTTCCGACGGCGCCAACCGGGACAGCCAGGCCGGCGCCGGACGACCGACATACGACAATGAATACGGCACCGACACAGAGGGGAGTTTCTCTCCCAAGTTCGGCATTGCCTATCATCTGGACGATAAAACCACCTTGCGGGCCTCCGGCGGAAAAGGGTTCCGTGCCCCCAGCCTGTTTGAGCTTTACAAGGTACATGTCCGCGGGGGAGGCACTTATTATCATGAGGCCAACCCGGATCTGAAGCCCGAAAAGATCTGGTCTTATGATGTGGGTGCGGAGCGCTTCCTGCTGGACAACTTGTTGGGTAAACTGACCTTTTACCAGTCCTTTGCCGAAGACTACATCGGCGACCGGTTAATCGGCACCGGTACCATTAACGGCGGCAGTACATGCTATGATTACAAGTTAGACAACATCAGCGAGGTGGACATTTACGGCATCGAGACGGAACTGCAATGGTATCCCACAAATGAACTGACCTTTTTCGCCAACTATACGTATAACATCTCCGAAGTGGCCAAAGACGAAAACAACGCCGACCTGGAAGGTAACTACCTGCCTAACGATCCCCGTCACAACCTGCATTTCGGGGGCCGTTATCACAACCCGAAGATCGTTGATGTATCTTTGACTGCCAATTACTACGCTGATATCTATTACGATAACGAGAACACATTGAAAGCCGGCGACTACTGGACCGTGGACGTGGCGGTTGCAAAACGCTTTTTTGATCGCTTCACCGTCTATGTGAATGCGGAGAACATTTTTGATGAAGAATATGCGATCTCTAAAAGTCAAGGGCGGGCAGACACCATCGCTCCGGGCGCGATTGTTACCGGTGGTATGAAATTTGAGTTTTGAAAAGCGTCATGCATGAAAATTCAATTTAAAGGGAGGATCATACGATGACATCCATCCGAAATATTCTGCTTTTACTCATTCCGGCCCTTTTATTGGCACCGCAGGCTTACGCCCACCACCTCTGGGTCATGAAAGCCGATGACGGGTACGTGGTTGCCCGGGGTATCCTGTCCGAACGGATCGACGATTATAATCCCGATTGTGTCAAGGAGATCAAGGCTTACAGAGCAGACGGCACTGAGCTTGCCATTCAGCGGATTGATGAAAAGGACCGGGTCGTCTTCAAATCAGAGACTCCCGTGGCCATGGCGACCGTCACCAGCCAATGGGGGCATCGGGTCAACACCACAAAAGGTAAAAAATTCATGACCTGGAAGGAAGCGCAAAAAGAAGGCCTGCATGTGCTGAACGCTTTTTTTTCCACACATTATGCAAAGTCGCTGATTCATCCTGTCAATCCGGTGGGAAAATCGGTTGGTATGAAATTTGAGATTGTTCCCCTTGAAGATCCATTCCGGGCGGTACCGGGAGCAGAGATCCCCTTTAAGCTTTTATTTGACGGAAAACCGTTGGCCGGGTCATCGATGTTCACCCCCGACGGCCGGAAAAAACAAACCGATGAAAACGGGATCGCCCGCATCCGCATGTCGAAAAATGACAGACTGCTGATTTACAGCCGGCATCGAATTGACCTGGAAAACCGGGAAGATTTGGATTATCTGATTTTTACCACATTTCTTACTTTTGAGGCAAGACCATGAAACGTATGATTTATTGGATGTTCGTTTTATTGTTGGTTTTGATGTATCAATCCATGGCATCCCAACCGGCTTCAGCCCACGGTACCGTCTACCGCGTGATTGATGGGAATGCGACCATCACAGCCGAGTTTTTTTATTCGGACAACGAACCGATGCGGTATGCCGAGGTGCTTGTTTTTGGTCCTGGTGACGAAAATGTGGAATACCAGAACGGCCGGACCGATCAAATGGGAAGATTCGCTTTTTTCCCGCAAACGCCCGGAACATGGCGAATAGAAGTCAACGACGGCATGGGCCATGCAGTGCATGCCAGGTTTGAAGTTAATCGCCAGGGTGCTGATGGACCCGGCTTGAAAAATACGCCTGTGGTCCGAAATACCCTGTTGGGTGAAACATCGCTGTTCACCCGAATCATTTTGGGTCTGAGTCTTATGCTGAACCTGTTTTTGGGACTTTATGTATGGAAACGCGTTGGCATTTCCCGAAAACGGTGAACCTTTACCTGTTACCCTCTTACCTTTGGAGAGAAGTTATGCACAAAGTAAAAATCGTATTGAGTACAGTCGGTATTACCTTTGTTTCCATTTTATGTCTTTTTTTGAATGCGTACGCCAACAACTCGGGTAAATTGTATGTTGTCGGAATGGGTCCGGCATGGGCGCTTTCAATGCAGCCGGAGCAGCCCTGAAACGGAGCTTTACATCCAACGACGTCCGGTTTGTTCTCCTGACTTCGCCGCAGTCCATGTTTGGTGAAAATGGGGAAAAAGGAGATGATATCTTAAAAGATTTGTCAAAATATGAAACCACGATGATATGGTACATGTCCCTTCGCTCCATCGCTAAGGTTGTTGGGCAACTTCAAAAGTATTATCCGCCGGATCTGCCCATCGCCATTGTTTATTATGCCGGCTATCCGGATAAGGAAAAAGTTTTGAAAAGCCGCCTGGCATCCATTGTAAATGATGTAAAGAAACTGGATGAGAAATGGCTCGGGTTGTTTGTAGCGGGGAAATGCGCCGAGTAAAAATTGCATGCTGATTTTGACCCTCACCAGGCGGTGAAAAAATGGGATAAATTCCCGGCAAGCGTTCTTTTCGCCCATTAAGTTTCATTATTTTTGCCTATTAAATTAAGGCGTTCACCTCATGGACAACACGATGCGACCGGGTTAAATTTATTCTAAAAAATGCTGAATGCAAAGTCCACAAGCAGTCAGAGCTAAAAAATGAAAATACTCTGCCGGCCTGCCCATAAGGGGTTAAGGTTTCCTGTCTTTTTACAATTTCGTAAACGGCTATTCAATCCAAAGTGCCAAAGTGCTTTTAAAAAACATTCAATCGCAAGTAGTTGCGGTTCTAAGTGGGGTATATGGTCAGAAAAGAGAGGTTGCCGGGAAAATGCACTGGCCGAAGTCTTAAAAAACAGGTTTTAGCGTACCTCGGATCAGAGGATATGAAAGCGGCATCGGAGGCTTTGCGGCAGTTTCCGCCACGCAAAGTTATCAACCCGCTTTTTTCATTGCTTCTCCATACAGATCCCAAAATAAAATGGGCTGCGGTTACCGGCTTTGGCGCTGTTGTTTCAAATCTTGCGGATCAGAATATGGAATCGGCCCGCGTGATTATGCGCCGTCTGATGTGGCAATTAAACGATGAGTCCGGCGGGATTGGCTGGGGGTGTCCCGAAGCCATGGGTGAAATCATGGCCTGCCATGAAAAATTGGCTCAGGAATATGCAGTTGTTCTGGTCTCCTACATCAGACAAGACGGAAACTTCCTTGAATATGAGCCCCTTCAGCCTGGGGCCTTATGGGGGATCGGCCGGTTGGCTCAGGTAAGACCCGAACTGGCCGGGGATGCCGGCTCCCATCTCTTGCATTTTTTGAACTCTCCGAATGCGGCGCTTAGAGGCCTGGCTGTGTGGATCCTTGGACTCATAGGGGCAAAGGAGGCTGTTGCAGAAATCGAACCGCTTGTGGATGATGCCGAATCGGTGGAGATTTATTTGCACCGGCAGTTTAAGCGCTGCCGTGTGAAGGATTTGGCTGAAGAGGCCCTGACAAGAATCAGAAAAAGCCAATAGTACATTTGTCTCCTCAAATAGCAACGCAATTGTACTGTTGTGTACTTACTTCAAATTTTAGCTGACTTGTCCGGTTTATCTGGGTTAGATAAAAATTTTTTTAATCAAAAGAAAAGGAGAGCTTTAATGAGCAAAACCGAACGGAATTTAAAAGAAGCCTTTGCCGGTGAATCCCAGGCCAATCGAAAATATCTCGCTTATGCCAAACAGGCTGATAAAGAGGGATATCCGCAAGTCGCCAAACTTTTCCGGGCAGCAGCAGAAGCTGAAACGATCCATGCGCATGCCCATCTGAAAAACCTCGGAGGAATCAAAACTACGGTCGAAAATTTAAAAGATGCGATTTCCGGTGAACAACATGAATTCAAGACCATGTATCCGGCCATGATAAAAGATGCCGAGGAAGAGGGCCAAAAGGTGGCGAAACGCTTTTTCCAATATGCGAATGACGTTGAAGAGGTTCACAGCAAACTGTACCAGAAAGCTTTGGACAACCTCGATAACCCGGAAGAAGTGGATTATTATATTTGCACAGTCTGCGGGTATACCTGTGAAATAGAACCGTCCGATGTTTGTCCGGTCTGCGGCGCCAGAAGCAAAGCCTTCCATAAATGTGACTAAATTGATCTAAAGTGACTAAGGTGATCTGAAGTTGAGGAACTCCATCATTAACTTTAGCTTACTTTAGCTCACTTTAGCTCACTTTCCCGATTTGCCTCGACTTATTGAAAACCTCGCCTAACCTGCGTAATAATATAAATATCCTACAATGATCAGGCTGATTACCCGAAAGCTCTGACCCATGAGCAAGAGCTGGGTTCCCGTTTTGGGTGAAAAAATTCCAATATACCGGGGCAACTGGTGCCTCAGCGCACGGATGGGGAAGGCGGTTACATTGCCGATCAGCAGTGCCAGCACCGTTTGTTTAACTGTCAGAATACCGGCATCCATCAGTGCACCGGCTGCAGCGAACCCTGAAGTGAATTCAGCCGCAAAACTCAGTATGACCACGGAAAGGGATTCCATGGGCATGATGGAGGTGACGACATATTGAGAAAGCAGTTGGTTGGCCAGTTTGAAAAGTCCCATTGAGTTTAAAACAAAGACCAGAACATAAACCGGCAGAACGTAAACAGCGATATTGATTATTCGTGCAGGCAGTTTTTGTCTGATTCCTTGCCAGATTCCGGACGCGTGCTTATTTGTCTGCCCCATACCCGGCTGGGTGTGATCCGTATCCGAAATGGATCTCAAGACCGGGTGCAAATGGCCGAATAACAGAAAAGCAACTGTTCGCAGCAGTGTTGCCGTTAACGTAATGGCGAAATAGAGAATCCCTGCTTTGCCGACCAGAGGAACAACAATAAAAAACGTTGTCGGAAGATGAAGAAAATAGGCGGGCAACTGATTCACAAGGTTGGAGAGATACAGTTGCATCCTGTTGATTTTATTCTCTTCGTAAAATTCCAGAAGCATTGCATTGGCAGCCACACCGGAAAAAAAGGCAGTGGTAAAGGCGGCACTGCAATGTTTGCCCAGATTCCCGAATTTGAACAAGGGAGCGGCTATTGCGGCCAGAAATCGGGTCCAGCCCGAGGCTTCGATAATCTGTCCGGCTAAAAGGCCGATGCAAATGAAAAGCATCAGACGTGACAGGGGCCACAACAGTTTGGACAACAGTTTATGGGTGTTCAGATCTTGGGCCCATACCATGCCGATGATGAGAATAAGCAAGGAAACGGAAATGGAAACAAAAAGTGCTCTGTATTTGGGTTTGTGCTTTCGGGAGGCTGCCATATTATTTAAATGCATAGGCCCTTTTCAGGATATTTTTGGCCTTTTGGTCAAAAATATTTGGATAAAGCATAAAGCCAATTTCATAAATTCCGTTCAAAAGCCGGTAAGACGGTCGTGAAACAATCATCTCATCGATGATATGAATTCGGTTGTTTTTTACGGCTTTAATGGCATTGAAGCCGGGTTCGTTTTTGATTAAAGACAACGTCGGATGGTTCATCACGCCGGACTGAGCCAGATAGACATCGATTTCATCAGCGTGCGATAGTATGTGTTCTTTGCCGTAGATTCCGATGTTCGTACCCCGTGAGGATTCTGCGTCCGGCGCAATGTTGATTCCGCCGGCACACTCCAGCGCAAAAATAGCCATGGCTTGAGATGTAAAGGTTTTCATCTGGCTGTGCATGGCCTCAAAATAGACCCTTTTCTTATTTTCAATAGTTTGACTCAGCGATTTAAATTCGCGGGCCGCGGTTTCAAAGTGACGGGTCATCTGATCGGCCCGATTTTCCGTTCCGGTCAGGATGCCGAGGATTTTCCAATAAGTGAACATCTCATTGACATTGGCGGGTTGCAAAGACAATACTGTAATTCCGGTTTTTTCCAGTCGTGTGATCAGTTGAGCGTAGGCACGGTCAATCATCGGCCGGATCAGGACAAGATCGGGACGGGCCACTAGAAATTTTTCAGGATCGTCATGATAGGAAAATACCGGTTTGTTTGATGCAGTCGGTGGATATACTTCATTATGGGTGACACCGATGATTTTCCGGTCCAGCCCCAACGCGAAGAGATTTTCAGTATGGGCGCCGTAAAGTGAAATAATTCGTTCAAACGTTTTACTAACATGGATTTGTCTGCCGGACTGATCAATGATGATATCATCGTTTACAATCCGGAAAGGTTTTGCCTGAGCAGGGATGTAAGATATGGCAATGGCAAACAGCAAAGCCGTCAGAAGCAGATGTCTTTGTGTGAAATTGAATTTGTTCATTAGTTATTTTGTTTATCGTCCGAAAACGACCTGCTTTGAATTTGAAAACGTATCAAAATATACCTTGGAGCCGACATTAAAGACGGAGCGGATCGTATCGGGTGTCAGTACCGAATCTGTCGGGCCTTTGGCGACAATACGTCCTTTTTTCATAAATAACAGATACTCGCAATAGCTGGCTGCCAGATTGATGTCCTGCACAACGGCAATGACGGTTTTGTTTTGTTTTTTGACCCCTTGTGCAGCCAGGTTCAGCATGCCGATGGTATGGTTGATATCCAGATTGGAGGTTGCCTCATCCAGAATCAGAACCGGAGTATCCTGGGCCAGTGCCCTTGCGAATACAACCCGTTGCCTTTCACCGCCGCTCAATTCCGTTATAAAGCGGTTTCTGAAAGAATTAACCCCTGTTTTTTCCATAATTTCTTCAACCTGTTCAACATCTTCCGGAGAAGGTGAGGCAAATCTGGGAATATGGGGATATCTTCCCATCATGACAATTTCTTTGACGGTGAATGGGAAATTAATATAAAAATTCTGGGCAACCAACGCAATCTCTTTTGAGAGTTCTTTGGTCGAATAACGGGAAAGATCGTTTCCATGATAATAAATATTGCCGGAAATCGGTTGCCGGTGTTTGACTAAAAGGTCAAGAAAAGTGGTTTTGCCACATCCGTTGGGGCCCAGAATGCCATAAAATTTACCGGGCTTAAGATTAGCCGAAAGGCGGTCGATGATCTGCCGCTCGTTGTAGGAAAAAGTTATGTTGTCGATTTGAAAAATCATGAACCTGCTATTTCGTTCTTCATCAGTAACGACTCAGGTATCTTGCCGCAAAGCTTGGTGTCTTAGTGACTGAGTCATTACGTTTATCCAAGGTGATTCTTCTAAGCCATGTGCCGTTTGCGAAAAATATAACAGAAAAATGGTCCGCCGATCAAAGCGGTCAGAATACCGATGGGAATCTCGTGTGGCAAAACGGCCCGGGTCACTGTATCGGCGCATAACAAAAGAATGGCCCCGGTCAGCATAGATAAAGGAAGCAGCCTGCGGTTATCAGGGCCTGCCAGAAATCGCATCATGTGGGGAACCAGAAGACCGACGAATCCGATAATGCCGGACACGGAAACGCAAATTGCGGCCATCAGAGATGCTGTAATCAGCAAGACAAGTGTTAGTCTTCGGGTATTGACCCCAAGAGAGGTCGCTGTCCGGTTTCCCATCGACATCAAATTAAGGTCGCGGGCAAAAAAAACAGCAACCAGAAAACCAATACCGACACAGACAAGTGTCAAGAGTACATCGGTCCAGGTTCGAGAGGCAAAACTGCCCATCAGCCAGAAGATGATGATTGAAACCTGCTCATCGGCCAGGTATTTCAAAAAACTGATACCGGCCGAGAGGATGGCAGACACGATAATACCGGAAAGAATCAGGTTGTTTGATGACAGGCCGCCTGCGGGTGCATCGCCGGAGTAGGCCAGGTAAATTACCAGAAACAAAGTGGTTGCGGCACCGGCAAAAGCAAACAGGGGTATCGAATAAACGCCCAAACCAAGGTTGAGTAAAATCGCCAGAGATGCTCCAAAGGCCGCCCCGGCAGAAATTCCGAGAGTATAAGGGTCTGCCAGTGGATTCAGGAGAATTCCCTGAAAGACAGCACCGGATACGGACAACCCGCCGCCAACAATCGCCGCGGTCAGGATACGGGGCAGACGGACATCCATGACAATGACCTGCAATACTTCATCAAAATTTTTAAGCAGGTCTGAATTTCCTGATATTTTGGCGCTGATAATCTGGATGACATCTAAAAACGGAATCCGGATGTATCCTATTCCCGTAGAAACGATGATGGCCAAGCATAGAACGCCTATCAACATCAGCTCAATACCGGTTGCAGAATTTAACCAGGACCTGGAATGGTCTGCTTTACAGGACGTCTCTTTCTTCATTGCCTAACCCGGACAAGCCGGAACCAAAGTTGTTTGCTCCAAAGTCACAAAGTAATTTTCTTGCTTATCTATCGGAAATTCAGGGTAGGGTCAAGGAAGGAGTGAACGCAGCTTTTTGTGGTTGGTTTCATATTTGTTTGATCCTTTTTAATTTATATAGTGGAATCAGGCTGAAATAATATATTTGACATAACCATTGGAAAATAATATAAAAAAGATACAGGTTTCGACTCAACAAAATAGTTATGTCTCTCGTATAATCCCAGGTATTACAGGTTGTTGCAGGAAAATCATTGACTTTGGTACTGTGTGTTATAAAACCGGATTTTTTTTCCTTAAAGGAGGTTTAAAATGCAGGTCTTGATTCTCTATTTTTCAAAAAGTGGCAATACCCAAAAGCTGGCAGAGGCAATTGCTAAAGGTGTCGAAAAAGTCGAAGGCGTGAATGGTGTTTTAAAAAATACCGATGAAGTAACACAAGAAGATTTCCTGGCCTCTGATGGCATAATCGCCGGTTCACCTGTATATTTTGGCGTGATGGCTGCTGAACTGAAAAAAGTATTCGATGATTTTGTGGGAACCCGAAAGAAAATGGAGGGCAAGGTGGGCGCTGCTTTTGCCACTTCAGGAGATCTGACGGGCGGCAAGGAAACCGTTATGATGTCCATTCTTCAGACGATGTTGATTTATGGCATGGTAATTGTCGGTGATCCCATGTCGGCTACCGGGCATTACGGCGTGGCTTGTGTAGGAGAACCGGACAGCAAGACCGAAGAAAACGGAATGAAACTAGGTCAAAGAGTTGCTGAATTAATTGGGAAATTATTTGGTTAGTAAAGAAAAAAAAGTAAAAAGAAATTTATGAAAGAGCCTTTTATGAAAGCCCTTGCCAGGCCGGAGCCGAATCCGGGAGGAGGGGCGGCGGCAGCATATGGGGCTTTGGTCGGTTTTGCCCTGTTGAAAAAGGTTGTGCGTCTGGAACTCAATTGCCGGCAAATTTTACCTGAACAACATCGGTTATGGCAGGGTTTGCTGAAAAAAGTTAATGATTTGGCCGAAGTTTTGGTCGAACTGCGGGATGAAGACGGCAAAACCTATCTGAAAATGGCAAAAGCAAAAGACTCAGGTCGTAATTCAAGTGAATTCGCATCGGCCTTGCAGGAAACGATCCAATGTCCGATCATGATTATGGAAAATACCCAAAAAGGATTGAACTGTGTTGCAACGGTAGCGGAAAATTGTCGGAAGCATCTTCTTTCCGATCTGCTGGTAGTCAACCAACTATTCAAGGGTGCCGGCATCGGTGCTTGTTATATTGCTCAGGCAAACCTGATGTTGATGGCTGATGCAAAGCAGCAGAGTGACTTCCGGAAAACCTTGAGGCAACATAGTGAACATTGCCTGAAATTATTTCAGGAAGTTCAGAATAGCGTATTTTCCCGAAAAAAATTTCTAATGAACGCGGACAAAATAAATTAATCTGCATGGCACTATACTAATAATAAAAAATCCAAAGAGATAAATACCTATGAAAGAATTAAAAGAATTAGAAATGTTTCTGAAAACCGTGGCGGACGGTTTGAAATTACTGGCGCAAGGGGTTGAAACAATAGCGGAAACAGTCGATTCTCTTGCAAAAGCTCAGGAAGAGGAAAAACCAAAAGAAAGCCCTCTTGCTGAACCTTCTCCTGAAGCTCCGGCTGAACCTGAAAAGAAAAAAATTCCAATTAAAGCTGAAAAGGAAAAAGCGCCCAAAAAAGAAAAAATGATTACTGCCGCTGATACCGTCCTGAAGATTATTAAAAGAAGCAAGGAGGGGGTTGATACGGCTACGCTCAAAAAGAAGACCGGTTTTGGCGAAAAGAAGATATACAATATTATTCACAAGCTGAAGAATCAGGGCAAAATCAAAGCTGGGAAAAGGGGTATTTATATGAAAGCCTGATGTTGAGTTTTTGCATGTGCCCATAAAACAAAAAACTTATCATGAGATCAATAAGGGCGATGCCAACATAGCCCATATCCATGTTACCGGGTATTAAAATGCAAAGTAATAAAGAGCTGATTGCCCATCTGACAGCAAAAGGAGTGCTAAAAACAAAGGCCATAAACGATGCGTTTCGGGCCGTTGACCGGATTGACTTTATCCGGCCCGAGTTTTTGCGGGAGGCTTACGGAGATTACCCCTTACCCATCGGATATGGGCAAACCATTTCGCAACCCTATACGGTTGCTTTTATGTTTGAACTGCTTCAACCCCAAAAAGGGGACAAGGTTTTGGAAGTCGGCTCAGGTTCCGGATGGACTACCACGCTCCTTGCCTATATTGTTCAAAAAGAAGGGAGCGTTCTTGGAACGGAGCGCATCCCGGAACTTGTAGAATTCGGAAAGAAAAATTTAGAAAAATATCATTTGCCCAACGCCAAAATTATCCAGGCGGGGGATGAGGTCGGCTGTCCGGGTAAGCAGTTTGATAAAATATTGGTCTCGGCATCTGCTACCCGGATGCCCCTTGAACTCATAGAACAGTTGAAGATTGGCGGAAGAATGGTAATTCCGGTTCAATCTTCAATTTACTCCGTTGATAAAACTTCACAAGATCAAGTCGAAAAAATCGAATATTACGGTTTTTCCTTTGTCCCTCTGATATATTAGCTTCTAATCCGGATAAACCGGAAAAGTGAGCTAAAATGAATGCGTCGCTTCGTTCCGTCTTTTTATATAGAAAAGATATAAAACACCTCAATTTTAGGCACTTTAGGTCTCTTCACACTTTTTTAATGCCATAAAAAGCACAAATTTTAGAATTAAGATTCAATTAATCCAAATACATAAAGTATGCTTCCCGTTTTTCCAGGCGTTGGCCTGGACCTGAGTCACGGTATATTATTATTATAAATCCAAAAACACAGGAGGGTAGAGCTATGAAAGAGGCGAAATTCTACGAAAAACTTGCAGACGAAAAGGTCCAATGTCATCTGTGCGCCCATGAGTGTGTAATTAATCCCGGGAAACGCGGCATATGCATGGTCAGAGAAAATCAGGCCGGCGTTCTTTATTCCCTGGTATATGGCAAGATCATTTCCCAAAGTGTAGATCCTATAGAAAAAAAACCTTTGTTCCACTTTTTACCCGGGACCCCCTCGTTTTCGATTGCCACGGTAGGTTGTAATTTCCAGTGTTTGCATTGTCAGAATTATGATATTTCCCAATATCCGCGTTTTCACGAAAAGAAGATCATCGGTGACGACTTAACGCCGACGGAGATTGTCGTCCGGGCTCAGTCCAGCCATTCAGCCAGTATTGCCTACACTTATACGGAGCCCACTATCTTTTCGGAATTTGCTTATGATACAGCGGTGTTGGCCAGGGAAAAGGGGATCCGCAATGTCTATGTTTCCAACGGCTTTATGACCGACGCCTCAGCGACGGCTATGGCCGAAGTCCTTGACGGCGATAATATCGACCTGAAGAGTTTTTCTGATGATTTTTATCGTAAGGTCTGCAAGGCCAAACTCCAGCCGGTGTTAGATACCATTGTCCGCATGAAGCAGATGGGTGTCTGGGTGGAGGTAACCACGTTGATAATCCCCGGCTTAAACGATTCTGACAGCGAGCTCAAAGAAATCGCCAATTTTATAAAAGGCGTGGGGCCTGAGATTCCCTGGCATGTCACGGCTTTTTATCCGACCTTCAAGATGCTGGACCGCTCCCCGACGTCGATCACTACGCTGCGCCGTGCGCGGCAGATCGGACTGGAAGCCGGGCTCCGCTATGTATATACCGGCAATATTCCGGGTGATCCCGGCGAAAATACCTATTGTTATGACTGCAATGAACTGCTCATCGAACGTGTTGGGTTCACTGTCCGGCAGAACAATCTCAAGGATGGTTGCTGCCATAAATGCGGAGCTCAGATCGATGGGGTCTGGGAATAGATCAGCGCGAGGGTTTTGCCAAATCTTACATTTTGTTCGTAATTCTTAGCCTTTTTGTTTAAATTCAAAAATGGCTGCAAAAATTATACTTGCGACCACGACTGAAAGACCGATAAGCAGGCCTAAAGGGTCTACATAATGTTTTGAGATAAGAAAAAATATGATAAAACCGCTTACGATAAAACGAAAATAACGCTTGGCTAAAATTACGGAAAGAGAAGAGAGATGCTTAGGTTTAAAAGCTTTTTTCAGTGTACGGTAAAGCAGGTGAAAATTTATTGTAACAATCAATCCTCCAAATATAATTCCTCTGGCAAAATCTGGTGGTGAAAGAATTAACCCGAGTACGCTTGCAACAAAAAACAGAATCCAATTGGTATAGGTAATAAATTTCAAAAGATGCTGTTGTTGGTTTTCCATAATTTCATCTTTCCCGTTAGAATATACAGGCGCTGTAAAAAGTACGAAATAACCGGTAAAACCAAAAGCTCCGGATGCAAGGCACGCGAATTTTGAAAAATGAGGTGTGACTAACGATATCGCAATGAATTAATATTTGAATCTATATTACTCTAATTAACCACCAAAGAAAATTAAAAATATGGATTCTTTGATGAACTGATTTAGAGCCTGTTTAAAAATTAGGGAATCGAAGTGAAAAAGTGTGAGAGCGAGGGCAAATTGTCGTAAATTTGAGGTGAATAGCAAGCCTATTTGCCGAAAATTTACGACAATTTGAACCGATCTCACGGTTTTGCAGCGGATTCATCAGTTTTTAAACAGGCTCTTAGTCCGGGATCACAGAAAGGAAAGTTATGACTCACAAAGATGCAGGGCATTATGCTGCAAAACACCCGCCAAATGCAAAATGTAACCCACAAATTGCCGAGGCGCTAAAAAAGAAAGTTGTAGACAACAAGATTACCTGTGTTGCTGCGCATAAGATTGCACATAAACTGAAGGTAACGCCGGCCGAGGTCGGCCTGACGATAGACCTCTTGGAGAATCGTATAAGTAAATGTCAATTAGGGCTTTTTGGTTACAGCCCTCAAAAGAGAATCGTAAAACCGGCAGAAAGTGTATCCCCACAATTGAGAGAAGCCATAAAAAAAGCACTTGTAAACAATCGCATATCGTGTAAATCATGCTGGGATATTGCCCCAAAATTCGGTATCGCCAAGATAAATGTTTCTGCTGTCTGCGAAGCATTAAAAGTTAAGATATGTTCTTGCCGGCTCGGGGCATTCGGCTAATTTTTGTCTGCGTTCCGAACGGTTTGAAAATCTTTTTATTTAATTCAGGTGACTACGAATTCAGTTAATCTCATGGCTAAAGGAAAGAATATGACCACAATAAAAATTATGCCGTGCCTTGATATGAAAGACGGCCGGGTTGTTAAGGGAATAAATTTTGTAGATTTAAAAGATGCGGGTGACCCTGTAGAAAATGCGGTCTTTTATGAAAAGGAAGGGGCGGATGAACTGGGTATGCTGGATATCGCCGCAGCGGTTGAAAACCGGGGGGCCGTTCTTATGACCAACCCCAAGATTCCGAATAAAAAAAGGGGTGCAGTCTATTCGCTGTAACCCCTTGATTTTTCTGGTGCCCCCGGCAAGAATCGAACTTGCGGCACATGGATTAGGAATCCAATGCTCTATCCACTGAGCTACGGGGGCGATATTATTCAATATAAAGTTTCTGTCCCGGATATATTTTGCTCCTGGAGCTTAATCTGTTTATCCTGAGCAGTCGATTTAAAGACATATTATGAACTCTGGCAATTATGAAAGGATTGTCGCCTTGTTTTACCAGATACGTTTTTAATGCACCAACAGATTTTTTGGATGGATATCCGGGTATCTTTAGGACCTGACCGATATGAAGGTCAGTCGTTTTTAACTTGTTTAATTCCTGAATGTTTTTTGTAGTCGTACCATAATTTTTGGCAATGATCCAAAGGGAGTCTCCCCTTTTTACCTTATGTAAAAAACTTTTTCTTTTTACAGTATGTGTTGATGCTTGTCTATATTTTTTTGCTGTAAATGTTCCTTTTTGGGGTATCTTAAGTATTTTGCCTGCAACTATGTAGTTTTTTTTATGTATATTATTTGCCCGTGCAATGTTCCTTATGCTTGTATGGTATTTTTTGGCAATTGTAGAAAGGCTTTGTCCGGGTCTTACTCTGTGGTAGACAACAAAACTTCGTCTGGGTTGATGGGCAACAGGTATCTCATCCAACTTTGCCAGTACCAATTCCTTTTTGCCCAAGGGCACTTTAAGGGGGTATGCATTATTCGGTAATATGCAGTAGCGAAGTTCAGGATTAAGATCTTTGAGTATTTTTGAGGGGACGTTTATTCTATTGCCGATGTCTTTTAAATGAACCTGTTTGGATACGGATATCGTTTCATATTTAAATGGAGGGTCGATACTTAATGAATCGAATCCGTATTTTTTCAGATTTTTAACAATGTGGAGTGTTGCCAGAAATCTGGGAACATATCTTGCGGTTTCCAATGGCAGACGTTGATAGAGATCCCAGAAATTGTCCAGGTAGTTTATCTTTTGTTTTCGTATGATTCTAAGGACTCTACCTTCACCGCAATTATAAGCGGCAAGAACCGTTGTCCAGTCACCAAATATTTTATGCAGTTCTTTTAAGTATGCGATCGCGGCTTCTGTTGCCTTAGCAGGATCAAGTCGTTCATCAATGTACATATCACGTTTAAGACCGAATTTGTAACCGGTTGACGGAATAAACTGCCAAAGTCCAAGAGCTCTGGCACTTGAAAGTGCCCTTACCTTGAATCCGCTCTCAATTAGAGGAAGCCATGATAATTCTACCGGGAGACCTTCTTTCTTAAGTGCCGGAACAATGTACGACCGGTATCTGCCCGAGCGTTTATAAGATTGGACAAAAAATGATCTTTCATTTGTGGTGAAACGTTTAATTTCAGCCTGAACATGTTTGTTGATGGTAATAGGGATGGCATTGTGGTTGCCATTTACAACAATATTTCGGGAAGCGTATATTTCAAGAATACGTTTTGAGATGGTAAAACGCAGATCTTCTTTTTGCTGAGTTAGTTTGGGAATATCCAAGGTATCAATATTTAATATTAATGAATACGCCTGATCTAAAGCCTGGATAGCGTTTTCGAGTTCACCTTTTTGCCAGAAATCCTGAGCTGCATGGCAAAAGTCGAGCGCTTCATCAAGAATAGACTGGGTTTTTATGCTGGATGAAGTGGGTATCGCATCAGTATTATCACCATTATTTTCATCAGCAATATTATCGGAATCCAGGCAAGCAGAAGCATTAGGAGCATCTTTCTCTTCGGATAAAAGGTTTGCATCTTGTGCATCCTGTGAAACCGAAAGATTTTGCAAAGAGTTGGCGCAGCCGCAGCAAAGAAGCAATAAAAACACCGACAAGGAGACGTAAAATAATTTGGGCAGATCTTTTTTATAAGGTAGCATAATTAAATTTGTTGGGTAGTTTGGGCAGGTTTTGTTTGATGGAATTTTGTTCCAAGTGTTCGAAGCAGCACATGATTATTTTACAAGATCATGTGCTCTGAATGCATTACAAGAAGATTGGTGTGTTTGTCAAGAAATTATCACTTGAAAAAATATGAAATTTAAGATATTTTAATTTAAATAAACTGAAGAAAAGGTAAAAAGTAGGCTAAAGTTAATAAGCTGCTTTGCACCGTCTATTAGATTTCTTTGATTGAAACCATTGAGAAAAGGGCTTGGTTATAATATAATTTCGTCCATATGATATTGGCAGGTTGGGTTGAGCTTTCGCTGTTAAAGTTGGGTTTCGTGTCTCAATCTAACCTGCGGCTGATAGTCGGCTCGAACATCCGGGTGCGAAACCCAACAGTGGCCGAAGATTGATTGTTTCCATAAAGTAAAGAATAATTTAAGAGCTATAATAAAGATTTTAAGAGAATCGATGAAATTTAAAGAAAAAAACAGTAAAAGCTCAAAAAATAATAATTATTGGTTTTTAAATTGCTATAAATCAGTTTATTCGGTTTTAAATCGATTTGATTTTTATCGAATCTCTTGTTAAAAGTAAAAGTTCTTTGGCGAGGCATTTGCTCGCGTTTGAAGAATTAAAAGCCAACGTAGCTCAGCAGGCAGAGCAACTGATTTGTAATCAGTGGGTCGGGGGTTCGATTCCCTTCGTTGGCTCCAGTTTATTTAGTTTGGTTTATTATGTGGTGGGGTTCCCGAGTGGTCAAAGGGAACAGACTGTAAATCTGTCGGCGAAGCCTTCGGAGGTTCAAATCCTCCCCCCACCACCACTCCTCATTGTAAGTCGTTTGTAGGAGGTTTCGGAATATATGCCGAAATCAAAAAAACTACATGACTGCCTTCATGAGTCTTGTTGCATATTTTCCGGGCATTTATTGTCCCTCTCCCCATTGTTTTCGGGGTATAAATTAGGAGATAGTTGCACTATATGCGGGAGTAGCTCAGTGGTAGAGCTCTAGCCTTCCAAGCTGGATGTCGCGAGTTCGAATCTCGTCTCCCGCTCCAAATTTAACTACTTGCATTTGCAGGCTTAATTAACTGGATTTAAAGTGTTGATTCAATGGGTCTTGTGAGACCCTTCCGGGTAAGTCAGCCCACGTAGCTCAGTCGGTAGAGCGCTTCCTTGGTAAGGAAGAGGTTCACCGGTTCAATCCCGGTCGTGGGCTCCATAATTTTTTTGAAAAATAATTTTATTTTTAAATTTTTATTTAAAATTAATGATTTGAAAGGTACTAAGGAAAAAGCAGGGGAGGGCGAAAGATATGGCTAAGGAAAAATATGAGCGAACTAAGCCGCATGTAAACGGGGGCACCATAGGTCACATTGATCATGGAAAGACGACTTTGACGGCGGCGATTACAAAACTTATGGCTATGAAGGGCGGTGGTGAGGTTGTTCCGTTTGATCA
>JAUUWG010000216.1 GCA_030589165.1 Desulfobacterales bacterium
CAACGACGCGCCGGGAAATCAGCTATTCAGGGGTGTGACCACCAATCCGCCGCTGTCCCTGCAGGCTATTCAGGATGATCCGCCGTATTGGGAAGGCGTTACCAAGGAAATCATTGCCGAAAACTCAGGGCTGGATAAAGAAAACCTGTTCTGGCTGCTTTACAAGCGGGTGGTCAAGCGCGGCTCGGACATGTATTTACCGCTGTTTGAAAAAACTGGATACAAAGAGGGATACCTTTCCGGCCAGGTGGATCCGCGAAGCCTTTTTGACAAAGATGCCATGATAAAACAAGCTCTCGAGATTGCAAAAATCAATCCCAATGTCATGATTAAGGTTCCCGGCTCCAAAGAGGGGTATGATGTGATCGAATTTTTGACATCGAAAGGCATTTCAACCAACAATACCCTGACATTTGTTTTGCCCCAGTTCGTTGACTGTACCGAATCCGTTAAACGCGGGCTTGAAACTGCGAAAAAGAACAATGTAGACCTGTCAAAATGGCGTTCGGTAATTACCCACATGGAATCGCGATATGGAGATCTCGGCGGCCTGAGAGATTTTGCCGCGGAAAAAGGCATCGAACTTACCGACATGGATGTCAGATGGGCGGAACTGGCCATATTTAAAAAAGCCTATAAATATCTGCTTGACAATAACCTGCCAAACAAAATGCTTTCCTGTTCTCTGCGGGTCGGGCCCGTGGTGGACGGTGTAACCAGAATTCCGCATCTGGAAGAAAAAGCCGGCGCCGGCATAGTGATGACCTGCCCGCCGACCTTTATCGATCAAGTGATCAACTTTTCAGAACAGGACAAGATTGTTTTCGTCAAAGACCGGATACTGGAAGATATCCCCAAGGATGTCATGGATAAGCTGATGCGTATTCCCTATTTTGAGCGAGCGTATGCAGTAAACGGCTACTCCCGGGATGAATACAACACCCATCCGGCCCTGCAGCGGACTGCGGAACAGTTTTCCAAAGCAACCGAGGAAATGGTCTCTTTTGCTGACAATTGCCTTAAAAATGTTTGACGGCTTTTCCTGAAAAATAGATATAGAACCCCATTTTTTATACATTAAAATATTCATTCAAATGAAAGGAGAACAAATGAAAGGAGAACAAATGAAAGAATTAAAAGACTGGATCGTTCCCTGGCTTTATACGTCAAGGGAGTACAATGTAGGTATTTTGGATCAGGCATGGGCCAACCCTGGTCATGCCCGTCTGATGCTCAATGAAAACCCCATCCAACCGTCAGAAAAGGTCATCGAGGCGGTAGCGGAAGCCCTTCGAAAGGGCAACCGGTACCCGGACAGTTATTTGAGGTTGAGAACCAAAATCGGTGAAATGTACGATTTGGGCCCGGATAATGTAGCCCTGTGCAACGGATCTTCGGAAACCATCGACGCCATGATGCGCTTATTTCTGCATCCGGGAGATGAGTTCATGCTGTCCACGCCGACCTTTGAGCTGTTTCCGCCCCGGGCCGAGCTTTGCAATGCAAAGGTCGTTCAAATTCCGGTGAGGGAAGGTGACCTGCAGTATGATGTGGATGCGATGCTCAATGCCATCAATGAACGGACGAAACTGATCCTGATCATTAACCCCAACAACCCCACCGGCGTCTTTATCGAAGATGAGGATCTAATTCGATTTTGCGAAACGGGTGTGCCCATTTGCGTGGATGAAGCATACCTGGATTACAATCCGGACAGGCCTTCAAAAGCACCCCTGATCAAAAAATATCCCCATGTGTTTCTGTCGGTTACATTTTCCAAAGCTTATGGATTTGCCGGTATCCGATTCGGGTTTGTATTGGGCACCGAAGAGATGATTGCCGCCTTCAATCGAATGTTTTTGCCCTGGAACGTGAGCCTGATGTCTGCGGCTGCCGCCGAAGCCATCATCGACAACCCTGATGAGGTCAAAGCGAAGGTCGAACACAACAACAAGTGGATGGCCATATTTACGGAAGAGCTTAAGAAACTGGGGCTTAAACCGTTTCCGGCCAATGGCAATTACATGCTTATCGACGGCACCATGAGCGGCAAAACCACCGGAGAGATCCTCAAAGCCGCCCTTGACGATAAAATCTATCTGAAAAAGATCGGTGAAATGCATGGTAAAACCGGCTATTTCAGGGTAACCCCGGGTACGGATGAAGAAAATGAACGATTCCTGAAATTCATCCGGACCTACTTCGGTTAATTACCGGCAAAGGCAGATTGACGAAAACAACACACCCCGATCGGCTGGACCTCCCATTCGGTTGGGGTGTGATGTGTCAAGTAAAAGCGGAGATCGCCGTCGTCCACTAAATAGTTACAATAATTTTCTTATACCTTTCCGTATTTTGTTGAA
>JAUUWG010000219.1 GCA_030589165.1 Desulfobacterales bacterium
CCTCTCCGACAATGTCAATAAGCGCCTTTTTTATTTTATCTTCCATGTTAGACTCCCTTTCTAACGCTTTTTTTACCACGGCCAGTCCAAAACCAAATCATATTAAAAGTGAGGATTCCACATGTCAACAATTTCCGCGGCTGTCATAGTAAAGTCAGGAGTAGCAATGCTTTGTTAAATCAAAATACCACATTTTTTAAGTGTTATCAATTGAGGCAGTTTCAAAATGTTTCCCGCTTACAGCGGGATTCTAGATCAAGGAAGGCAAAAATTTTAACCACAGGAATACATTGAGTATTTCGAGGATTAAAATTTGAGCCTGACGCAGATATTGGGCAAAAGGGGACGTTTTGAAATTGGCTCAACTGTCTAAGGACATGGAAACAACTAATCTCTCTACAACGGAACATCGAACAGCGGGACCTATTGCGAGCCGGTAAATAAACGAAAAAAGGCTTGACAAACGAATATTTGCCAGATATTAATTTTATATACCGGTGTTTATTCGGTGTCAAGGTTGTTATGGATGATCTCGATCTTAAAACCCTTATCGCCCTGCAACAAAATGGGCGAATAACCAACGTTGATCTGGCTCGACAGTTGGGCATTGCGCCCTCCACAATGCTTGATCGCCTTCGCAGGCTTGAAGAGCACGGGCTGATCCGCGGCTATCGTGCCATCATCGATCCCAAGTCTGTAGGGCTGACCCTTCAGGGATTTGTGGCGGTCATTCTAACTGGTCATGACAAAGAGTCTATCCGCAGTTTTGAAGAAGGGATACAGCAAATCCCCAACGTGCGTGCCTGCTATCACATCACAGGCCGTTTTGACTACCTTCTGCATGTGGCGGCTCGGGATCTTCCCCACTGGGGCGAATTGGTCAAGGAACGGATCGCGGCCATCAGCGGAATTGCTAAGCTTGAAAGTTTTCTGGTGCTTTCTGAAATTAAAGAGGATCAAGGCTGGCCGGTGGAAGAGGAAGGGCCGACGGCCAAGTAAGCATTAATGTTTTAAGCATTCGGACATTTGTATTTCGGATTTGTTTTCCCGCCAAAGCGGGATGCTTTTAATTTCATATTTCCAGTTTATCTGGGTTAGGAGGTTTATTATGGCAAAGAAAAAGATGATACAGGATTTTTACGGGATGAAAAAAGAAGGGGAAAAGATTACCTGGCTTACGTGTTACGATTTTCCTACCGCACAGTTTGAGGAAGCCGCCGGGATTGAGATGATCCTGGTTGGTGACTCTATGGGCATGTGTGTGTACGGGTATGAAAGCACCGTGCCGGTGACAATGGACCAATGCATTGTCCATTGCGAGGCTGTCCGCCGGGGAGCCCCCAACACCTTTGTCATTGGCGACATGCCGTTTATGAGCTACCAGAAATCCGATGAAGACGCGGTGGTAAATGCCGGGCGTTTTCTAAAAGAAGCCGGTATGGACGCCATTAAGCTTGAGGGCGGGACACGCGTAATCACCCGCATTAAGGCCATCCTGGATGCCGGAATTGTTGTCTGCGGGCACATCGGTCTTACACCCCAAAGCTCCGGCCAACTGGGTGGGCACAAGGCCCAGGGTCGTACCGTGGAGTCAGCACAGCTTGTTATCGAGGACGCATTGGCTATCGAGGAAGCAGGAGCTCAACTGCTGCTGTTGGAAGCCGTACCGCCCGAGGTAGCAGCATTTATCACTAAAAAACTGTCTATTCCAGTTCTGAGCATTGGCGCTGGGCTGGAATGTGATGGTCAGCTTTTGATTGTGTCAGATCTCATTGGCCAGTTCCAGGCATTCACACCAAAATTTGTCAAGAAGTACGCCAACATCGCTGAGGTAACCACCGACGCAATGAAGGAATATTTCAAAGACGTTAAGGCAGCATCGTTCCCGGCCGACGAGCACTGCTACCACATGCTCAAGGGCGAGGATGAGAAGTTCAAAGAGATGATTAAGAAATATAAATAAAATCTCGGAATTTTCACAATTTATTGAAAATAATGGAACAATCAAGGCATAACTCCCTGCCTCGTACATGGAATGATGGCAGGCGTAAGGCGCAAGGCTTAGGGCATAAGGCAATAAAATATTTTATCTTTTGCCTCAAAGCCACTATCCTAACATTCTCCCGTATTGACGGGACGAGCGAAGCAAACTGACTTGTCATTTAGTTATTATTGCGAGATATTTACATACGATAAGGAGATTAAATCATGTCCAATTTACGTGAACGATTGAAAATTAGCGAGGAACGTTTGAGGGAGGTCAACGAC
>JAUUWG010000166.1 GCA_030589165.1 Desulfobacterales bacterium
CGAGGCGGGCGGGAACTTGATGAATTCGTCTTTTCACTAATTCATCATAATTTACATGATTACATTTTTACATGAAATTTTTTAAAGTTACGATGGAGCAAAGTCAAGTGAAAAGAGACTGGAAAATCAGAAGAATAAAAAACCCCACCCTCAATTTGAGCGGGGTTCACCTTTAGATCGCAGGTAATATTACCTTTTTTTCCGTTTGGATGCCTTGAGCGGATTGAGCTTCGATTTGTTTTGTGAAGAGACTGAGGCAATATGAGATGCGAGGTTACAATTCCCATTTTTCCATTTTAAAGAAGGGTCCGGACAGGCTGCACAATACCAACCTGACTGGTACTGAGCGCCACGATTGCAACCATTGCACTGCTCTACGATCTCATGGCAAATCCCGCCATTAAATGAACACCCCTTTACAGTCATAAAAGGACATTCCAAACCATCTCGAACCGTTTTACAAACCATTTTAACCACCACCTTTCTTATATTAGATTAACCTAACCCGGTTAAACCGGAAATAACAAATTACAAGCACCAAATTACAAATAAATTCCAAATTACAATATCCAAATCTCAAATAAGATCAAAAACCAATTGTTTGGAATTTTGAATTTTAGTCATTGTGATTTGTTTGTTATTTGTTTTTTGGTCATTGTGATTTATTTGTTATTTGTTTATTGTCTTTTGTTTTTTTGACATAAAAACGCAAAAAATCAGATATAAAGTACTAACACTTTAAACCTTTTTAACTACATTAGCGGATCCATGGTCAAAGCAGGATGACCCTTTTCTTCCAGGAAGGGGAGAATTTCCTCTTCGGAAGTTCCTATGGTCTCATCGGCGATCATATCCAGCAGGTCAGGAACACCAAGCTCTTCCGCACGAATTTTGAACCGTTCTCCAATCTCTTCCTTCAAGTGCTTGGACATCCAAACCAGGCGTTTTATTCCGCCATCACCAATGAGCCACTTTCTCTGGGTTATGTTGTATTTACCATGACCTACAAATCCAGGGGTGCTGGCACCACCTCCGATGGTTCCGGCAAGGGTGGTGAATTTCATGCCGCATGGCGTCATGTCCATATAATCACGATCCACGGTCATGATTCCGTTGCACATGGGCAGTATCGCGGCAATACATTCACAACAACCACAGGTGGTCATGGGGTCATACACAATGCTGTAAAAATTATAGTGATCAAGTACCTGACGCGATGCTGTGTAAAGGAAGTCGTTACATCCCTTCCACTGTCCCAGTTTCGGGTCAAGGCACTCTCCCTTTTCTATCGGCTGATTAGGACCCGTAGGATTAATTTCATTGGCTGCCTTGCAGTCCATCCAGTTATAGGCGCCGCAGAGTCCGGTCCTCTCAGGGCTTACAATACACACATGACTCGGCGCAAAGGATTGGCAGAGTGTACATGAGTAAAAGATATCCGTGGTCTCATCTGTCATACCTTCAATTCGCGCGTCTCTTAGGTTGTATACCTGCCTTGCCTTTTCCCGAATCTCTCTTACTTTGTCTTCCACGGTATATATTTTGAACTGTACTTTATCAAAAATAGCACCAAAGTCCTGATGAAACTTTGCATGCAGGAAATCACCGATGTGTTTTAACTTAAGACCTTTTTTTACGGCAGTTTTGGACATCCTCAGCCAGGCGATATCTCTCTGACCGATATGCATAAGCCCCTGGGCATAGTTGATAAGGTGATGAATCTGTCTCTCCAGAATGGGTTCAAAATCTTCCTGCATTTTCCTGCCGGCAAACTCCGCATTGATGGCCAGAGGAAGCTTTGCTCCTTCTTCTACATCATCTACATCCGGACCAATCAACTCAACTTTGCCGTCTTCCACCTCGCTCATATCCTTAGTTGTGACCCACTCCACGGCTAGAGTCTTGCCGCCTCCACATTCCAGGTAGAGATCATCCTTACGAACACGTTCTCCTTCAAAAGCTGGACCATAGGAAACCGGTATGGAAATCTCTGTCCCCGCAACCTTTAGACGCCTGACCTCAATAGCCTTGGACACCAATTGATCATGGGGGATATTGGAAACCACATGCTCATAGGTACAGATGCCCGTGGGCAATATTTCCGGAATCGGCGTATCGGCAATGGTTGGAAAGCCCCAGTTTATGGCACCGGCGGCATTGGCGTACCATTCGTCGGTTACCGTGCCAAGAGGCATGGCAAAAGCAAAAATCCGGTTCTTATTGTAATAGAGATTACCCTTAAAATCTCCCGGCTTAATGCCGCCAAAAGACATGGCCGCCCTTGTGGCAAAACCCATGGCAAATACAGTCGCTGTATACTCCGGCCCAAAAGAGACAAGGCGTGTGGGCCATCCGATCTGAACTCCGCTCTCCACCAACTGCTCGGACATTTTGCGGCCTTCATGGTCTGCGACCATAAACACGTAAAGGCTCTTTTCCTGGAGTTCGAGGGCGATCTTGACGGCGGTATCATTATCCGGTACCGCTCCAAGAATGGCTGCAAAGCCGGGAGCTGTGCCGTCAACAAATTCAACTCCTCTCTTTCGCAATATTACGTCGTCTGCAGCACCCAACCAGATATTCCCATCAAGGGGGTCTTCCATCTTGGTGTAAAAATCCGGAAACTCCAAATATCGTATCGCCTCAATAATCTCTTCCGCAAAGAATGTAGCCATTCCGGCCTCAAGTGCCGGCGCCAGGTAGGGAAGCCATACATTTTCGCTCACCATAGGGGGCACTAGTGATCTGGACCGTTCAAGGACCTGTTCGACATCTTCGAGCTTTTCCACGGGGATACCTAAAATCCCATAGATAATGGGAAGATAATAGGCTGTATTTGGAAAACCGATTTTTTGATCCGGTCCCCATTTATCTAACGCCTCCTTATATTTGTCTTCCGCTCTTTCCACAATCTTGTGAGCGCCACGAATAGCAGCTGAACAAATTATTTTTGACATATTTCAACCTCTAATCTTTTTTTGGGATTCAATCCCCTATTGGTTTTTAAAAATCATCTCCTCTATTTTATCATTGGTTATTTATTATTTAGTGTCCATCCGGAACTGGTAGATTTTGGTTCAAGACAAGGCCGCAGTCGTTTTGCGACCACAGTCGTAGTGGGACTACGTCGAGGATCGTAAAAGGGCGAGAACGCGGTATTGGGCCAAAAGATGCCTTTTCCGGATGGACACTGACAAAGGAGTTGAGACCGAATGACAACAGGCCTTAAATTTAAACCAAGAATATTAGGTTTTGTATGCCATTGGTGAGCATACGGCGCTGCTGACATGGCTGGAGTTTCCAGACTGCAATATTCAACTGAAATCAGGCTTATTCGCGTCATGTGTTCCGGTAGAGTCGACCTGGCATTTGTGCTCAGAGCCTTCTCAAATGGGATGGATGGTGTGTTTATTGGTGCTTGCCGTCTTAATGAATGTAATTA
>JAUUWG010000031.1 GCA_030589165.1 Desulfobacterales bacterium
CAATTTTATATAAAAAGACAGAGCGAAGCGACTCATAAACTTTAGCTCACTTCAGCTCACTTTCCGGGTTTATCCGGGTCAGGTGGTTATAAAAGCAATCTCTTTGGATGGCCTGGTATCCGGCGTCATTAATCAGACGGACCATTTCATCTTTCGGCAGTCTGAAATTTACTCCTGCGGCAGCCACCACATTTTCTTCTATCATGGTGCTTCCCAGATCGTTGGCTCCAAAAGCAAGGGCGACCTGGGCAATCTTGGCCCCCTGGGTGACCCATGATGCCTGGAGATTCGGTACATTATCCAGCACCAGCCGGGAAAGAGCCAGCACTCTTAAATATTCGGCCGACGTCGTCGGTTTGACATCGATACGGGTATTATCCGGCTGAAATGTCCAGGGTATAAATGCCGTAAAGCCTTTGGTTTCATCCTGCAGATTACGAATTTTCATCATATGTTCAATGATCTGATCGGGTTGTTCAAGATGGCCGAACATCATCGTAGCGGTGGTTTTCAACCCCAGATTGTGCGCGGTTCTCATCACCTCAAGCCATTGACCGGCCGTGCATTTATTGGGAGAGACCTTTTGTCTTACCTCATCAACCAGTATCTCGGCACCGCCTCCCGGAATCGAGCCCAATCCGGCATCAATAAGCTTTTTCAGGGTATCGTGAAGAGTCAGAGAAGATTTTTCCGCTATAAAAACAATTTCAGTTGGTGAAAATCCGTGAATATGAATAGGAAAATTCTTTTTGATATACTCTAACAGGTCCACGTAATAGTCCAGGTCAAGCCCGGGATTCATACCGCCCTGAAGAAGAATCTGGGTCCCCCCTGAAGCCATGGTTTCTTCAATTTTTTTTTTAAGAAGTTCTTTTGAAATAACATAGGCTTCGGCATGGCCGGAAGGCCGGTAAAAAGCACAAAAGAGACACCCTGAAACACAGACGTTGGTATAGTTAATATTGCGGTCGACAACAAAGGTGACAACCGGGTCGGGATGAAGCTTTTGCCTTTTTCCGTTCGCCAGGGCGGCCAGGGCAAGAAGATCCGCATCATTAAAAAGAGCGAGGGCCTCTTGATCATCAATCCGCTCATCTGCGGCAGCCTTTGCCATGATATTATCCAAACGGTTCATATTTTTACCTTTTAACCCTTCAAGCCACAGGATTATAAAAAGAATCCCGCTCAACCGGTGTAAAACCGGCCGAGCCTATCAAATGCTCCATCCGGCTCCGGGTCAGGCCCTTTGCCGACTTTGCCCCGGCCATATGGGTAATTTTTTCTTCAATGATGGTACCATCCAAATCGTCTGCGCCAAAAGAGAGCGCCACCTGGGCCAGTTTTTCACCGATCATTATCCAATAGGCCTTGATATGTTCAAAATTATCAAGCATCAAACGGGCCACGGCAATATTTTTCAGGTCATCAAAGGCTGTAGTGGCAGGGATATCGGGCAGTTTTGTATTTTCCGAATGAAAGGCAAGGGGAATATAAGCGGAAAAACCTTTTGTCCTGTCCTGAAGTTCTCTTAAGGTGATCAAATGACTTACACGTTCCTCAAGGGTTTCGATATGACCGTAAAGCATTGTTGCATTTGAGGTCAATCCCGCACCGTGAAGCGCCTCCATCACCTCAAGCCACCTGGTGCTTGCGATTTTACGAGGAAAGAGTTTTTGCCTGACCCTGTCACTCATAACTTCCGCACCGCCACCCGGTATCATGGAAAGGCCGACATCCTTGAGAACGGCAATGGTTTCACTTAAAGAAAGATTTGCCATTTTAGACAGAAAATCGATTTCAACAGCGGTAAACGCCTTGACCGTGGCCTCCGGACGGATTTCCCGGATGGTTTTGATCATATCGACATAAAATTCAAAAGGAATGGAGGGATTCAAGCCGCCGACAACGTGCAATTCCCTTACCGGTTCATCAATCCGCTCCAAAAGCCTCTTTTTGACATCTTCAATGGAAAAGGTATATGCACCTTTTTCACCTTTTTTTCTTGAAAAGGCGCAAAACAGGCAATGGTTGGTGCAAACATTGGTATAGTTCAGATGCTGGTTGTATACATAATAGGCCTTGTCTCCATGCCGCCGGCGGCGCATATAATCGGCCAGAGAGCCTATGCCGATAAGATCGGGACTTTTGTAAAGAAGAAGGCCGTCTTCAAAATCAAGGCGCCGGCCGGAGAGAATCTTCTCTTTTATTTCCATCAGCCGGTTATCGAATAGAGGGATATTCATCGCGACTCCGAGGATATATGTTACAAGCTCAAAGCTCAAAGAAAAAGCAAGGACTTATGTATTCACCGGCCTTTCAGCTTTGAGCTTTCAGCCACAATTATGACCATGTGGTCATACCATATAAAACAGTTGAAATATTTAAAGCAAGTCTTTATTGATTATTTTCAACATAATTATTAAGAGCCTGTTTAAAAACTGATGAATTGGCTGCAAAAAACAAAACACTTCCCGGCCAGGAAAAGGAACTTATTGTGCAAAAGACTATTGAAAAAAGATTAACACAACTTAAAAAATCACTTTCAGACAAAAATTTTGACACCTTAATGGTTCTCAAAGAAGAGAACCGAAGGTATTTAAGTGGTTTTACAGGCGAGGACAGCCAGTTTGAAGAATCAGCCGGGGCGTTATTTATAACCGATGAAAAACTTATTCTTGCCACGGATTCACGCTTTGAGACCCAGGCTGAAAATGAAGCACCTCTTTATGAAATCAGATGTTACGAAAAAGGTCTGGTCAGGGAATTACCCGATATTCTGCGCCGGCTGAAAACCAAAAGACTCGGTTTTGAAAGCAGGCGCATGTCATATCATCAGTATATAAAAATTGATGAACAACTCCAAAAAGAAAAAATTGCGGTTGATCTTGTTGATGCCGATAACATTGTGGAAAAGCTTCGTGTGACAAAGGACCATGCAGAGGTCGAAACTATAAAAAAAGCCCTTGACATTGCCGAGTCGGTTTTCAAGGATTTTATTGCAAACAGCCTTTTACCGGGCATGACGGAAAAACAGGCTGCCTGGGCCATGGAGAAGGGAATGCGTGAAGCCGGTGCGGAATCATTGTCCTTTCCAACAATCGTGGCCTCCGGACCCAACAGCGCTCTCCCCCATGCCATTCCCGGAGACAGAACATTTCAGAAAGGCGAGCCGATTCTCTTTGACTGGGGAGCAAAAATAGACGGTTACTGTTCCGATACATCCAGAACGGTTGTAATCGGAACGCCTGATGAACGATTCAAAAAAATTTTTACGACCCTGTATGATGCCCAGCAAAAAGCCGTTGATGCCATACGTCCAGGTATAACGGGAAAAGAAGTTGACACCATCGCAAGAAGCCACATTGACAAAACCGAATTTAAAGGCAAATTCAGCCACGGTCTTGGGCATGGCGTCGGTCTTGCCGTTCATGAATCTCCAAGACTGAGTAAATTAAGTGATACAAAGCTTGAGCAGGGAATGGTTGTTACCGTTGAACCCGGGATATACATTCCCGGTTGGGGAGGTATCAGGCTCGAAAACATGGTGCTTGTCCGGGAAAATGACGCCGAGGTGCTCAACAGGCTGGACTGCCGGAACTTTTTGATCGGAAAGTGATACCATTGACTTCATTGGATGCGCTTGTTGACAGGTATTTAAACTCCCGAAAATCGGCCTTAAACTTCCCGGCGTTCTTTCGGTTGATGAAATCAAACCTCATCCACCACCGCCTGCGACAAAATATAAAAAAATCAAAGACTTGGAATATAAGATGGTTAATTCAGGGCTTTTTTCCTTCTTGACCGGTTATTATAATTATAATAATATAATAAATTTTGCTCACAGCGATACTTTCCAATTATGCGGATAGGCTGCATACGTTCGTAACCGGCGTTTTCAGCACTGCTTTGCTTTAACTTTGCTCGAACATCCGGATAATTGAGAAAGGTGAGTGAAAGGCGGATCGCGCAGAACGTTCAATAATGAAAAAGGGATTATGACCGTGACGAGATTATTTCAAAACAAGAGAATATCGGGTTGGTGGACTCCGAACAATGCCACTCAAAATATAATGCCTGAAAAAGGAGAGCATGCGGTTAAGGCCGCCGTCAAGAATATTACACATCCTGTATTCCTGCTGAATATTGACGGACAGATCGGAGTCGGCAACGACGGCAAGGTTACTATCGGAGAAAAAATACCGCCGGAGTCACAAGGCTATCCCCTATCAGCCTATGCACCTCCCCTTCACCCGGAAGACTTCGGTGATCCCCTTTTTAAAAAAACACACAATCTTCGGTATGCTTATGTTGCAGGCGCCATGGCAAACGGCATCACATCCGTGGAGATGGTCGAACAGATGGGCCGTGCCGGGATGATCGGTTTTTTTGGTGCCGGCGGTCTTTCTCCCGAGAGAGTCGAAGATGCCATCGACAGGCTGCAGAAACGCATGGACAATCTCCCCTTTGGTTTTAACCTGATCAACAGCCCGCACGCTCCTGAACTTGAACAAGCCGTGGTCGATCTTTATCTAAGAAAAGGGGTTAAGCTGGTCAGCGCCGCAGCCTATATGAGGCTCACGCTTCCCCTCGTTTACTTCCGTGTTAAAGGAATCCATCGTGACGCCGGCGGCAACATCATTGTTCCCAACAAGGTCATTGCCAAAGTTTCCAGAGTGGAAGTGGCCCAAAAATTCTTTTCGCCGCCACCGAAAAAGCTTCTGGCACAGCTTGTCGAAAAAAAGATGCTCACCAGTGAAGAAGCCCAACTTGCCGAATCCATACCCATGGCGGAAGATATTACAGCCGAAGCTGATTCAGGCGGCCATACGGATAATCGACCGGCCTTTGCGTTATTGCCAACCATGATCGCTTTGCGCAATGAAATGGCTGAAAAATACAACTATAAAACACCGCTTCGGGTAGGCCTTGGCGGAGGAATCGCCACACCCGAATCAGCAGCTGCGGCATTTGCAATGGGAGCCGCTTATATTCTTACCGGTTCGGTTAATCAGGCCTGCGTCGAATCCGGCACGTCGGATGCCGTTCGCCGGATGCTTTCAAAAGCCGGGCAGGCGGATGTGACCATGGCACCATCAGCGGACATGTTTCAAATGGGTGTAAAGGTCCAGGTTTTAAAACGCGGCACCATGTATTCGGTCCGTGCCGCAAAACTCTATGAGCTTTACACCAAATATGATTCTCTTGAAGATATCCCGGAAAAAGATAAAGACATACTGGAGAATAAATTCTTTCATTCCCCCTTTGAAGCGGTATGGGAAAAAACGGCGAAATTTTTTACAATACGTGACCCCAAACAGATAACAAGAGCTGAAAAAGACCCAAAACACAAGATGGCTCTTGTCTTTCGCTCCTATCTCGGGCAGTCTTCAAGATGGGCCATATCCGGTGACCCAGAAAGACTCATTGACTCCCAGATCTGGTGCGGGCCGGCCATTGGCGCTTTTAATGAGTGGGTTAAGGGATCTTTTCTTGAAAAACCTGAAAACCGTAAAGTTGCCACTGTTGCAATGAATCTTCTTTTCGGAGCTTCAGTCTCCACCCGTGCCAACTGGCTTCGCGCCCAGGGGATAGCACTTTCTTCCGGAGCAGGAATTTTTTTTCCGATGGAACTTTCGAAAATATCGAAAATTCTGGACGCCTGTTAGTCAGAGGACTTGATCGTATCTTTGGCCGCCATGATCAGGCCTGAAGATCTTGTTTTAACCACTATGACCAAGCCCTAATACCTCATGACATTTGAGTTTGTGGCTAAATGTGTCATCAATATCGAAGTTTTAAGTGTTGAGATGTGAGGAATAAGAGTAAACACCTTCTCAAATCTCAATACTCACCACTCAAATCCGGAATCTTCGATGGATTTATTTAATTTTTCTTCAGACAATAATTAACAAAATCAAATGTCATTGAGTATTAATTAGAGATGAAAAAGATGAAAAAAGACATATCCGTCGCCGTCATAGGAATGGGATGCCTCTTTCCCAAAGCGCCGGGCTTGAAAGAATACTGGCGCCTGATTTATCACGGCCAAGATGCCGTAACCGATGTTCCCTCAACACACTGGTCTGCTGAAGATTATTTTCACAAGGATCCCCGAAAGCCTGACCATACGTACTGTACTCGGGGCGGTTTTCTCTCTCCGGTATCATTTGATCCTGCAGAGTTCGGCATCCCCCCCTCTATCCTTGAAGCAACGGACACTTCCCAGCTTCTCGGGCTGATTACCGCAAAAATGGCCCTTGAAGATGCAGGATATGGGAACGGCCGGGAATTCAACCGGGACAAAACCAGCGTAATACTCGGGGTGACAGGAACTCAGGAACTGGTCATTCCACTCAGCGCACGGCTCGGCCACCCGATCTGGCGAAAATCCCTTGAGGATTCAGGGATTTCCAAAGAGAAGACCGAAGAAGTTATCCAAAGAATATCAGACCGATATGTATCCTGGCAGGAGAACTCCTTCCCCGGCCTTTTGGGAAATGTCGTTGCGGGCAGAATAAGTCGAAGCCTGGACCTTGGAGGGACAAACTGTGTTGTTGACGCAGCATGTGCAAGCTCAATGAGCGCCATTAATCTTTCCATCCTGGAACTTCTGTCCGGTCGCAGCGATATGTCGATTTCAGGCGGTGTCGATGCATTAAATGATATCTTCATGCACATGTGTTTTGCCAAAACATTGGTTCTTTCAGAAACAGGAGATGCAAAACCTTTTTCAGAGGATGCCGACGGTACGGTGCTTGGCGAAGGAACAGGCATTGTCGTTTTAAAAAGGCTTGCTGATGCAAAAAGAGACGGCGACCGCATTTATGCCGTTATTAAGGCACTTGGAACTTCAAGCGATGGAAAATCAAAAAGCATCTATGCCCCAAGAGTGGAGGGGCAGGTAAAATGTCTTCAAAGAGCCTATGAAAATGCCGGCATCGATCCGACCACCGTGGAATTGATTGAAGCCCACGGAACCGGCACCCGGGTGGGTGACGAGGTTGAATTTACGGCATTGAAACAGGTGATGGGCACCGGTCGTAAAAGCGGCAACCATTGCGTTCTGGGCTCGGTTAAGTCCATGATCGGTCATACCAAGGCTGCGGCAGGATCGGCCGGTTTGATCAAATCCGTCCTTTCCCTTTATCACAAGGTCTTGCCGCCGACCTTAAAAGCGGATAAACCGGACCCTAAATTAAATATTGATGAAAGTCCTTTTTATTTAAACAATAAGGCCAGGCCGTGGCCTGCAAGCAACACCCATCCCCGTCGCGCCGGCGTCAGTGCATTCGGATTCGGCGGAAGTAATTTCCATGCCGTGCTTGAAGAATACACACCGGAAAAAAAAGAGACGTCCTGGGATGGATCGGTTGAAATCGTTGCACTCTCAGCGCCAACCCGAAACGAACTCACACAAAAACTCTCTTTCTTTAAAAATGCAATCGACAGCGGCCTGTCTTTCAAGGAAATTTCATTAAGGGCAGCCAAGACAAGATCTGATTTTTCTTCAAAAGATCCCTGCCGTCTGCTTTTAGTACTTGAACACGCCTTTAAAACAGCAGATGAAGATACGGAAAAGACCGGAAATATTTTTGCAAAAGCTCTGGACGGCATTGAATCAAACCAGGGAAACTCATGGAACCTTTCCGATATCTTTTATGGCGGCCCTGAACCCCCCGGTAAGCTCGCGTTTATCTTTCCCGGCCAGGGAAGCCAATATGTCAATATGGGAAAAGAGATTGTCTGTTTTTTTCCGGAGGCCCATGAAATCATTCAAAAGGCCGACACACCCTTTTATCAGGAGCATCCGGATTTCGACCGGTTAAATGATTTCATTTATCCGTATGTTGCCGGCCCCAAAGAAAAAACAAAGGCGGAACAGACCTTGAGAAGTACGGATATCGCCCAACCCGCCATCGGTGCCGTCAGTTTGTCCATGCTGAAAGTTGTTGAAAAATTTGCCTTAAAGCCGGATGTGACATGCGGGCACAGCTTTGGCGAACTTACCGCCCTTTGTGCTGCAGGCAGAATTGACGAGGATACGTTTTGTTCCCTTTCGGTCCAAAGGGGCAAATTCATGGCATCAGCAGGCAACAATAAAGGCGCCATGCTGGCGGTAATAGCCCCCCTTGCCGAGTTGGCGAACCTGATAGAAGAAAACAATCTCGATGTGGTCCTGGCAAACAAAAACAGTCATGAACAGGGCGTCTTTTCGGGCTCAACAGAGACAGTTGCCCAGGCTGAAAAAAGATGTGCGGAAAAGGGATTCAAAACCATAATGTTGCCGGTATCCGCTGCTTTTCACAGTAAACTGGTAGAAGATGCCGCAAAACCTTTTATGGAGGCCCTGAAAAACATTGATATGGTCTCTTCGAATATCCCGGTTTTTTCAAATACAACCGGTGCTCCCTACCCTGCCGAGCCAGATGAGGCCAAAAGACTCCTTGGAAATCATCTGCTGAACCCTGTGAATTTTGTGAGTGAAATTCAGAACCTGTTCAACACAGGGGTCAAAACATTCGTGGAGATAGGGCCCCGATCCACCCTCACCGGCCTTGTAAAATCCATATTAAAGGGTCATGATTTTCAGGCAATTTCCATGGACGCTTCTTCGGGGAAACGCTCGGGTATGGCCGATCTTGCAAGAACACTCTGCCATCTTGCATCCATGGGTTATCCTGTTAAATTGGACAGGTGGGAACATCCTGCCAAAGAACCGAAAAAACCGATGATGAGCATACCTATTTCAGGTGCGAATTACCGGTCGGAACCCAAAACAAAAACCAAAGCGTACTCCGAACAAAGCAGTGCCGTCCAGGTAAACAAAAAGCCGGGGGTAAAAAAACCCGCCGTAGAATCAGACAAACCCATTACCCATAATAATAAAAAAGCCGTGAATACAACCCATACAAAACAACCCGCTTTAATTGAAGATGCTTTAAAAGTCGTTCAGGAAGGCTTAAAATCAATCCAGGCTCTCCAGAAGCAAACTGCTGAAACCCATCAAAAATTTCTGGAAACGCAAACACAAGCCGGCCGGGTCCTTCAGCAGATGATGGAAAATACACAACGTATGGCCGAATCCGCCATCGGGACAAAATCGTATGCGTATACTGTTCAACAACCGGAAGAAAAAATCCCGGGAAAAGAGACGCTAAACGATAAAATCCCGAATCTTCCGGAGCCTCAAACAGATTCTACCGATAAACCATCCGCTCAAGTTGTTGAGGACAAGACAAGCAGGGTCGCTTTTGTAGAACAGGTTGACAAGCCTGATGCAGATACGGAAGATGTCAACCCGCCGGATTCCGATCAAGAGGATATGGTTTCCGATGAAATAGAAAAAACCATTCTGGAAGTCGTAAGCCAACTTACCGGTTACCCGGTTGAGATGCTCGGCCCTGACATGGATATTGAGACAGATCTGGGTGTGGACTCCATCAAACGGGTCGAGATTCTGTCCGCTCTTGAAGAAAAAATGCCCGACCTCCCCTCCATTCCGCCGGATATCATGGGCAGTTTAAAGACCCTCGGGCAAATCGCGGAACATCTGTCAGGTCATACTGACAATAACAAGCCCAAAGCGATGGAAAAACCCTCTTTAACTCAAGAGGCCGCAACCGATTCTTCTGAAAATAAAGACCATAAAGAAATTGAAAAAATTTTGCTGGAAGTTGTAAGCCAACTTACCGGTTACCTGGTTGAGATGCTCGGTCCTGACATGGATATTGAGACAGATCTGGGTGTGGACTCCATCAAACGGGTTGAGATTCTGTCCGCTCTTGAAGAAAAAATACCCGATCTCCCTTCCATTCCGCCGGATATCATGGGCAGTTTAAAGACCCTCGGGCAAATCGCGGAACACCTTTCCGGAAAAACCGACAATAATACCCATCAAGAACCACAGGAGACATCTTCCGATAAAACTTCAGGACCCTCTTCTGAAACAGCAGAAAAAAAAAAACCTGAAAACACAACAACAGGTATAGACAGAAAAATCGTATCCATTGTTGAAAAACCGTTTGAACAAGGCGAGCCGATATCCATTGCAGAGGGACGAAAAGTTTTTGTTACCGATGACAAGGCCGGACTCGCAAAGGCGATTGTCGATGAGTTTAAATCTCGTAAAATTGATGCCACCCTTGTTTTACCCGACCTGTTAAAAGGGGAAAAACAACTTGAACAAGCCGGCGGGCTTGTTATCCTCCCCACCACGGAGTTGATCGGTAACACTCATTGGAACAGGGTTGCTGATCAAACCACGGAGAACTTTTTAAAAGACGCTTTTGAGCTTACCCGAAAAGCAGTTCCCGGCCTTCTTGACGCGGCCGGGGCTAAAAACGGGGGAGCGATCTTTGCCACCATAACCCGCCTTGACGGTTATTTCGGTTTCAAGGGCCGGGGCATACCCAACCCCTTGCAAGGCGGACTGGCAGGGCTTGCCAAAACAGCCTCGATCGAGTGGCAGGATGTTTGCTGCCATGCCATGGATATCGCACCGGATTGGAAAGAAAACAAAGATATCGCCAAAGCTGTTGTATCCGAGCTTTTAAATCCAGGACCGGTTGAAATCGGTCTGAGCGCAACATCCCGCTGTTTACTTGAACTTGAATCAGCGCCTTATCAATCTTCTCACACAACAGGTAAAACCAAGCTCAATCAAAACGATGTCGTGGTTATAACAGGCGGCGCACGGGGCGTAACCGCGGCTGCAGCCTATGCTCTTGCCGAACATTCAAAACCCTGCATCGTTCTTTTGGGACGGTCTCGACTGATCTCATCCGAACCCGAATGGCTCCACGACCTTAAGGATGAAGGATCCATAAAAAAAGCAATTCTGAAAAATGAATTTGCCGGCAGTCAAGTGACACCGCTGCAGGTAGAAAAAGCATTTAAAAAATACGCGGCAGCCCGCGAAATAGGTAAAAACCTTGAAAAACTCGCTTCAACCGGTTCTACCGTGCATTATTATTCTGTCGACGTTCGTGATATACGGAGCGTCGAATCGGTTTTGGACGAGGTCCGAAAAAACCATGGGCCGATACGGGGAATTATACACGGGGCAGGCACTCTGGAAGACCGCCTGATAAAGGATAAAAAACCCGAACAGTTTGAAAAGGTTTTTGATACCAAGGTAAAAGGGCTTAAAGTTCTTCTTGAGGCCACACGTCAGGATGATCTTAAATATATTGTCTGCTTTTCATCGGTCGCGGCACGCCAGGGAAACAAGGGGCAAGCGGATTATGCCATGGCCAATGAGGTTTTAAACAAGATGGCCCAACAGGAAGCGGTTACACGGAACGATTGCAGGGTTATCTCCTTCAATTGGGGGCCATGGGACGGGGGCATGGTCTCTCCGGCCCTGAAAAGAGAATTTGCACGAAATCATATCGATCTTATTCCCATTGATACCGGTTCCCTGTGTATGGTCCGTGAAATGATCGAAGATAAAACCTCTCCGGTAGAAGTCGTTATCGGGGCGAGTATGTTATCCGGCAAAGAGGACAAAGGGGCCCAAACCCCTGGCACAACCGATAAAAAAGCTTCAGCACCGGTAAAACCCAAGAACCTTTCTTTAGCCTTTACGCGTGAAGTCAATCTCAAGACCTTTTCGATCCTTGAATCCCATGTACTGGACGGAAAACCCGTGGTCCCTTTTGCCCTCATGGCCGAATGGTTCGGGCACAGTGCCCTTCATGAAAACCCCGGCCTGTACTTTCATGGGCTTGATGACATGCGCCTGCTTGCCGGGATCAAAATTGATCAGGGCAAAAAAAATGGTATAAGCCTTTTTTCAGGAAAGGCCCAAAAAAACGGTTCCGTCTTTGAGATCGAAGTTGAAACCCGAAACAGCAGTCAGGATCTGATCCACGCCAAAGCAAAGGCCGTATTGACGGATAAGCTGCCATCGGCTCCGGTTTTCGACGAATCGGACCCTATCGGCTCAATGGCTTACACCCGAAGTATCAACGAGATATATGAAAAAATCCTTTTCCACGGCGAAAAACTGCACGGAATAAAAAGAATAACCGGGTATTCATCTGACGGTATGACGGCCCTTATATCTTGTGCACCGAAACCGGAACAATGGATGACGGAGCCTTTGAGAAGCAAATGGATCATCGACCCGCTTATCCTCGACTCAGCCTTTCAGATGGCATCTTTGTGGTGTTATGAAGAGACAGGGGTTGTCTCCCTTCCCAGCTATATTGCTTCTTACCGCCAATACCGTGAAAATTTTCCACCCGAAGGAGTTACCGGTATACTTGAGGTCAAACACGTAACCGATCATAAAATGACAGGCGATTTTACCTTCATAGATGCTGACAATATCATCGTCGCCACCCTGACCGGATATGAGGCCATAATGAATGCTTCACTTAACCAGGCGTTCAAACTTAGAAGATTAGTCTCTTGATTTCAAAGTGTGAAGTGACTAAAGTGATCTAAAGTGCCTAAAGCCCGCCCTGGTGCGACTCGCTTATATTTTTAGTATAGCCTATCATCATTCCAAACCTGATTTTTTGAACATAAAGTATTGGTAATCGGTCTGGGCCAAGGTTGAGGTATTCTATCAATTTTATATGAAAATTGTCATTTATCCGCTGCAAAAAAACAACGGACAAATGACGACTAACATTTCAAACTTTAGCTGACTTGTAACTTTTCCAGGTTATTAAGCTACTCATTTAAATTTGACAGCTTCGTAAAAAGTGGATTTTTATATATCCTTCTTTAGAGCCTTGATAAAAGCGGCCTGATGGAGATGACCGGCAAAATGTACCGGACTTTTTCCGTAAATCGGATCCCAGCCTGCAGGATTCGCGGTACAGAAAAATTGGGTCTCCAGTCCGATACGCACCTCAGCTTCTTTTACAGGCAGACCGGCTATCTGCTTTGCAGCCTCCCATGTCGCACCACAGGGTGCCCCTCTCAACACCCTGGCACAAACAACCATTCCATCGTCAACCTCCACATCAAATTCCGGTGCACCAAACTCTTGTCCGTAAAGCCCCAGGCAGACCTGCCTGGAAAGAGCACATCAGGTTAACGGTGTAAAGAGCCATTCGACATGCAGTTTCTTTCCGGATGCCACCACCGGGATCTTTCTGTCACGACACATCACCGTAAGGTCATGGGACAGATCCGGATGTTTCAAAAAATCCAGAACAAGATCGGCCCGGATATCACAAGGCAGATAGTCTTTGGTTTCATCATCAACAACAGGAGGCAGGGGACTGTCAATGGATATGATATGGATATCAAACCGATCTTTCCCGTATTTTCTGATTCCCTGAATTTTGCTCTCACCACTGCCGTTTTGTTGAAAGACCAGTATTTTTTGCAGCGCTTTGGTATGTCCGCCTAAATCCTTATTTAACATGCAATTTTTATTTTTTTTCATCGTTCATCTGAAATTTCATATTTTTTTATAAAAAACAACAAGAAAACGGCTCCTACGCCATCTCAATCTCAAACCCCACCACATTACGTTCCTCGCGGGAAAACTCCACCCCGATCAGATGAATGGAAATTCCCTCGGCCCGGTACTTGTCCGCATAGTTTTTATCCTTGAGCTGCTGCAAGGCACGCCCTTCGGGAGTGAGTTCCACCACTTTAAATTCGAACAGGTAGATGTTTGTGCCCAATTTGACGGTCATGTCGATACGGCCCCGGTTGGTGGCATCTTCCACACGGACATCCAGCCCCAGGGCGGCAAAGTAGCTGTAAAAAACGCTGGCGTAATAGCCTTCGTACTTTGCAATGGGATTCTTGCGATACCAGTCGCCGGGAATGCCGGAGAAAAAAGCACTGAACAAATCCTTCAGCCCCATAATGTCATTGGCCAGCAGCAAATCCTGAAGTCGCAATCGATGCGCAAAGCTTTTGCTGATATCATCGGTATAAACGGAAAGCAGACTGGCATTAAGACTGGATTGCACTTCATGATTGGGGTAGCCCAGGGTGTACACCCAATGGCCGAGGATCGGCTCTTCGGCCTTGTGGATGGTTAGATATCCGGCTTGAAACAGCAGGGCCTCCGGAAGGATCAAGTCAACATCAAAGGTCGAGAGCAAGGCCATTCCGGTGCGCAAGCGGGCGAGGTCGGGGGTGAAAAAACCGTGCTGCGCCAGCAGCTTGACCAGAAAGGTCGGCGTGCCGGTTTCGAACCACCAGGGGCGGAACTCCCGTTCCCGGAACAGCAGCAGCAAATCGAACGGGTTATACACCGTCTCGCCCAGCCAGTTGTAGCCGTTGTACCAGCGTCGGATTTCATCGCGGTCCAGCCCTTCCAGTTCAGGAGCAAAAACAGTATCCACATCGGCATCCGTATAGCCGCAAATGCCCGAATACGCCCTCGATACCGTAATGTCACGCAGGTTGTTTAGACCGGAAAACAGACTCACCTTGCTGAACTTCGATACCCCGGTAAAAAAGGTAAAGCGGATGTGGGCGTCCAGGTCCTTGATGACCGAGTAGAAGTTTCTCAGGCCTTCACGCATGGCCAGTGCGGTTTCGCTGTCGGTGATGTTGTCAAGGATGGGCTTGTCATATTCATCGACAAGAATGACCACCCGCCGGCCCGAATCGTCATGCGCCCGGCGGATCAACTCACCGAAACAGCCGGTTATATCCTCGACATCCGGGCACCCGATGCCGAGCCGTTCTCGATTGACCCTCAGAATGTCACGTATTCGGCGATCCAGCTCCGCCCGGCTTTGCAGCACGCCGCCGCCAAAGCTGATATGGATGACAGGGTATGGCGTTGTCCAATCCCATTTGTCCTCGATATAGAGTCCCTTGAAATGTTTCCGGTTGCCCTCGAACAATTCCTTCAGGGTGTCCAGAAACAGGCTTTTACCAAAACGGCGGGGCCGGGAAAGGAAGTAATACTTCCCCTCTTCGATCAGCCGGTGAGCAAAAGGGGTTTTGTCCACATAATAGTGCCCTTCGGAAATAATCTCCGAAAAGGTCTGAATTCCGATGGGTAGTTTTTTTTTCATAAAAATTATTTACCACTTTCACCCTATCAAGGCAAAAAAAATCTTGACATTTAAAATTCATTACCCTATTCTTTTTTTACGTAAATTTTTTAATTTTTAAAAATAGACAAAGAATCCAAAAGGACATTTTTTTAATGTTGCACAATTTTGCAGACAGCTTTAGCTTTTTTTATTTTTGGTATTACTACTTTAATACCGGTCTGTCTGTGGTGCGCTTAAAATGAAACAACACAAATAAAAAATAAGCGAAAAAGCCGAGGACAGACCAAATCCCCGGCTTTTTTAATTTAAAAAGGGCCGGGGGAGAAAAAAACTCCACGGCCCTTTTTGCGTTAAAAGGAGAGTATCGACCATGACGATTTTAGGAAAACGCATTCGGATGGAACGCATCATCAATCGAAATACGGGCAGAACCATTATTGTTCCCATGGACCACGGAATTTCGGTAGGACCCATTGACGGGTTAAAGAATATGAAGTCTGCCGTACAGAATGTTGCGGACGGCGGCGCAAACGCCGTTGTAACCCACAAAGGGGTCGTGGGCGAAGGCCATCGGGGACATGGTAATGATATCGGCCTGATTATCCATCTGTCCGCCTCGACCAATCTCTCTTTGTATCCCCATGCCAAAACCCTTGTCAGTTCGGTTGAAGAAGCGATCAAGCTGGGTGCTGATGCCGTATCGATTCACGTAAATTTAGGGAATGGCGAAGAAGGCAAAATGTTAAATGATTTCGGAAAAGTAAGCTATGAAGCACGGACGTGGGGAATACCGCTACTTGCCATGATTTACCCAAGAGGCGAAAAGATAACCAATGAATATGATCCGGAGGCCATCAAGCATGCGGCCCGAGTGGGGAACGAGATGGGAGCGGATATTGTCAAGGTCTCCTATACCGGCAGCGTCGATACATTTCGTGAAGTGGTGTCCGGCTGCACGATTCCGGTGGTCATTGCCGGGGGAGAAAAAATGGAATCGGACCGGCAGATCCTGGAGATGGTAAAGGGCGCCATTGAAGCTGGAGGCGCCGGTGTTTCCATCGGCCGTAACGTGTTCCAGCATAAAGATCCCAAACGGATGGTCCAGGCTATTTCAGCCATTGTCAATGACAACAAAAGCGTGGAAGATGCTCTGAAAATTCTGGCATAGGTCTTTAGTCTCTTAAATTTAAAAAATGTGAAGAGACTAAAGTGATCTAAAGTTGAGGCATTCTATCAATTTTATTAAAAAAATTACTTTGTGCCTTCGTGACTTTGTGGCAAGATACCTGAGTAGTTATAATTTGATATGGGAGTAAAATAATGCGAAAAATCTGGGTAAAAGTGGATCCATGGGACAAGGATATTGTGACGACGGCTCTTGAAGGAGGGGCGGACGGTATAATGGTTCCCCAGGGGTTTTCCGAAAAAGTCAAAGCATTGGGCAGGATACAGACCATCGCCGAGGACGGAGATTTAATACTCGGGGAAGATGTGGTCTTTTTTACCATAAAAAGTGGAGAGGAGGAGGAGGAAATCCTCAAACTCAGTAAAGAGAAAAGGGTCATTCTTCAGTGCAGCGACTGGACAATAATCCCCCTTGAAAACTTGATCGCAAAAGGTGCGGATGTTATTGCCTATGTTGAAAGTTTCGAAGAGGCTGAAACAGCATTCGGCATTCTGGAAAAAGGGGTCAGCCATATCCTCTTTCATACAACCGACCCGGCAGAGCTTCAAAAAGCCCTTTCATTGCTTCGCTCAAGCGAGGACAAGATCTCCCTTGAAGCGGCTGAAATTGTGGAGGTCAGACCTGTGGGAATGGGAGACAGGGTATGTGTGGATACCTGTACGTCAATGGGTCTGGGCCAGGGAATGCTGGTGGGGAACAGCAGCAGCGCTCTATTTCTTGTTCACGCGGAAAGCATTTACAATCCTTATGTGGCCCCTCGGCCCTTCAGAGTCAATGCCGGTGCGGTCCATGCCTATACGAGGGTTCCGGGAGGAAAAACCCGGTATCTTTCAGAACTTTCAGCAGGGGATCAGGTACTGATCACTGATTTTCAAGGCCGTACCACCGTTGGGATCGTGGGGCGTTTAAAGATTGAAAAACGGCCGCTAATGCTGATAAAAGCTGTTGTAGGAGAGAATCAGGTGGCAACCATTCTTCAAAACGCCGAAACCATTCGTCTGACTGCGCCGGACGGCAAGCCGGTATCTGTTGTCAGCATGAAACCCGGAGACAAGGTCCTTATTGCAGTGGAAAAAGGCGGCAGACACTTTGGCCATAAGATAGAAGAGACCATAACTGAAAAATAATGCATTGGATATCATGGCGAAACTTGAAAAAAACGAATCCGAAAAGACGATCAGTACCCTTAGAAAGTCTATCGACAAAATCGATGAAACGATTCTTGATCTTATAAACCGACGACTTTTGCTGGCAAAAGAAATTGGGGGGCTCAAGGAACAAAAGGGAAGTCAGGTTTTGGACAATACGCGTGAAAACGCAATTATGAACAGACTGTATGAACTGAATACCGGTCCTTTAAGCAATAAGGTTCTGTATCACATTTTTTCCGATATTATCGCTACCTCCCGTGAAATTCAAAAATCACAAGTCATAACCTATCTGGGGCCCGAAGCGACCTTCACGCACATCGCCGCCATGAATCATTTCGGGCCTTCGGTTTCATTTGTTCCACAGACGGACATACGCGACATCTTCAGCGAAGTGGAAAAAGGGACGTGCGATTATGGTATCGTGCCTGTTGAAAATTCAATAGAAGGGGCGGTAACCCATACCCTGGACCTTTTTTTTGAATCGGATTTAAAAATCTGCGCCGAGAGATATCAGGCCATCTCCCATGACCTGTTATCAACATCAGATACCATGCAGGATATAAAAGTCATCTATTCCCATCCCCAGGCCTTTGCACAGTGCCGAAAATGGATTAGAAAATACCTGCCGACTGCTGTTCTTAAAGAATGCAGCAGCACCGCTCATGCAGCACAAATGGCCGCTGCAAAATCCGGCACTGCCGCCATCGCCAGCAGTGAGGCGGCACATATGTATAACCTGCATGTCGTGGCATCCAAGATCGAGGACTTTTCCAGAAACGTTACACGTTTTTTGATCATAGGGACCGATGAGATACACCGGACCGACAGGGACAAGACATCGCTGATGTTTGTTATATCCCATGTGCCCGGTGCTCTGTTCAAGATTCTGGAGCCCATTTACCAGGCGGGAATAAATATGGTAAAACTTGAATCCAGACCCACCAAACATGAAAACTGGAGCTATTTTTTCTTTGTGGACCTTGAGGGGCATATCGAAGATCCCAACGTTAAAGAAACAGTGGCAAAGATGAAAGACCTTTGCCTCTATCTGAAATGGCTTGGCTCCTATCCGAGAGCGAGGATACAGTGAACATAAATTCTTATACATCTTTGTATTGCGTACTGGGCAATCCTGTCTCTCACAGTTTAAGCCCTGTGATGCACAACAGTGCCTTTGCCCATATGGGATACAACGCCGTATATCTTGCCTTTCAGGTAACGGATATTGCTTCGGCCATTACCGGCTTAAAGGGACTTGATATCAAAGGTGCAAGCGTTACCATACCGCATAAGG
>JAUUWG010000143.1 GCA_030589165.1 Desulfobacterales bacterium
GCAAGCATTTAACAATTGTGAATAAAGAGGAAATGTACATATAGGGATAGGAACGCCCATCAATGAGCGCCCCTCCCCCAGCACCGGACATACGGATCGCGTATCCGGCGGTTCGGCTGATCAAAGCAGGCACAGATAAAACAACATCCGCCCTGCCGGGCCTAAAAGAACAGGACGTTACCGACATTTCAGCGACTGCTGCATGATGCCGATAAGAACATGCTCTTTGATAGCCACGACCATGTAGCCGTACCATTCGATCCGGACACCGTTCGGGCCTTTGCCGGGGTGAGTCCTCCGCATACTATTCCAACGCAGCTCGTTTCCTCCGGCTACTATGCCCTCTGCTGACTTCTGCCACGCGATGGTCTCCCCTTACGGTTCGCTCAGTCCTTCTGGACACGCAACAGATCTCCCGGGGTAAAAAGTTTTTGAGGTATATGGCAAACATTCTGAAGATATGAATTCGGATCATGAATTGTATTATCAAACATACAATGAAGCTTTTGAAGCCTATCTGTCTCAACGTTTCACTTTTGCCCGCAAGCAATTTTTAAAGACATTATCACTGCGACCGGACGATCCCGCCTCCAAAGAGATGATTGCCCGTATCGATACCATCAATACGGATGATTTACCGCCAAATTGGGATGGATCGATTGCCTTAACAATGAAATAGGTAAAGTCGTAAAAAACTCTTTCGTAGAATGAAATGGTCCAAATTATGATCCCCCCCGGCATTTAAAGCAGCAATTAAATCTGCAAGCACCAGAAAAAAAGAATATCACCAAAAACTTGAACAGAAAAGCAGCCAGATCAGGGCATATTTCAATATTCTGATCAACGAAATCAGCCTGAATCTGAAAAAAAGCGGAGTTCAACTCCTTAGCTTGTTCTATTTATGAGCAAATCCCCACGAGAATGAAAGGCCAAATTCTTCCTTTCCGCCTATCCGAACCGCTGCAAGAAAAGCAGATGCCCAGCATTTTTTCATCCCTGCCTTGGTCACCAGATCACTGTAAAATTTCAGATCCACACGCTCTCTCTCAATCGTGTTTCCATGCTCTCCATAACCATAGCAAAGATCATGGGGCAAACAGCATTTATACGTAATGTCTTTCCACTTACAGCCCGTGAAAAGACCCATTATTTTATCAGGCAGGCCGGAACATCCGTGAAACTTCCAGCTTTTGTATCTATCCGGATTCGCCTCAATGCGCTTGACCAGATAATCCAGTTTGAAATGTTTGCATAACTCCAGGGCTTCTTGTGTTGTGACGGTATCTCCAATCTCAGGTAATATCATTTTATCCTCTTTTGGGTTAATGTTCGGGCTAAGAGGCCGGTAATGAACCGGCGGAATGCCAATTTTTGTTAAGGCCATTATTCGTCAATATGGGCTCAGCGCTGTTTGCCCTAATCTTTTTTGAATGTGATCATTGAGACATCATTATCATCCCCATCAATTGTAACTTCCCGAAACTGGAATTTGTAAAGATCATTCCTTCGAGTCGTTTTCCCTGAAGCTAAAATCCAGTCAATTCCATGTTCTGCCGTCCAAATATCTGATTCATGCTTATGGCCGAAACAGGCAAAATCCACCCGACTTGAAAGTATTCGCATCACTTCTTTGGCATCATCCATTTCAAGAACCAATTTTTTCAAAAAATGACGATAAAAGGGATGATGATGAAAATAAACAACGATTTTTTTGCCGGTATTTGCACGGTCTAAAAGGATTTTAGTCAGTTTCTCGCGTTGAGGTTTTCCAACCTCACCACTAGCGAAATGAAGCAATTCATCTTCATTACCAACTACGGAATCAAGCCCAATGAACAGTACTTCCTCTGAAGATTTTTGCATTGGGTACAGTTCTTCCATAGTGACGGAACTATTACCGGCTTTTTTTATGTTCAACAGCTCTCCGAGGATGTAATCCTGAAATAATCGCTGAGATTTTTCTGTATAAATATTTCCGGCCGGCCCATAATCGTGATTTCCAGGGCAGGCTAAAACTTCAAACCCTTCATTTACCAATGGTCCCAGAATTTTCACCGCGTTTTTGTATTGATTTTTCTTTCCATCGTCTGTGATATCGCCTGTAAGAAGAACAACCGGTTTTTCTCCTTTGTTATAATCAGCATATCGGCCAATGATATAATCGATAATCTTAATCGAGTTAACATTATCTTCTTTCATATTACTTCCGTGGATATGCAAATCGCTCAGGTGTATAAAGTTAATCATGGTACCTCCTTTGGGTTATGAGTTTCATTTTCAGCAGTCTGAGTCAAATTGTGATTAATTTATTTTTTCCCATTTCAACTGAAATTTGTCCATAGGGAGAAGGGTTCATTTTTGTAGGAGAATTTCCTGAAAAAGACTGTCGCAAAACTCATCCTGACACGGGGACGTCCTTAATTGAATCGCAATCACAATCACTGAAGCAGTTGTTGACAATAATTTTGAAAGGATATAAAGCCTGACTCAATTTCGCCTTCAGGAACTGCACAAAGATCTTTTTCGTTAAGCAGTTAAAAAAATAAAATCGAGGTGATCTATGAAAAGTATTCCGTTTAATGAACTCAAATCCCGTTGGCAGCGTTGTCAATCCATGCTTCAGGAATATATTCCCGAAGCTGAAGGTTTATTGATCTTTTCCCGACTCAATATCTATTATTTTACCGGTACGATGGGTAATGGACTTTTTTGGCTGCCGGTGGAGGGCCAACCCATGCTGCTTTGCCGGCGAGGTTTGGAGCGGGCCAAATTGGAAACACCATTGGAACACATCTTTCCTTTTCGTTCTTATGGAGATATCCTGCAGATTCTTGAAGACCTCGGGTTTTCGATCCCCTCGACAATTGCTGCTGAAATGAACGGCCTTTCCTGGGCCTTGGGACAATCTTTAACCAAACATCTTTCCAAGCTTCATTTTTTAGCGGGTGACCGCATAATCGCAATGGGTCGTGCTAAAAAATCAGAATGGGAACTTGAAAAAATGCGTTTTGCCGGAAGCAAGCATTCAAAATGCATGCAAAAACTTCTTCCGTCTCTCTTAAGGGTTAACATGACGGAAAAAGAAGTGGCAAAAATATTTTGGGAAGTTTTTTTTGCAGAAGGGCACCAGGGACTTTTGCGGATGCAAAATTATGGTGAAGAAATTTTTCTGGGCCACATTGCCGCCGGCGATAGTGCCAATTATTCCAGTGTTTTCAATGGTCCGGTGGGGTTACACGGGGCACATCCCGCCATTCCCCATATGGGATCAGGCATGAAGACCTGGCAGGCCGGCGAACCATTAATATGCGACACGGGTTTTATGTTTGAAGGGTATCAAACGGATAAAACCCAGGTATATTGGGCGGGTAATCCGGCCAGTATCCCTGACCGGGTACGTGCGGCCCATGATTTTTGTATAAAAATACAGAATTGGATAAGTGAAAATCTCAAACCCGGAGCTTTGCCCGGTGAATTGGCTGCACATTGCTTTTCATGGGCCGAATCAAGCGGTTGGTCTGAAGGGTTTATGGCCCTTGGTGGCAATAAAGTGCAATTTATCGGCCATGGAATCGGCCTTGCTATTGACGAATACCCCGTTATAGCAAAAGGCGTTGACCTGCCGATCGAGCAAGGCATGGTCCTGGCTGTTGAACCCAAAATAGGCATACCTGGCGTTGGAATGGTCGGGGTTGAAAATACATTTGAAGTGACGGACAAAGGAGGAATAAGCCTGACCGGGGAAGAATATGAGATATTATGCATAACCAATTGAATTTATATAAACGGCATGGTTATAAAAAAAGGGTGGTGCTTAAGACGTAGTGGTGAATTCTTCTGGACACTCCTCCGAATCAGTATTACTAAGAATCGAATCAACGATTTTAGCGGAGGGGAAAAATGAACTGTCCGGCATGCAATTCGACCAATATCATCAAAAACGGTTCTATTCATAACGGCAAACAGAAATACCGGTGCAAAAGTTGCGGCAAACAATTTGTTGAAAATCCACAAAACAAGATCATCTCCCC
>JAUUWG010000039.1 GCA_030589165.1 Desulfobacterales bacterium
ACAGGAAAAGTTGTTCTATTTCGAGGACGATTTGATTGAGGATCGGATAAAGATGGCCTGAAGAGGAGATGCTAAATGGGATAATTTGTTTGTGCCGAGTCCCTAACTATTTTTTAAAAAATCTCTCCTTTTCACTGTAAATACATCCGCAGTACTGCTGGCGATACATTTCAAGACGTTTTGATTCTTCGATCCCCTCTTTCCAACCTTCACGGAAATCATGATAATAAAATGGAACGCCCACGGATTTGCCGATTGATTCACCCATGGACCTTATCATGTCATGCTTTTGAAATTTACTGTACAACAGGGTCGTTGAAAAATAATTGAATTTGCCCCGTTTTGCGATCAGGGCAGTTGATCTGAGGCGTTCATGATAGCAAACAGAGCATCGCTTTGATTCTCTGAATATCATTTTTTGCAGAAAACCTTCCAGATCATAACCTCCCTGATAAACGACGCGCAGGTTAATGCTTTCGGCATAAGACCGAAGGGTCTCCTGCCGTTTCACACACTCGGTAAAGGGGTGAATGTTATGCCTGTAATAAAAACCCATTACATCAAACCCTTTGGTTTTAAGAACCTTAAGCGGGTATATCGCACATGGGCCGCAGCATATATGAAGCAGAATCTTCAATCTCTTTTCCCGAAAATTGCCGTTCCGATTCTCACTATTGTTGCACCTTCCTTTATGGCAGCTTCAAAATCACCGGTCATGCCCATTGAAAGTTCATCCATAACGACATTGGGTATGGATTCTTTTTTTATGCTGTCGCCTAACTCACGAAGGGCTGAAAAATACGGCCTGACTTTTTCCGGATCATTGAAAAAAGGAGGCATGGTCATAAGGCCTTTGATAGAAAGGTTTTCAAGAAGGCTTACTTCCTTTATCAGGTTTCGTGCATCCGGAATAGAGACCCCTGATTTTGTTGGCTCCATACCCGTATTTACCTGAATAAGAATATTTTGAATTTTATTTATTTTTTTTGCCTGCTTGTTCAATTCATGGGCCAGGTTAAGGGAATCCACCGAATGAATCAGATCAAAAAGCCTGACGGCATATTTTGCCTTGTTGGTCTGCAGATGGCCGATAAAATGCCAGGTTACAGGGTGATCTGCCAGAATTTTAATTTTTTCACGGGCTTCCTGAATATAATTTTCACCAAGACGGGTAACACCGGCATGTATTGCTTGTTTGATTCTATCTGCAGGTACGGTTTTGCTCACAGCTAACAATTTGACCGTTTCAGGATTCCGTCCGCAGGAAGCAGCCGCCTCTTTAATGCGCATGTTTATAGTTTTCAGGTTGTTTTCAACTTCCAAAACACCCGGTTGCATAACATTCATTACTTTTCAACCTTAAAGAATTTTTCCTTGAAAATTTTCCGCAATTATTTATTTTGAATGGATATTACACCCTCATTTATAAGATGTTCGATGACTTCACAGACAGGAAGCCCGACAACATTCGTGTAAGAACCGTTGATGCTTTTTACGAGGAAAGTGCCTAAACCCTGAATGGCATAGGCCCCTGCTTTATCAAAGGGCTCATTTGTATGGATGTACCACTCGATTTCTTCATCTGACAGTTTTTTGAAAAGGACTTCCGTGGTAATGGTTTCGGAAAAAAAATGTTTATTGGCTCTGCAATATATGGAGTAACTTGTAAGTACCTTGTGAACTCTGCCGTTAAGGCATTTTAACATGGATCGGGCCTCTTGCCTTGAACCCGGTTTACCAAGTATGGTGCCATCTATCAGGACGATGGTATCGGCTCCAATAACCCAGCTTTTAGGGTGCCTTTTTGATACGTCATCCGCTTTGGCCTCAGACAAGGCTCTTACATATGTTTCAGGCGATGAAACAGGTATGGATGTTTCATCAACATCGCTTGGAATAACAGAAAATTTAAGGCCGGCCTGCTTAAGAAGATACTCTCTTCTGGGTGATGTTGAAGCAAGAATTAAAAACGGCTTGTTACATGATTTTTGCATAGTGTACGAATTATTATCAGATGAAATATGCTTTGACAAGCGTCAATGGCGTAAAAAAAAAAAGAAAGACCATTGCGTTTTTTACATTTTGTATGTTAAAAGTTTCATCTTTTTAAAAACGCTTTATGGTTTCACGCGATAGAAAGGAAAGATCGATTATGACAGATATCCCTGACATCAAAGTAATACTATTTGATTTTGGCGGTGTTTTGGCTGAGGAAGGATTCAAGGGGGGTATTCTTGCTATTGCAGAGAAAAACAACCTGAACCCTGAAGAGTTGATCAAGACCGCTTTTGATATGGTCTATGAACTCGGATTCACTTCCGGGAGGGTTAAAGAAGATGTTTTTTGGGCCGCCATGCGCTTAGAGACCGGTATCCGAGGAACAAACGAGGAACTGAAAGATGAGATTTTGTCTCGTTTTGTCTTACGTCCGTGGATGCTGGAAATTGTATCTGAATTGAAAGAAAAAGGCTTTAAAGTCGGTATCTTAAGTGATCAGACCCACTGGCTTGATGAATTGAACGGCCGGAACGATTTTTTTCATTTTTTTGATTATGTGTTCAATTCCTATCATTTGGGAGAGACAAAGAAAGACCTGGTTGTTTTTGATTATGCGCTTAAGAGCATGAATGTCATGCCGGAAAGTGTATTATTTATTGACGACCATGTTCCTAATCTTAAGCGGGCGAGAACCAAGGGTATTCAGACCATATTATATATGAACAAGGAGACATTTTTCCAGGAATTACAAAGGCATTTATCTTGATATAAGAGTTCGGAATGAAACGAAAAAATTAAAAATGAGCTGAAGTTTTAAATTTTTTGCCGCAAAAAGAACGAATTTCAGAGCCTGTTTAAAAATTAGGGAATCGAAGTGAAAAAGTGTGAGAACGAGGGCAAATTGTTGCAAATTTGAGGTGAATAGCAAGCCTATTTGCCGAAAATTTACGACAATTTGAACCGTTCTCACGGTTTTGCAGCGGATTCATCAGTTTTTAAACAGGCTCTCAGGATTAAGAGATTAAAAACCGCTATTATGAAACGATTTGAAGAATTGTTTGCACAGTTGCAACACAGGGCGGCAACCAGAGATCCCGGATCGGGCACCGTCAAGGAATTGGAGCAGGGCAAACACTTTATCGGCAAAAAGATTATTGAGGAAGCCGGTGAAGTATGGATGGCTGCCGAATATGAAGGTCGTGAGAGAACGGCCGAGGAAATTTCTCAACTTTTGTATCACGTGCAGGTGATGATGCTCGCCTGTGATCTGAATCTGGAGGATGTGTATAAATATCTTTAATCCATAGGATTTCTCACACTTTTTTAAAACCTGTAACAAGGATTATGATCATGCTGAAAATTGCTCTTCCCAATAAAGGATCCCTTTCCGAAGAGGCGGTTCAACTGGTTCGGGATGCCGGCTACATCTGCCGGCGTTACGCACGGGAACTGATCGTCTGCGACAGGGAGAATGACGTGGAATTCGTTTTTTTGCGGCCGCGGGATATTGCAGTCTATGTAAGCAACGGGGTCCTGGATCTGGGGGTGACAGGGCGTGATCTGGCTATGGATAGCGAGTCGGGTGTTGTGGAACTGCTTTCGCTCCGCTTCGGCAAATCCGATTTTTATTATGCCGTCCCCAAAGAGAGTTCTTTGACGCCGGAGGCTTTTTCGGATCTTCGTATTGCCACCTCTTATCCTAATCTGGTTTTAAGAGACCTGAAACGCCGAAATATTGAATCTGAAGTCATCCGTTTAGATGGGGCGGTTGAAATTTCTATTCGTCTGGGTGTGGCCGATGTGATTGCCGATGTTGTGCAGACCGGAAAAACAATGAAGCAGGCCGGTTTGAAGACGGTCGGTGAGTCGATTTTGAAATCCGAAGCGGTTCTGATCGCACGAAGCCATAAAATAACCGGAAATAATGGGGCAAAGCTGTTTTTGGAACGGCTTCGGGGAATTGTGGTGGCCCGTGAATATGTCATGGTCGAATATGATGTTCCGGAGGAATTTTTAAAAGATGCATGTGAAATCACTCCTGGAATTGAATCTCCGACCATTGCCCCTCTGAGTAAAAAAGGGTGGGTTGCCGTGAAAGCCATGGGCAGGGAAAGGGATATTAACCGGATTATGGACGAATTGACCCGGATAAATGCCAAGGGAATAATCGTGACGGATATTCGAACCTGCAGAATATAGATAAAAAACGTTTTATGGAGAAATAAATGCGACAGATAGATAAACCCAAGGTCTTCCTTGTAGCAAAAACCGCTTTAGTGACTGAAGGTCTCAATGCTTATCTTGCCGATATCGGCGCACCGGACTGGGGAATAGACCCTGATGTTTCAGACGGGGAGAATCTGATCGAAGCGGCGGGGAGAATGTGCTATCGCAGTTGGCAACCGTACGACCCGAACAAACCGGAAGCGACCAACCCGAATGTGGATCGGGTTCGCAAGGGCAACAAAGAATATATCGGCAATGTTCTGAAAAGCGGCCATGGGTCGATAATCGAGCATGTCAATTTGACATTTATCTGCCGTAACGTCTCAAGAGTCTTTACTCACGAACTGGTGAGACATCGGGCCGGTATGGCCTATAGTCAGGAGAGCCTGCGATATGTGAGATTGGATGATTTATCATTCTGGTTCCCCGAAGCTGCTTGTGGCAACAGGCAGGCCAAACAAAAGTTTGAAGATGTGGTCCACTTTCTGGAAGGGGCGCAAAAAGAACTCGCAGAGATTTTTGACTTTGAAAACATCCATGACTTTGCAACTAAAAAACAGCTGACTTCCATGTTCAGGCGATTGGCACCCATCGGATTGGGAACCTCCATCATGGTGACGGGCAACCTGCGTGCCTGGCGGCATATTATTGCCATGAGAACTTCTGAACATGCTGAAGAAGAAATCCGCATTATCGGAGAGCAAATCGCCCGGGTTTGCAAAATAGAATATCCCAACGTGTTTCAGGATATGAAAGAAAACAAGGAGACCGGAGAATGGATATTCGAAAATCATAAGGTCTGAATTTAAAAAAGTGTGAAGTGACTAAAGTGATCTAAAGTGCCTAAAGTTGAGGCATTCTGTCAATTTTATATAAAAAGACGGAGCGAAGCGATTCATTAACTTTAGCTCACTTTAGCTCACTTTTCCGGCTTATGTCGATCCCGTATTCATTGCTGTTGTTCTTTACCTGTTCCAGGATGAGTGCCGTGCGGGTTGGAAGATACAAACTCAGCAGATGCCGTTTTCGACCGACGGATGTATCACAAAGGGTCAGATGGTATTGATGGGGAATCAATCGGCCGTGTCCTCCGTAATCAGGATCATCGCTGCATAGAATCATCCGGTATTTCCCCGGCGGTGCTTCAAACGTGTAGTGGTTGTAGGAACAGGTCGGATGAAAGTTGAAGACGAACAACAGGTCGGCCCGTTCAAATACGATGACCTTTTGTTCAGAGTTTTCAAACAGAAAATGAGGCCCTGAAAATTCCAGAAGCCTGAATTGTTTGGCCAGTTCGATGATGTCACGGTCAAAACATGCAAGAAAACGATACTTAAGATCAGGGTCATCCATCAGATGCCACTGGCGCCGTGCATATCGGTATGACCAGGCATTGCCTTCCCTGGGAAAATCGATCCATTCAGGATGACCGAACTCGTTTCCCATGAAGTTGAGATATCCGTTACCGGCTGTGGCCAAAGTGATTAACCGAATGAGTTTGTGCAGGGCCATTGCTCTGTCCACAACGATGTTTTCGTCACATACGCGCATGTGGTGATACATGGCCGAACCGGCAAGGCGGAAGATGATCGTCTGGTCTCCCACAAGCGCCTGGTCGTGGGATTCGGCATAACTGATGGTCTTCTCGTCGTGTCTCCGGTTGGTCAGCTCATGCCACAAATTCCCCATATGCCAGTCTTCATCCGGAATATCCTTGGTCAGTTTTATCCAGTAGTCGGGAATACCCATTGCAAACCGGTAATCAAAACCGATTCCCCCTTCACAGAGCGGTAAGGCCAGTCCCGGCATACCGCTGATATCCTCGGCGATGGTAACGGCATCGGAACGTAAATCATGGATAAGTCTGTTGGCCAGGGTTAAGTAGGCCAAGGCATCTTCGTACACGCTTTCATCAAAATAATCATCATACGAAGTAAAGGCCTTTCCAAGACCGTGATGATGGTAGAGCATGCTGGTGATTCCGTCGAAGCGGAAGCCGTCAAAACGGTATTCATCAAGCCAGAAGCGGCAGTTGGAAAGGAGAAAATGAAGGACCTGATGTTTGCCGTAATCAAAGCAGCGGGAATCCCAGGCTTCGTGAAATCCACGAGGCCCTTCATGAAAATACTGGTACGGACTGCCGTCGAAAAGGCTGAGGCCCTCCACTTCATTGGAGACCGCATGGGAATGGACGATATCCATAATCACCGTAATGCCCAGATCGTGGGCCGTATCGACCAGTTCTTTCAGGTCTTCCGGTGTTCCGAATCGGGAAGAGGCGGAAAAAAAACTCGATACATGGTAGCCAAAGGATCCGTAGTAGGGATGTTCCTGGATGGCCATCAGTTGCAGCGTATTATAACCTGCGGTAATTATTCTCGGAAGAATATGCCTGGTGAATTCCTGGTATGAACCGACCTTTTCAGCTTCCTGGGCGATGCCCACATGGGCTTCATAAATGAGTAAAGGGCCTGGGGATGATTTAAAATCATTGCATTTCCATTGATAAGAGCTTGGGGGACACCAGACCTGGGCGTTGAAAATCAATGTTTCGGGGTCCTGGACCACACGCCGGGCATATGCGGGTATACGGTCGCCTTGACCACCCTGCCAGTGAACGCGAAGCCGATACAGTGCCCCATGTTCCAGAATATCCGGGGATAAATGGATTTCCCATACCCCGTCATCATTGATTCGTTCCAAGGCGAAAGTCCTTTTTTCCAGCCATCCGGTCATGTCCCCGACCATATAAATAGCAGTCGCATTGGGTGCCCATTCCCGAAAAATCCATTCGTTATTGGAAAAATGGAGTCCAAAGTATTCGTGACCGCAGGCAAAATCGGCCAGACTCATTTTTTCCTGGGTGAGTCTCTTTTCCATCTCCTTAATATAAGATGTCCGTTGCTTAAGGACCTTCTTATATGGAGCAAGAAGCGGGTCTTTGTTCAAGAGTTTATCCAAAGGATTGTTTTCCTGTTTTTATTGCATAATCAAGATGTTGAGTTTTTGAAAAATACCTGTGAAGCTTTTTAGGGACCTGGCAGGCCTTCTGGCACAAATTTTATTCTTGAGGCTTTATAAGGGGACGGTTTAACATATTTTCATAAAGATCAATGTATCGACGTGCGGTGACGTCATGGTTGAAGGTGGACGCGGCCTGGATCATGATGCGCTCGATCTGTTTTTGCTTTACATTGTCCGGAAGACTGTAGAATTGCATGGCCTCTTTGATGGCCCAGAACAGACCGTTGGCGTCAAAAGTTTCGAAAAGGAAACCGTTGCCCGTATCGCCTTGGGCATCAATATGAACAACCGTATCGTGAATTCCTCCCGTATTGTGAGCCACCGGCAGTGCTCCATAGATGGGGCCGATCATCTGCGGAAGACCGCAGGGTTCAAAAAGTGAAGGCATCAGTACAAAGTCTGCGGCCCCATAAGCCAGACGGGCCACATTTTCATCAAAATTGCATATGGCCACCCGGTTTTCCAAGTGGTGAAAGTCAACGATCTCTCTGAAATACTTCTGAAACTCTCCGTTGGCCACAAAAACCATCTCCAGATTTTGGTCCCAGTAAAACGAGACAACGTTATAAAGGATATCCGCCAGTAGCTGGCATCCTTTTTGAACCGCATCAAGGCGGGAAGGCCAGAAGAAAACCGGAGCCTGATCGTCTCTTATCAGCCCCATGGTTTTTTGCAAAGAGCGCTTGTTTGCTTTTTTCCCTTCCGTATGGTCCTTTGCAGCATACCGCCGACTCAGGGCCTTGTCTGCAGCCGGATTAAAAGAAGGATCAGGGGCGTTGAGGATTCCCACTGCACATCCGGCATTCCATTTGTTGGCCAATTCATTTTGCAGGTGGCTCTCTATGAAACTGTGTCGGCCTTGGATCACTTCCATCAGGAAGGTCGGGCTTACGGTATTGACAAAGTGTGCGGCAAAGATACCGCTTGCTAAAAAATCCACGGGGTTGGATTCCCGGGTTTCCTCGTAGTTGGACGTCATGCGCTCGGAAAAAAGATGTTGCCAGAATGTTGCCGCATCAATCCCCCTGTCTTCAATGTAGGACAGAAGGCATTTTATGGTATAGATGTTGTGGACTGTAAAAAGGCAGGGGATGCCCAGTTGTCTTGCCATGGCCGGGATCAGACCGGTCATCCAGTCGTTGCAATGGATCAGGTCGGGACGTACGTGGGGGACGATGTTGTTGATAATTTCACGCTGAAAGGCAAGAGCGATTTTTGTGTTTTCCGGTCCGTAGTTGGAGTAAATGCGATTTAAGTAGAAAAAGGCTCTGTCTTCGGCAAGATGGAGTCTTTCGTCGGGCATTCTGCTTTGGATGGTGTCCATTTCCTTTCTGAGAATTGCCGGCAAGTGGTCACTGAACATGGCTCGGTAGTCAGGAAGGGCTACATGAACGTCAGCCCCTTGGTCGAACAGGGCGCTGATCAGGGCCGCGGATACGTCGGCCAATCCGCCTGCCTTGGCAGTAACAGTAAGGTGATTGGCAATATTTCCCATTCCGTTGGGCAAATAGGTGACTTCAGGGGTCACGATAAGAATGCGCGGGGTGTTCGAAGGCTTTCTCATGCTTTACCTTTCCTTGAGTTTACGAGAGCTTTGTATAAACACTTCGAACTTGAACAAAATTGAAGCGTTTTGCAAAGTTCCATTTATGCCCAGGTTAATAAGCCGGGGGTGAATTTAATCCTGTCGTCGCCCTTGGGTGTTGTCCGGACAGTAAAGCCGTACCTGCCCGAAGCCTTGCAGGTTACGGTGCAGGTATACAGGTAATGCCCCTTTTTGCGGTTTTTCTGTACAGTCATCTGCTGTGTGTGGCTGGACGATAAGGTGTCCACACATTTCAGCTGCCCATAGTAAAGCTCTACCTCCACTTCATCCGGAGAGAGTTCTCCCAGATGCACGTCAGCGCTCACACTGAATTGATCTCCCACTCGAAACGGCCCTTCTTCATCTCTTACAGGCGTCTCCATCCATATATTGCCCCAGAGGGATTTGAGCCGTTTGCGCTGGATTGCCAGATTCCTTGCTTCCTTGGCATTGTTTGCGACCAAAGACCTTAAACGATTGGCTGCATTTATATAGAATTGTTTCTCATACTTATCGATCATTTGGCAACTGCTGAATTCCAGCATTGCCATTTTTATTGACTCTTTCATCATCTTGACCCACCGGACCGGAACATCTCCTTCCATGTTTTCATAAAAACAGGGGATTACATCGTTTTCCAGTATGTTATAAAGGGCTTGACTCTCTACGGCGTCCTGGTAAACATAATCCGAGTACTCTTCTCCGTTCCCAATCCGCCAGCCTCTCTCTTCGGAATATCCTTCGCACCACCATCCGTCGAGAATACTCACATTGAGAACGCCGTTAACGGCTGCTTTCATACCGGATGTCCCACATGCCTCAAAGGGACGTCGAGGGGTATTGAGCCAGACATCAACCCCCTGGACCAGGTGCCTCGCCATGTGCATGCCGTAATCTTCAAGAAAAACAACCCGATGGCGTACGCTCGGCCTGTTGGTAAACTCAACAATGCGTCTGATAAGCTCCTTTCCTTCATTGTCTTTAGGGTGGGCCTTCCCTGCAAATATAATCTGAATGGGGTGGGTTTTGGAATTGATGAGCGCCTCTAACCGGTCCGGGTCCTGCAATAACAGGTCGGCCCGCTTGTATGTGGCAAAACGGCGCGCAAAACCAATGGTCAGTACATCCTGGTCAAGTATCGACTTGGCGTTTTCCGTCATTTCATTGGAGGCGTTCAGACGCCTGCATTTTTTCAGCATCAGTTTACGGCAGGTTCGTATGAGACGAGAACGGCTCATTCCATGGGCATGCCACAGTTCCTCCTTGTAAATTTCGTCAATCCGTTCGATGATCTCCGATCTCTGAGGGGAGATATACCAGTCCGGTCCGAGGTAGCGTTCGAAGAGAGCCGCGTTTTCATATGAAATCCATGTGGGGAAATGGACACCGTTGGTGATATGGGAAATCGGAATTTCATTTTCCGGCTTGTTCGGCCAGACATCTGCCCACATTCGTCGTGCCACTTTTCCGTGCAACCGGCTTACCCCGTTACAGTACTGGGCCATTTGCAACGCCAGAACAAACATGGAAAGAGGTCCGTCCGGACCGGACCCTACCGGTTGCCCCCATGACAGGATTTCGGTGTCGGTGGCATGCAACCGTTCCTGCAGGGGGCGTAGAAACGGCTTTACAAGTTCGGCGGGAAATTCATCGTAACCTGCGGCCACAGGGGTATGGGTAGTAAAGATGGTGGTTCGCGGAACGATTTCCAGGGCTGTATCCAGATCCACGTTATATCTCGACATGGTTTGAGCGATTCGTTCAAGGCTGGCAAAGGCGGAATGGCCCTCATTCATATGGCATACCGTCGGATAGATATTCAGTGCTTCCAGAGCGCGCATTCCACCTACACCCAAAAGAAATTCCTGGGTAAGGCGCACCTTTGGGTCACCGGCATAGAGCCTGGCGGTGATTTCACGGATTTCAGGAGGATTTTTTGCCAGATTGGTATCGAGCAGATAGAGGGGGATACGGCCTACCATAACCTTCCAAACCGTGGCATAAATTTCACCCTCCGGCCCATAGATCGAGACCTCTACCTCTTCTCCTGCGGAGTTTTTGGCTCTTTCAAGAGGGAGGTGATAGAAGTTTATCTCCCGATAGTCGTCCTGCTGCATACCATCCTGATCAAGAAACTGATGAAAATAACCCCGGTGATAGAGAAGTCCCATACCGATAAGAGGAACGGATTTGTTGGAGGCCGCCTTGAGATGGTCTCCGGAAAGTATACCGAGTCCTCCGGCAAACAGAGGAAGGGACTCATGCACGCCAAACTCCATGGAAAAATAGGCGATTTTTCCGTCTTCCCCATAAGGTGACCCGGACCGATCCACAGGCTTGCAAACCCGATTTTCAAAAGAAACTTTCACCCTTTCCTGGTGTGCCAGAAAGCTTTTGTCCTTTGACAGTTCCTCCAGGCGCTTTTGGGTAATGTAGGTTAAAAATACGATTGGATTTTGTTCGGCCATTTCCCAAAGTCGTGGTTCTATGCGGCGGAAAAGGTCCACGGCATCTCTATTCCAGCTCCACCAGATGTTTCGGGAGAGTGTTTCGAGAAAAGAGAGAGGTTCAGGGATTTTTGGATATACCTGAAAGGTTTGCAGATGATTCATTTTTTCATCTCCTAATCCGGATAAACCGGGAAAAGTGATCTAAAGTTTGAAGTGAGCTAAAGTTAAGGAGTCGCTTCACTCCGTCTTTTTAAATAAGATTGATAAAATTCCTCAACTTTAGGCACTTTAGATCACTTTAGTCACTTCATACTTTTTAAATTAATAATTGTCTGCATATCCTTAATCTTTTAATCCTAACCAGACTCGCAACAGTTCACTCGTGCCCCATGCTTGGGCGTCGCACCCGCGTTGTGTATGCGGGAAATCTCCATCCAGGATTTCGGGAACGTGGCCGATACATCCTGTGGAGATAAGACGGGTACTGCTTGAAAGCCATGCCAGAGCCGTCTGATTCCCCTTTTTGCCGTAAACTTTGGCCCATGCCTCGCAGAATACGGGAAAAAGCCAGGTCCAGGCGGTTCCGTTGTGATATGCCGGTTTCCTGCTGGTATCTTCATCTCCTTTATATTTTCCATGATAGGGATGGTAAGGATCATTGAGAGCTTTCCCTTCATGCACGATGGTGATGGGACGGCTGACCGGCCGGTCCGCAAGGCTCCGAATCGCTCCCGGTACCAGGAGTTCTTCACAGGCCGAGAGCATATTACGGCAGATGCGTTTGTCGGTTACCGCTCCAAGGGTTATGGCAAAAAGCTGGTTCGGCCGCAGCGCATCATCAGCTGCAGCATGACGGGCTGTTTCGCCGGATCGGGCATGGAGACAGTCGGACAGATACTGTTCCTCCTTGAGCATAAAAAGATCAAGAATCGATGTCTGAACTTTTTTTGCCGTATTTCCCCAATCGTTTCCAGTCTTTCTGGGATCGATGCGGCATAGAAAGGAGAGTGCATAATACCATAGTGCCTGTATTTCGATGGGATATCCCTCACGGGGCGTTCCTGCCGGGTGATTGGTGTCCATCCACGTAAAATGGGAAGGGCTGAAAATAAGGCCCGATTCCGGGTCCATACGGATACCGTTGGGAGTGCCTGCCATAAGGGATCGGCCAATGGAAATGAGTATCTGCCGTACGGATCTGCTGCCGCACGGGGTATCGAGGAAATTATCATTTCCTTCAACATTGACCAGGTCGACGCATGCGACGAAAAACCAGAGTGATGCATCAGAGGTGTCCCGATTTCCTCCATCCTTACCCAGAATAATATTCGGAAGGGTTCCGTTTTTTTCAAGTTGTCCGAACTGTTTTAAAACAGAACGTGCATCTTTTGTCCTTCCAGCCGCAATCAATCCACGGACAAAAATCATGGAATCACGTCCCCAATCGAGAAACCAGGGATATCCCGCAATTATCGTCTTCAAAGGTTCCCGTTTTACCACATAGTGATCAATCGCCTGCCTGAGCGCCGTATCAAGGCCGCAGCACTCCTGGCTCTCTTCAAAAGCCGGGACTTTTTCAATATACATCTTTGCAGGCGGTGGCGGCAAGTCCTTTTGTTCTTGTCCGTTTAAAATTTGTGCGGTCAGCTCCAGGGATTCTTCCCCCCTCAGGAATGCGGAAAAATACCCCGGGCTAAACAGGTCAGAATGGGGATCCAGGCCGCGTTCAGCCTCTATGGATCGATGCACCATGTAATTCCACTCCGGCTCCCACTCAAAAACACCATGGGAAATTTGAACATCAAGGGCACGATTTTGTTTGGGTGCAAAGACGAAGCCGGTCTTTTGTGCGGTTACGGATGCCGGCCATAGATGTTCCGGACCCATATACGCTTTTGTGGTATCGTGAAAACTGCGATCTTCAATGTCGGGGCGGAGTATGAGGCGAACCTGTTTACAGTCGGCCAGATTCCTCTCTTTTTCTTTGACTGGGTGTCTATGGAAGGTTAGCTGTACAGCGTTTTGGCCCGGTGTCATTTCAACACCTATGCTGAGGGGTACATGTTCCCCCTGACCGGTAGGAATACGGTATCGCCAAACTCCCCGGCCGTTTTCTTCAAGGTGAAATGAATCCAGACAGTCCAACCGGATTTCCTGGGAGTAACCTTGAAATACAAGCCACGCCCGGCATCTGCTGAACATGATCCACCGGTCTTCCGGGAATTCAGAATTCAGATTTGCCCCAAGCAGCGCATCATAACGACTTTGCAGTTTCCCCCAGGAAACAGAGGCCCGAAGCATGCCGCCACGACCGTTGGTACCCAGGAAAACAAGGGGTTGGTGGAGAAGTTCACAATGGTGAAAGCGCTTTTTTACCTTTGCCTCTTCGGCCGGAGAAAGGAAAAGAAGGGGCGCATCCACATGCTCACAGCGTCCCGGGGTATAAACCGACAATTTCAGCGTATAGGAGCGGTGAGCCTTCGGCGGAGGCAATGGAGAGAACAGCGCAAAAAAAGACCCATCTGATTTGGAAAGACTTACTTCATGGCCGACGGTCCGGTCTTTATCCACAATCTGGGCACGAAAAGAAACATCTGCGCAAACCAGGAGAAAATGATCCGGAGGAACCATGACTTCCCGCTTTGCGTCACGGCGCCATTTCCAGGTTACGACCCGGGGTTCCCGGCTGAAGGGGTTGAGGCTTCTACAAAACTCCACAGGGTCTTTGGCAAGCTGTTGTGCGGCATGGTCCGGGTCAAATTTTCCCAGGTCCCTGACATTGTGATAAAACCGAAAGACATCAAGCACCTTGGCTCGCAGACACTGTCTTTCAATTCGATCCGGAAGCGAAAAAGCCTTGGGATTTGCATTTCGAACCTGTTCGATATCGTTTGGATCGGCAGTAAGGCATAAGACCTGTCCGGGATCAAGAAGGATTGCGGGTCCTTTGTTTCTATCGGAGATGGTTATCTTCTCTTCGGTGATAAGATCGATAAAGACCGGACCAGGCATCCCCGTCTGTTCCAAATCCCAGGCAGCAACCGTCCGGTTTTCATCATCGAGGTTCACCACGATCAGAAGTTTTTTCCCGCTGGGGATATGATGACGCAACATGGAAACGTGGTTGCCATCGCCTTGCTGGACCAGTTTCATCTCGGTCCGGTCGTGAAAGGCCGGATGAACTTTGAGCAGTGTGTTGAGGCGGCGGATATGGTTTACCTGGTTGATTTGAGCATCCCAGTTCAGGGAAGGGGCATCGTGGACGTCGATTTTTTCAGTGGCAAACCACTCCACGCCATTGGCAAAGCCAAAGGCCCCGTTGTGAGAAAAAAGGGCACACAGGGCGGTGCGCATCTGTGCAAAGGTTCTTGATCGTGCGGCCAGGCGGATATTGTCATGGGTTTCCGCAAAATGAACTGTGATTCCCTCGCCCCGTGAGATTTCCATGGCTTCCGGAAGATAGGAGGCTATCTGGCTGCGGTCATAGTTTTGAAAAAGTTCCGAATAGGCCCAGTTGAAATTGGCTGCGTCCAGAATCTCCCGGGTTACGGAAATGCTACCGCCAAGGCCCTCAAGAAAAAAAACCGTGTCAGGGTACTGGGTTCGGACCGTGGCGACAATATATTTCCAAGCAGAGACCGGAATCATGTATCCGGCATCGCACCGGAAACCGTCCACTCCCCTTCGGCACCATTTAAGAAACATATCCGCCATATATTGCCACAGATCTCTATGGGTGTAATCGAGGCTTGTTAAATCATCCCATCGGACCCCCCATGCGCCCGGGACTTCGATCTGTCCTTCAGGATTGCGGATAAGCCATTCGGGATGGGTCTCATGGAGCCTGGCACCCCATCCGGTGTGGTTTATGGCAATATCGATAAAGACTTTGGCATGGCGTTCATGAACCGCATCCACCAGTTCGATGAACTGCTCCAGCGGCGTGGCCCGTGGATCGAATTTTGCCTGGGCTGAATCAACCGCAGTGAAGCTCAGTGAAGCAAAAGGGCATCCAAACCGTCCCATGCGGGCGTAGGTGGTTGGCGTGGGATGGACCGGCAGCAGTTGAAGTATCCGATACCCGAGTTCTCCTATAATGAAGTCAAGATGGTTAATCAGGTCGCGAAATGTTCCGGAGGGCGGGATCACGGTATAACCGTCGCTGTCAAGGGTTTTGATGCATTCCTTTTCCAAGGGGGTCGGAACGCCGGCACCTGATTTGTTCGGGCCGAATTGCCTTACGAATGTGTTATAGATTGTGTTTGCGCAACAGGTGTCGGCCGGTTCCACGTTGATAACGGTATTTTCCCCTTCGGGCCATAGCGGATCGGATTCACCTTCTTTCAAAAACAAGCACTTGGCTTTGAAATGGCCGATATCACAAAGGGGGAGGGTGACCTTAAATTGTTGGTCGTCAAGGCGTTTCATGGGGATGTCGAACCAGTCCCGTCCCAGTAAAGGTTCATCATCGTTGACTTCCCTGACAATCTCCTTCCTTGCAATATCGGCATATCCGATGTTGGTGCGAAGCCATGCATTCCCCTTTTCTTTGCGCGGCAGGGAAAGTGTAAAGGTCTGGGTGTCTCCGCGAAATTTAAGAAGGTGTTTTCCTGGTTCGGGTCCCTGTAATAACAGATCAGAAGTGTTCATGACTATCCCCGTATGAGAATAACTTAGGATCGCGAACTAAATAAATTGAGCAATCTTGCTTGTCTTTTGGTCCGTCTCCTGCGTTGCGTCAAAGGACACATTCGGGAAGTATGCGCCCTTTGACGCGCCGTGCAGACGAACCAAAATCCGTCGCAATCGTTGATCAATTTATTTAATCCACGATCCTTAGTATCAAGATACTAAAAATTATTTTCGATATAATCCGTCAGTTCATCAAGTAATTGAATTTGCATACCGTCCAAACCGGGTTCATCTTTAAGGCGGTTGATTTCTACAAGT
>JAUUWG010000088.1 GCA_030589165.1 Desulfobacterales bacterium
CCGCTGCAAAACCGTGAGAGCGGTTCAAATTGTCGTAAATTTTCGGCAAATAGGCTTGCTATTCACCTCAAATTTGCAACAATTTGTCCTCGCTCTCACACTTTTTCACTTCGATTCCCTAATTTTTAAACAGGCTCTAAAAGCAAGCAATTGAAAAACAACACCTCATATAATTTCAACCCCATAATCAGGGCATTTTACATGAACGTTCCGGCCGATGCGAACGCCGAGACGATCAAAGTCGTTCTCCTTAAACAAAGCGCTCAGGGGGACCCCCACATCGATGAGAACCCGTATCCAGTTTTTTTCCTTAACCAGTTGAAATATCGTGCCTTCCAAAATATCATTCGTGTTGTCATCCGGATTTTTTACAATTTTTATGGATTTCGGATTGATGGCAATTTTAATATAGCCTTCCTGATGGGTCATGATCGGAATGGCCAGTGTCTCACTAATCATACAATAAGGTCTGCCCGATCTCAGAACAACCGTTCCGCTGAAAATATTTTCATAAATGGATGCGCTCGGCCGCCCGTCAAACAGAAAAATTTTTTCTTCGGCAAGTTTCGAAGCGTGCAGCATGTTGTGAGTACAAAGAATAACGGAAATTTTCTTTTGCTCATGCACATCCCGGATAATATTTTCAATGGCAATCTGATTTTCCACATCCACACTGGCCGTCGGCTCGTCAAACAAAATGACTTGGGGCGAACAGGCCAGTGCCCTGGCAATGGCAACTCTCTGCGTTTCCCCGCCGGAAAGATGATGGGCTTCCGCCTGGATAAAGCTGCGCATCCCCACCATGTCGAGGGCTTCTTCAATGATATACCGGCGCTGTTCTTTTCCGATTTTCCTAACCTTAAGGCCGAACTCGACGTTTTTATAAACCGTCGATGTAAACAGGATCGGATGCTGATCGACAAGGATTACTTCCCGGCGCAGTTCCTGCAAAACTTTTTCGGTAAATTGGACCGGCCGGTTGTTATATAAGAGCGTGCCCGACGTCGGCGACAAAAGAAAGCCCAGAATATGCAGCAACGTCGTTTTCCCGGAACCATTGGGGCCCAGCAAAGCATATATTTTGCCTTTTTCAATCGACAGCCGTGGCAGGTTCAAAACCATGCGCCCATCATATTTTTTTTTCAGATTTCTTACGGAATACAGCATCAGCCTGATACTTTTCCCTGGAAATAATTCAGCAAAATATTCATGGTCAGACTAATAGTCATCAGGATGATGCCCAATGCAACGGCTAAGACGAACTCTCCTTTATCGTATTCCAGGGCCATGGCGGTCGTCATGGTGCGGGTAAACCCCTTGGCATTTCCACCCAGCATCATGCTGATGCCGATTTCCGAAATCACCCGTCCAAAAGCAGCCACCACCGCTGCAATAATGCCGAATCGGGCTTCACGCAATATCACCATTGCGGTTTGCAGTCTGTTGGCCCCCAGTGTCAGGGCCGTCAACCGGTAGCGGCTGTCTATCCGGCTGATGGCCGATATGGTAAATGTTGCAACAATGGGTAAAATCAAGAAGATTTGACCGATGATAATGGCTTTTTGGGTGTAAAGCAAGTCAAACGCACCGAAGATTCCTCTGCGGGAAATAAACGTATAGGTAAAAAGACCGATCCCGACAGTAGGCAGCGCCATCAGGGTATTCAAAACGGTAATCACCACACGTTTGCCTCTGAATTGACTCATGGCAATTGAAAAGCCCAACGGAATGCCCAACATACTGGAGATCAGGGTCGAGCAAATGCTGACCTTCAGCGATACAAGGACGATATTCAACAGATCAGGGTCCAGTGCCGTCATCAAACCCAGAGCAGATAAAAAGCTGTCTAAAAAGAAACGCATTGGTGGTTTTCTTCTCTTGAGTCAAAAAAATCTGAATTTAAAAAAGTGTGAAGTGAGCTAAAGTGCCTAAAGTTGAGGTATTCTATCAATTTTATATAAAAAAGACGGAGCGAAGCGACTGATTAACTTTAGCTCACTTCAAACTTTAGATCACTTTAGCTCACTTTTCCGGTTTATCCGGGTTAGGAATGGCATCGGGATAAAAAAGCTGCTGTCCTAAAAGCTTATAATCGGCAATGAGCCGCTGCCCTTTGGCAGAGATCAGCCATTTTGCAAATTCCATGGCCGTTTTGTAATTGACATGGGGATATTTTTGGGGATTGATGGGAATCACGCCGTAGAGATTGGTCAACCGGGAATCTCCCTCGCATAAAACAACCAGATCCAGGCCTTCCTTGCGTCCCAGTTTGTATTTGATGTACGTTCCCCTGTCGGCAAGGGTGTAAGCCTGTTTCTCATCGGTAAAGGTAATTGTTTTCCCCATTCCCTGGCCGATGGAGATATACCATTTGACGATGCCTGCGGGATGAACAAACGTTACCTCACGGGCTTTCCCTTTTTTGACGATGCGCCGGGTATCCTGTTTCATTTCCAGGCCTGTTGCCTGCCATAAATTTTGTTCTTTGGTATGGGTACCGCTGTCATCACCTCTGGAGATGAATTTGCACTGAGAAAGGGCAATTTTTTTCAGGGCCGCAGCTGCATCTTTCATTCCTTTAATGCCTGCCGGATCATTTCCCGGCCCCAGGATAATGAAATCATTGTGCATGACCGCATATCGTTTTGTCCCGTATCCTTCAGATACAAATTTTTCTTCACGGGCCTTAGCATGAACAAAAATAACATCCACATTTCCGTCCATGCCATCACGGATAGCCGCACCCGTTCCCTTGGCAATGACCTTAACCTCGATGCCGGTATCTTTTTTCAGCTCCGGCAGCAGCACGTCCAATAATCCCGAGGCCTGGGTACTGGTGGTGGTAGACATTTTCAGAATTTTTTCAGACCCGGGATCGGCTGAAGAAATAAGGGGTAAAGCAAGACATAAAACAACCAGATAAAAAAGAAGTTTTCGCATTTTTTCCCTCCATGTTTTTTATTACCTTAGTACACGACGGCACAATCGCGGTGATATTTCTCACATCTCACCACTCAAATCCAGAATCTTTGTTTAAAAAACCAAGTACGCACTTATGCCATTATGCACTTAGGGGTTCCCACTGGTAAAGCCCCATTAAAATCGACCTTTCAGATCGTATCAATAGTTTAAGAAAATGCAAATATTATGCCTTGTTTTCTCAAAAATGAGGAAAACTTTCGATTCAGCAAGTAATCCTTATTTAACCAAACGCCTCATGGCCCTTTTGTTGCCTTCGCTGCTTCTGATTCGATGGCTGACGCCAAGATCAAAAAAACCGGATTACAGCGTAGACCAACCAAACTCACTCAAATGCCCAGCCGATCCGCTTTCCGGTTTTTGTGAAATAAACCACATAACTTCTATTGAATTGTTACATAACTTACACAAAAACAAGTCCTATTTTCCATAATCCTGCACAAAATAAAAAGACACGCCTTCCAAAGAATATTTATAACAACTTAATATTTCAGATAGAATTATTAAGCAGAGAATTAATAAAGACATTTTTTCCTGTTGGCATCTATGTTGCATCAATATTATATGGAAAGCTCTCATGATATCTTCGTATGTAATACCAAATAAAATCACTTGTCCACGCCCTGAGGACGAAACGGCGATTGTTTTTGCGATCAGCTCCACCGGTTGGTTCGCGTTCTACCTGAATCGATTATCCGCCTTTTTCTCACGTACTTGCCATTTCAACTTTTCGAGCCAGCCCACCTTAACCGGATCGGATGGACGGTCAAATTCGGGGACATAGGGCTTGATATCGAGAAGCGGTGTTCCGTCGATCACATCAATGTTTTCGACGTGTAACTTCGCGCCTTCAACACGCAGGAGCTTCACCACGGAGAGACCGATAGGATTGGGACGCTTGGGTGCTCGTGTAGCGAACAGGCCGCGTGGCTTTGAATCCATGAATGGTGTGACGGTCAAGTTGAAGCCACGTGCGCGGTGAAAAAGGTACAGCAGGATAACATGGGAAAAACCGTCAAGATCCTGAAGTCCCTCGGCATACTCAGGAAGAAGTTCAACCATGCCTGCAGTTCCCTGGGCACCTGCCGGCTGGATAGGCATTCCTTTTGAATCCTTGAAGGGGGTTCGAATTGTCCCGATTGGCTTGAATTTGATCATCGTCATATTGTTTCTCGCACAATGATTATATCGAAAAGAGGACTCTATGATATTTGTAGTACTCTGACGAGAGAAAAATACCAAATGATTGCGACCTGTGCGGTTAGATTTTTAAAATATTACTAGGCCGTGTTTTTCAAAATCCAATCCAGATCATGCAACTGGCAATTTGCACCATAGTGAGATAATTGGATGCCAGTTTTTCATATCGGGTTGCGACCCTGCGGTAATGTTTGATTTTATTAAAAAAAATTTCAACAAGATGTCGTTCTTTATAAATATGTTTATCGTATTCACGGAGTTTTTTTCGATTGCTCCGTGAAGGAATCACCGTGATGCTTCCCTGAGACTCAATCAAATCAATCAGTTCGTCAGAATCATATGCTTTGTCTGCAATTATATATTCTGCCGATTTGTCTTTGAGCAAATCTTTTGCAGGGACACTGTCATGCACCTGTCCAGGGGTCAGTTCAAGGTCAACAGGGTAACCCAAAGCATCAACAACAGCGTGAATTTTTGTGGAGAATCCACCTCGTGAACGGCCCAATGCTTGGTTTTCCTGACCTCCCTTTGCTCCGGCAGCATGCTGATGAGCCCGGATGACCGAACTATCCGGCATCTTGGATTCGTCATCACTGTCTTGAGATAGCATTTTCAGGATTTTTTGCCAAAGTCCTTTTTTTGACCAACGGTTAAAACGAGTATAGACAGTGTTCCACGAGCCGTAGAATGGTGGTAAGTCTCTCCAAGGAGCACCGGTTCTGAGTATCCAAAGAATGGCATTAACAATCATACGATTGCATTTTGCCGGACGACCTCTTCTCCCAGTTTCGGACGGAAGATGGTCTTTGATTTGGTTCCAGTGTTCATCTGTAAGTTTTTTTCTATTCATGCTTAAAAAATTAAGAAAAAAATTCAGATAAACAAGGGAAGATTAAATAATTTGAAAACACGACCTAAAACAAAACGATTTCTCCGAAGGTGGATTCTATCAGGGTTCCCAAGCAGCTTATCGAGAAAATCAACCGATAACAATCTCCGATGAAAAAATAAACGCAGCAATCGAAAGATGTCAGGCCACTGCGGTGATAGGAAAAGATGTCCTCAAAAATCCGGTATGCTATGAAGATTCTGAAAAGACAGTCAATATCTCGGTTGATGACGTCAATGTCAAGAAGCAGGAGGAAATACGATTAAAAGAAAAACGCTGCGAAGAAAAAAAACGCAAATATATCCATAACACGGTTGCCTACATAGGGAAATCGGATAGCAATTATATTCTAAACGGCGATGGCATCAAGACCGTTTTGAGATTTCTGACAGCCCTTATTTTCAACAACGATCTGATCAGTAACCGATTGCAGTTCTTCACGGATGGCCACAACTCCTTGAATTCGGCCATCATCAACAGCTTTAGTTGGTATGAAAACATCGGCATAATCCTCGACTGGTTTCATCTGGAGAAGAAATGCAAAGAGCAATTGAGCATGGCGATGAACGGCCGTGACGTCCGGAACCGTCTTCTGGAACAGTTGATGCCGGTATTATGGTGCGGTATGACAGAAAAATCAATCACCCTTCTTAAGGAGACCGAAAAAGGACTTATAAAAAACCCAAAAGCAATGGCGAAGTTAATCGCGTATCTGAAACGAAACACACCTTATATACCCTGTTATGCATTAAGAAAGGAACTCGGTCTTTGTAATTCAAGCGCCATCGGAGAAAAAATGAACGATCTGGTCGTATCCGATCGTCAGAAACACAACGGAATGAGTTGGTCAAAACAAGGATCGGTAGCCCTTGCTTCTATAACCGCGTTAAAAAGAAACAAGGAGTACAAACGCTGGTTTGAAGAAAGAAACATTGATTTTAAACTTGCTGGATAATGGGAAAGTAAATTACAACCGCACAGGTCGCAAATCGGTTCGGCCCTTCCGGTCTGGTTCCGGGTCAAGGCACCGGTTACCCGGTGCCCTCCCCACAGACCTGGCCAAAAACAAGGGCCTTGATCTGACCATCATTGTGGATATCATTCATGTCATTGAGTATCTGTGGGCTGCCGGAAGGGCCTTTCATCCTGAATCCGGTCAGGAATTGGAAAATTGGGTTCGACATCGTCTCCTTGAGATCCTTCATGGAAAGGCTGGTTTGATGGCAGGAGGAATGCGTCGCAGTGCCACAAGACGCAAGCTTTCCAAAGATGCACGAAAACCCGTTGACACTTGCGCACGTTACCTGCTCAACAATGCAGACTATCTCCGGTATGATCGTTACCTTGCCAAGGGGCTGCCTATTGCCACAGGAGTTATCGAAGGTGCTTGCCGACACCTGGTGAAAGATCGCATGGATGTAACGGGAGCCCGCTGGAGCTTATCTGGTGCAGAGGCCGTATTGCGATTGCGTGCCCTACGTTCCAGCCATGACTTCGACGAATATTGGAAACACCATGAACAATGTGAATATGAACGTAACCACAAAGCCCTTTATAAAAACGGCGTCGTTCCGCCCACGATTGATACTCTTCCGTCTCGCAGACGTGCTCATTTAAAGGTTATCAAGGAAACCCAAGACAGTAGAGAAAAATCAACAGATGTGAAGGGGATATGGGGTTCTATCAAAATCGTCGCAAAAAAGCCGCACCCCTTTTCATTTGCATAGGGGATACAACCGTATCCCAACGATTACGTTTTCATCTTTGAAAACAACCAGTGGAAAAATTACCGGACCCGCATTCGTGAATTAAAGAAACGCGGTATCCCGCATCTGAAAGCTGTCCTTAACGGTTGCTCCCGTAAAGGTCCCTGGCGTACTTGTGCCGCCATTGGCGACGGCGCATGAGCAAAGTAAAATGGGTGGCATATGCCTTACCAAGTGCTCATTTTATCTCGATTAGTCTGCCGAACCGCCGGATACGTGACCCGTACGATAGGCTTGTCCGGCCGAAGCTTTTAAGCGAAGGCCGATGGTGTGGGAGGGGCGCTCAGCGATGGGCGTCCCTATCCCTATAGGCCATCTTGATTACCTTCAGATGCCTTAGAAACCGCTTCTTTCAAAATCTTATCCAGTGAATCATGCGAATAAGTTATATTTTGACAAATTCCTTTCATCTTTGATGAGAGCCGCTGATACCCCCAGATGCAACGATTCAAGGTTTCTTCGTACCCTTCTCTTTGAAAGTACAAAGGCATATTAACTTCAAAGTAAGAAATGCTGTCTGCGTCTTGCAGCAAATCAGAGCGTGGATCACCACCAATTTCGTGCCGATTCACTAACCGACATGCCTCATCAATGATAGATTGTTCCACCTGACATTCATGTAAAATTTCTTTCAGAATCGTTGCACTATTATTAGCGTGAGCGGCTTTAAATTGATCGTAATCATTAAAATCGGCACGCTGTATTTTTCTCCTTTCATCAGCGCGATCAATATCATGAGCAAGGGCTGCAATCTGCAAGGCTTCATCAGCATCAGGTTGTAATTTTACTATCCATTCAAGTACATTCTCCGCATGAATCGGATCTTCTGGTACACTGGACTTTGAAATAATCGCACGTATTTGTTGTTTTGCGCAAACAATGCTATCCATCATTTTGGCAAATAACAATCCGGCGTATGGTTTCCAAATTCATCAAAACCGCAATCACGATTAACACCAGGTAAGCTTGATTCAATATTGCACCTAAAAAAATCAAGAAAACCCTGACATCGCGCCCCATTCTCACTCCTTTTTTAATACGGTTTTTCATGAGCTTGTCGTATTTGTCCGCAGTGTAGCTCAACATAAAGGAGCCAATGATGGCGAAAAATCCTATTACCAAAGCCCACGGAGACAAGTCTTGGCTATAAACATACCAAGTCAGTCCAAACAGTAAAAAAGCATCCGCATACCGATCCAGTACTGCATCAAACCAGCCGCCATAATCGGAAGATAAATATTTCAGACGGGCTACTTCACCGTCAGAGCCGTCAATAACCGAGGCGAATTGTGCAATGATTCCCCCCAAAACCAAAAACCAATAGTTACCCAGCGCAAAAAGTCCCGCCGCAATCACTGAAA
>JAUUWG010000203.1 GCA_030589165.1 Desulfobacterales bacterium
TAATGTCAGATCGTCCTGACTGTCCATGCCAACGCCAAGGCTCAAAACCTTTTTCTTCCCGAGGTACGTTCCCTTGTTGAACCAACCCTTTTCCGGCTCAAGCAGACTTAACGAAACCCTGCCCACAAACCGGAGGTTGTCTTCAGGATTCTTCGCGTTATCCTCGACCCCTTCGGAAATCATAAATCGGTATTGCAAGCGTCCGTCAAAAGGATTGCCCCATAGGGTCAGCCCGTCGTCTCGCCCCACTTTCTGTGCATAAAAGATGCCGCCCCGCGACCCTCCCTGCAAAAAGGGGAGATCAGCGGTCAACATGCATTTGGTGGAGGTTGTGCCGTAGTTTCGTGTCAGGGGCACATACATTCGTCCCATCTGAATCTTAAGGGCTTCGTCCAAATTCAAGGTAATCCACAGATCTCGCCAGGCAACGCCGCTTCCCAGTCCCATGCCGGAATTGTCCAAACTCCCGCCGGTCGGCGTTTCCATTCCGACCTTATCCGAGGCAAGGTGGGTAAAGAAGCTAACATATTTCGTTACATCCCCCTTCAGATACATATAGGCCCGGCGTATCATGAAATCGTTCAAATCCTCGTAGTTGCCGCCATTTATCTTTCCGTCTTCAACCCACTGATATGATGTCTGCATCCAGATGCCGATCTCCCCTTTGGTCTGTTCGTTAATTTCCATCTTGAATCCTGCCCAACAGGGACTCAGCATTCCGCAAACAAAAAACAACACAATCACCATCTTGGCCAACACCGCTGATTTCTTCATTCTCATTCCTCCTTTAATTTGATAAAAAACCTCAGCAAATAGTAACGCACGGCTGTTATCCAACCCATATTTCAGTTCCGGAAGGGGCAAGGGGAATCGAACCTCCTCCCCGTTTTTCAGACCGGGACAACGGTTTTGAAGACCGCGGGGCGCCCGGCACCATTGCCCCTGAATACTTTGGAAACGGGATTAGGCAGAGTCTGATCGAATGATGAATGTAAAAAATGCTAAATAGATAGTAATAGACGTGATTTTTCGGCCAAACCCTGTGCCTACCGAACCCGGGCAGAATTTATATAATATGCTCAGGTAAAGCCGAAAAATTGATACATGGATAGCTCCTTTGTGATTATATTTTGAATACTGAAATATGATTACAAAGGATATTACGATTTGTCAAACTGGAAATTCCGATACTTAAAGGCTGGTTTTATAGAGAAAACCGATTAGTGAAAACGGGTGATAACTGGGAAAGAGGTGGGAGAAGTATGTGAGGAATCGCTTGAAATTGAGAGAGTATTGAAAAAGTGGAAAGTTGTAAAAGTTTGAGCAACTTTTTTGCTTACTGCCCGCAAGCCCCCTGCCTTCCTTATTTTTCGGAAGTGGATGCTAAAAAGTCGAGCATGGCCCGGCATAACGGTGAAACGTTTCTTCTTTTGTCCCGGATCAGATAAAATTTTCGCTGCATGGTAAGGTTTTCTATTTTCAAGGCCTTGAGTATTCCTGTTTTAAGTTCCGTATCAAGGGCTCTTAATGACAAAATCGATATGCCAAGGCCCGACTTTATCCCTTCTTTGACCGCTGTAGAGGAACCCAAACGCGCTACGATATTAAGAGAATTGATATCTTTTGCGTGCGGCATCTTAAGATATTCTTTAATGATTTTCAGTGTGCCCGAACCGGTCTCCCTTAAGATAAGTGGTTCTTTAGATAAATTTTCAAAGGAAACTTGCTTTTTGCCGGCCCATTTGTGTTCCGTGGGAACAGCCAATACCAGTTCATCTTTCCACAGCTCACGACATATAAGGCGATCACTCGTACTTTTCGATCCAATGACGCCCAGTTCAAAATTGCCATCTATAACACGTTTTTCGATGTCACTGGTGTCTGAAATCGTCAAGGTAACCGTCACAAGCGGATGCTTTATGCGGAAATTTTCTAATATTTTAGGAAAGATATATTCTCCGGGAATGGTGCTGCCGCCGATATGAATCTCCCCTTGTTTTGTCCCGAGAAAACTCTGTATTTCATTACAAGCATCCTTTTTCATATCCAGCAACAAACACGCATGGTTGTAAAGAAGTTTGCCTGCCGCAGTGGGAACCACCTGCCTCCCCAAGCGATCCAGAAGTTGAGTTCCGACCCTTTCCTCAAGGGTGGCTATCCTTTCGCTGACCGAAGGCTGTGCCAGAAAAACAGCATCAGCGGCTTTTGAAAAGCTCTTTAGCTCAACCACTCTGCAAAATATTTCTAACTGCCTGAAATCAAAGTCTATAGACGGTATTTTGTGTTTAAGGCTTTTTTCCATATTATCTGTGTATATCTGTGAAAATCTGTGTCCTATTTAACTTGCAATATGCACTATGTCGGAAGCATGAACCAGAATCGCCTTTTTTTTCAATTCAGGGAGTACTTCCCGAAGAACATCATACGTAACGTCATGGGGGTGTGCGATGCCGATGGCTTCACCATGACTGTTGGCAATATGTATGAGCCGGTGTATTTGTTTTCGGATGAAATCGGGGTTCTG
>JAUUWG010000111.1 GCA_030589165.1 Desulfobacterales bacterium
TACAGAGCCCTGATAGTTCCCTCAACTTGTGGAGCATTGAGGCTATCCTGTATATATTCTTAACGTAGTTCTCGAAGAACTTAGGCTAATCAACCGCAGGCTTTTGCAAGCCCACCCGCTTCAGCGGTGGGTAGTTGACTCGCTGCCCCGCCATAAAAATTCAAGGGCCTACGTTATAAAGTGTAGGCCTTTTTCAGTACTGAACCAATTTCGATCATTCGGTACCTTAATATCTCCAAAAGTTTTTTGATGCGAAATGGTTCAATGAACGATAATCTTCTCGGCCATCCCCCGGCCCAACATGAGGCGGCTGCCATGGACATCTATGATGAAGGGGCCGCAGCTGTTGTTGCTGACGACCTCCAGTTCCACGCCGGGCATCAGGCCCATGGATGCAAGACGGGATTGAAGTCCACGGCCTGCATTGACTGCCCTGAAACGTACCCGTTCCCCAATCCTTACCATTGTTAACAGCATTTTTTCAATCCTTATCAATAGGTTATCTATTTTAATCTCCAGCTCTTGAATTGTTTTCGTCGGAACAAAAAATATAAGCGATTGTAAATATGGCGTCAAGTTTTTTGTATCTAAAAATAATTATTAAAAATAAAAAATGAATTAGCAAAATATAAAAAGTTTGTATCACCAAAAAATTCTTGACTATTAAAAACTATACTTCTATAAGTTTGGTTAGCCAAAAACTATAAGGTTTTTTTAATATATTTTGTTTATTTATATTTTAAAGCGGACATTTTCTGCAATGCTGCAACAAGCTTTGAGAGTTTGATACAAAATTTCAAGAATAGTTTAAGGAGTGCAAAATGACGTTGGATAACATCAAACCGGGGTGTGAATGTGTCGTAAAGAAGGTTAATGCTCAGGGTAAATTGGATCAGAGACTCATGGATATGGGGCTTTATCCGGGTCTCATGATAAAGGTGATACGCAACGCCCCTCTAAAAGATCCCATGGAGCTGGAGCTGGACGGTTTCTATCTAAGTCTTCGGCATGAAGAGGCGAGTTATGTGGAGGTTTGCAGGCGATGAAAAACGTAATGACGTTGGTAGCGCTGGCAGGCCAGCCCAATTGCGGTAAATCCACGCTTTTCAACTCGCTTACGGGCGCCAGCCAGCATGTAGCCAACTATCCGGGCGTTACGGTAGAGAAAATGTCCGGCGCTTACCGATATGAGGGGATGAAGACCGAAGTGGTTGACCTCCCCGGGACATACAGCCTCACCTCTTATTCTCTGGAAGAGAGGGTGTCGCGGGATTTTCTCCTCCATGACAAGCCCTCCGTCGTGGTCAACGTAGTGGACGCCTCCAATCTGAAGCGAAACCTGTATCTCACCTTTCAGCTGCTGGAAATGGAGATTCCCGTTATCCTGAATCTCAACATGATGGATGTGGCCCGGAGGAGAGGTATCGATATCGACACCAATGAACTGAGCCGCCGTCTTGGCGCCCTTGTCGTTCCCACCACCATAAAAACGGGAAAGGGTAAGAATGATCTTTTAAAGTCGATTCAATCGGCTTCCCGTCCTGAGCAAAATTATGAGCCTTTACGCATAGATTACGGGTCCATGGAGCCTTTTTTAAGTAGGGTTCAGGAGATGCTTTCCGAATCCGGCGATCCTTCTTATCCGCTCCGGTGGCTTTCGGTCAAACTTATGGAGGGTGATACCGAAGCTCGAAAACTGATAGAAAAACAACTCTCAAATGCAAATGAATTGTTGGAATTTGTAGAAAAGCAAAGAGGAAATTTTGAATCTCAAAACGAGGAAAAATCAGAAAGACACATTGCTTTCAGCCGGTATCTTGCGGCGGACACAATCAGCAAATACTGTGTAAGGACCGTAACCGGCCCAACTGTCCCCCTGTCGGACAAAGTCGACAGAGTCCTTTGCAACCGATATCTGGGGCCGGTTATCCTGCTGGGCGTTATCTGGCTGCTCTATGAGCTTTCCATTGTTCAGGGATACAAACTGACCAGCTATACCTGGCCCTTTCTGGCTCAATTAAGGGAACTTACGGCATTTATCATGCCTGATCCCGGATTTGTATGGGAACCGCTTATTCGCTCCTTTTCGTTGTGGTTCGTGGACAGCATCAATGCGTTGCTGAACTATATCCCCATATTTTTTATTCTTTTCGGACTGATTGCCATACTGGAAGACATCGGATACATGCCGCGAATGGCCTTTATTCTGGACAGGCTCTTTCGAAGGTTCGGTTTGCACGGCCAATCGACCCTGCCGATGGTTCTGGGCGGCGTCTTTGTCGGCGGGTGCGCCGTGCCCGGCATCATGTCCACAAAAGGCATCCCCGATGAGCGGGCGAGGTTCGCAACCATCCTCATCATCCCCATGCTCAACTGTCTGGCTAAAACCCCCCTTTATATCCTCATGATCAACAATTATTTTCCTGAGCATAAGGGGATGGCCATGGTTTTCGTCGCCACAATAACCATCTTGATGGCGCTGCCCATCGCCAAGATTTTGACGCTTACCCTTCTCAAGGGAAAAGAGACGGCGCCGTTTATTATGGAGATGCCTCCCTACCACCTTCCCACGATTCGCGGCGTGGTGGGCCGGGCAGTCGAACGCGTCTGGCTCTATATCAAAAAAATTGTAACCATCGTTGCCGCCGTCGCGGTCATCCTCTTTGTTCTTCTTCAATTTCCCGGTCTGAACAAGGAGAGGCGGGCCCACTACGAAACAATGGCAAACACCGCAAGGGAAGCCTTTTACAAAAAGATAAAAGGCAACGCCTATGCCGCGCAAATCCCGGAAGACAAACTCATGGATCTTGTCCTGTATGCCGGCGACTACAAAAATGCCAGGATGGGGGTCAAGAAAAAAGAAAAAGCAAAAGCAATCGATATGAAATTTGCCGAAAAAAATCCGCTCTTTTTTAAATTCATAAAACCCCAAAAGGACAAGGACGCAAGAAAGGTGAATCGGGCGTTAAAAAAGCTGATTTCCGCAAGAAAAAAGATCTTGAGGGAGATAAAAAAAGAAAAGATCGACAACAGTTACCTGGGGGTAATGGGCCGATGGATAAAGCCTGCAACGCAGTGGGCGGGCTTTAGCTGGAGAGTCAATGTCGCCCTTTTAAGTGCGTTTGCCGCAAAGGAGAGCAGCGTGGCCACCCTTGGCGCCCTCTATCAGCAGGATGAAGGAAATGAAAGCCTTGAAAAGCGGATGAAGGAAAAGGAGATCGGTTTTACATCACTTCATGCCCTGGCCTTGATGCTTTTCATGGCGCTCTACCCGCCCTGCATCGCCGCCGCCATCATGATCAAGGTTCAGACCGGATCGGCAAACTGGATGCTCTTTTCGATGATCATTCCAACCATTTTGGGCTTGAGTGTGGCAAGTCTTGTTTTTACCGGGGGAACCCTCCTTAATTTGAGCGGTCTGCAAGCAATGTTCATATTTTACGGCCTTGCATTAGCGGCAACAATTGGAACGGGTTTGATTAAAAACAAAACGGATTACATGTAAAAAAAGGAGAAGAAGCATGAAAAAAATTTATATCATCGGTTTTCTGGCCATGGGACTCTTTATAGCCGGACAGGCGTTTGCCCATACCCCGCTCTGCAGCTGCTGGGACAACGGAGATGATACGATTACCTGCGAGGGTGGTTTTTCCGACGGTTCATCGGCCGCCGGCGTGATCATGCGGGTGACGGATTCGGATGGGAAGGTCCTTATAAACGGCAAGATGAACGAAGACAGCGAGTTTACCTTTAAAAAACCTTCGATGTCTTACATTGTGGAATTTGATGCAGGCAAAGGTCATAAGATAATTAGCAAAGGAGAGGAGATTCTTGAGTAAGCGCTTTTGAATATTCCCTTTCTCCCAAAGGGGGGAGGGGAATTTTAAAAATATTTTATTAAATTTAATATAAGGAGAAGAAAAAAATGAAAAAATCGATTTTGTTTCTGGTTGGACTGGTTGGGTCGATGATGATCAGCATCAATGCTTTTGCTCATTTTCAAATGGTTTACACACCTGAAGCCGCCCTGGAAAAAGGCGGAGAAATAGAGTTGAAATTGGTTTTTACCCATCCCTTTGAAGCCGGTCACACCATGGATATGGGCGCTCCCGAACAGTTTTTTGTCATTCACAAGGAGAAGAAGAATGACCTTTTAAAAACTTTAAAACCCATCATCTGGAAGAGTCTGACAAACACGGGCAATGCCTATGAGACCTCTTACAAGCTCAGAGGGATGGGGGATTGGATCTTCGCGTTGACTCCCGCACCATATTATGAGGGATCTGAAGATGCCTATATTCAACAGATTACGAAAATGATCGTGAACGTGGCCGGTGCCCCCACAGACTGGGATGCGGAAATCGGACTTCCGGCAGAGATCGTTCCGCTTGATAAGCCCTACGCCCTATGGACCGGGAATGTCTTCAGGGGAGTGGTAAAGGGTGACGGAAAGCCGGTTCCCTTTGCTGAAATCGAGGTGGAATATTTAAATCATGAACCGGTAATGGGTAAAAATAAGTTCGCCAAAAAGGCCAAGGTAAAAGCACCCCAGGATGCCTTTGTTACCCTGGCAATCAAGGCCGATGCCAACGGCGTTTTCTCTTTCGGTATTCCCAAGGCGGGTTGGTGGGGTTTTGCCGCACTGGGGGCTGGGCCTTCAACGGAATTCAAGGGTAAAGAATTGTCTCAGGATGCCGTTATCTGGGTCAAGGCTGTGGATATGAAGTAGATTCGGTGTCATAATTACCCTCCAGAACCATTCGGCCTGATTTTTAATCCATAATAAAATCAGGCCGAAATAATATGGTGTTGGTGTCGGATAGGAGGTGCTGTTATGCTTGGAAATATCATCGTGTACGTAATTGTCGGCGTGGTGCTGATTCTGACAGGAAGGTCGCTTTACAGGATACTCACCGGCAAGAACAATGGATGCCGGTGCGGAGAAGGCGGGTGCCCTTTTTCGGGATCATGCGACAACAGCCTTCAGAAAGTGAAGCTCCAGGAAAGGATAAGTACCTAATCAAAAATTTTTCATCATAATAAAAAATGGCCGCGGATCAAAGACGCTTTACCATCAATCACATTCAAGCTGAAAGCTGAAGGCTCAAAGCTCAAAGAAAAATAAGGGCTTATGCATTCACCGCTCTTTCGGCTTTCAGCCTTGAGCTTTGAGCTAAAACGTTATGCCATGGTCGAACATTATTCCAAAATGTTGTAAAATTTATGCACGGCTACTTATTTAACAATCTGAAGGTAGTCTTTCTGAACTTTTTTTGACCTCAACTGCTCATATTTTGCATTTGCCTGCAGAACCATTTGGAGGAGGTTGTTAAATTTCTCTTCATTCAAATGGATGGAAACCCCCGCCAGATGAATATGGTAATTACCGCAACTGCAGCTCGATACAGATCCAAATCCCTCGTGTGATGCCAAAGTTATCCGCTCATGTCTCATTGTTTATCTGCTCCATCTTATATGACAATATTAAGGATCGCGAACTAAATAAATTGAGCAATCTTGCTTGTCTTTTGGTCCGTCTCCTGCGTTGCGT
>JAUUWG010000017.1 GCA_030589165.1 Desulfobacterales bacterium
AAACGGAACAAGTCCATGGGCAAATGCGTCAATCATCCTGATCGGGAAACCGAATTCATATGTATGAAATATGAGATCTACATGTGCAACGAATGTCTCAAATGCCGGGATCCCGAACTATATTGCAAATTCCGCCCCTCCTGTCCGATCTGGTTTATAAAAAAACATTCTGATGAAACATGGGGGGATCAGAAATAAAACTTCAAATGGTCCGGGCCAGGGTGAGGACATCAACATATTTGGCTCCACCACCCATTAAAACTTTTGCGCATTCATCCACAGTTGCCCCTGTGGTATAAACGTCATCGACAAGGAGTATCCTTTTGCCTTTGACCGGCGCTGAGTCACTAAGAAAAAAGGCGTCTTTCATATTCAGCCTTCGCTTATCACGATCCAAACCGACCTGCGGTTCGGTCCACTTGTTTCTTACAAGAATATCTCTGCCGATTTCAAAAAAAGGCAAATTCATATCCAGGGCCTGTGCCATGCCCACCCAGTTTCTGATTAAAAAAAACGCCTGATTAAATCCCCGCTTCCTGAACCTTCTTACATGAAGTGGAACAGGTACGACAAGATCCATACCCTCCTCCCCGTCATCACCCTCTTTATAATAAAGGTTTATAAACAGAGCAAAAAGGAGCTTCTCCAGGGGCTTTGCGAGCTGAATTTTTCCTTTATACTTGAAACAATGGATCACCGGCCTCAGTGTTTTATCATAAATACCGACCGCCCTGGCTTTTCTGTATCGCTTTGTAGAACTCAGACACATGCCGCAAAGATGGTCGTCCCCTTCCCGACTCCTGAATATGGCGCCACACTTTAGACAAAGGGGAGATTCAACCGGTGAAAAGCCCTTGGAACAGGCGGGACACAAAAAGGATCCTATGAGCATATTGAAGATAAAAGTTCGATCCCTGGTAAAAACACCCCCCTCCTGAAAATCTTTTTCAGAACAGGAGTATCCTTTGTGATCTACCGGATGAAAAAAAGATCCGCACACCAGACACCGGGTCGGGAACAAAGCCTCTCTTAAGGATTCGGCAATGCGGATCAACACATCCAAACGGTCTCTAACCAAATTTTTTAACGATCCATTGGCCGAATTCCGAGCACTTCACTTCTTTTGCACCTTCGATCTGGCGAGCCAGGTCATAGGTAACGGTCCCCTCTTTTATGGTGGCCTGAAGTGATTTCCTGATTAAAGCTGCAGCCTCATTCCATCCCATATAATCGAGCATCATTGCCCCTGAAAGAATCAAGGAACTCGGATTTACTTTATCCATCCCCGCATATTTGGGCGCCGTACCGTGGGTTGCTTCAAAAACCGCACATTTATCACCAATATTTGCGCCCGGGGCCATACCGAGCCCGCCGACCTGGGCGGCGAGTGAATCCGAAAGGTAATCTCCATTCAAGTTAGGCGTGGCAATAACATGGTATTCCTCAGGCCGAAGAAGTACCTGCTGAAAGAGCATATCGGCAATACGGTCTTTTATGACGACGGTTCCCTCCGGCTGTTTACCGTTGTATTGATCATAAAGTTGGGCTTCGGTTATGGTCTTGTCGCCAAACATTTCCTTGGCGACTTCGTAGCCCCAGGTTCTGAAGGCACCCTCGGTAAACTTCATAATATTACCCTTATGCATCAGGGTAACACTTGGGAGGCCGTGGTTGATTGCATATGAAATTGCGCTTGCCACAAGCCTCTTGGTATTTTTTGCGCTCATGGGCTTTATGCCTATGCCGGCGTTCTCCGGCAGCTCCGCGCCCATCTTTTCCCTGAGAAATGCGATGACAGTTTCCGCCTCATCACTTCCCGCTTCCCATTCAATACCGGCATATAAGTCTTCTGTGTTTTCACGGAAAATGACCATATCAACCTTTTCAGGGGACTTCATGGGGCTTGGGACCGGGTCGATATATTTTACAGGACGAACGCATGCATAAAGATCCAAGTTTTGCCGTATGGCAACATTTAAACTTCTGATCCCTTTTCCAACAGGAGTCGTCAAAGGGCCTTTTATGGCAACGACATGCTCTTCTATCGTCTTCAGTGCTTTGTCGGAAAGCCATTCTCCTGTCTTTTGATACCCTTTTTCTCCTGCATAAATTTCAACCCACTCTATCTTCTTGGCTCCCCCATATACAGTTTGAACGGCACCATCTATTACCATGCGTGTTGCATACCATATATCCGGACCGATCCCGTCCCCTTCAATAAAAGGAATCAGGGGAAAATCAGGGACGTTTAATGTCCCATCATTGTTTCTTATGATTATAGCCTTATGTTTCATATTATAAAATCCTTTCTGACTTACTTTGGCATAACTCCCGCTGCCTGAATGCCTCATACATGACGACCGCCCCGGCTACCGAGGCATTAAGAGAATCTACCGGCCCGGCCTGGGGAATTGAGATCAAAAAGTCGCAATTTTTTTTAACAAGGGAGCGAATGCCGGTACCCTCTCCACCAACAACAAGAGCGACAGAGGATATCAAGTCACTGGCATAAAGAGATTTATCCGCATTTCTATCCATCCCCACAATCCATATCCCCTTTTCCTTCAAGAGCTTAATCGTGTTTACCATATTGGTTACCCGTGCAAGGCAAACATGCTCAAGGGCTCCTGCAGAAGCCTTGGATACGGCCGGCGTAGGTGATGCTGCCCTGTCCTTTGGAATAATAATGCCGTCGATGCCGACACCTAGTGCAGTCCTCACCAGAGCTCCCAAATTATGAGGATCCAAAACATTGTCAAGCAACAATAAAAAATATTTTTTATCAACAGATCGGGTTTTATCAACGATATCGGTAAATCCGGAGAAAGGATACGGACTTACACCGGCTCCGACCCCCTGATGATAATCGCTCCCTGTTATGGATTTAAGTTGTGCGTCCTTTACAGTCCTTACAGGAATTTTTTGTCTTTGGGCAAGCATCACCACCTGGGATAAACGTTTTGCAGGTCTTTCCCCGACAACGTAAATCTCATAAAATTTTCTCCTGCCTGCCTTTAGGGCTTCAAACACAGGATGAATCCCATAGAGTATTTCGGTTTTTTGTTTTTTCAAACCTTGTTGTCCATACCCAAGCGATATTTCTTTATAATAGACAATAATTGATCAATAGCTTCCGACAGCTTATCATTTACAATAACATGACGGTAAAGATCTTTTTTTGCCATCTCTTTTTCCGCATTTTTTATTCGTTTTAAAATGGTATCCCTGCTGTCAGCACCTCTTGATTCCAGGCGTTTTTTTAAGATGTCAAGGGAAGGCGGCATGATAAATATCGTTACACTGTCGGGATATCGCTTTAAAATCTGCGCCGTACCCTGAACGTCTATATCAAGAAGAATATCATGACCCAGCGAGAGGTTTTTGTCCATAAATTCAGCGGATGTGCCGTAAAAATTGCCATGGACCTCTGCCCACTCAGCCCATTTATCCTCTTTTATTTTTTCTTTAAATTCCTCTTTTGGGATAAAATAATAATCAACACCGTCCTGTTCATTTGCCCGGGGCTTCCTTGTTGTATATGATATGGAATACAGCATATCTGCAAACCGGCTAAGAAGCGCCTTGCAAAGCGTTGTTTTACCTGCCCCCGATGGTGCGGAAATGATAAAAAGACGGCCCCGGTTAGACATCACCTCTTTTTCATTTTTTATAAACCCTTGTTCCATTTACCGATCTCGTATGATAAATTTATTCTTCCTGCCCAAGCATAGCATAGCGTTGTGATATTGTTTCCGACTGAATGGCCGAAAGGACGACATGATTACTGTCCATAACAATTATGGAACGGGTCCTTCGGCCATGTGTCGCATCGACAAGGCGTTTCTCCTCCTTGGCATCATCTTTCAGGCGCTTCATGGGAGCGGAATTCGGGGAGACAATCGCAACAACCCGCTCGGCAACCACAGTACTTCCAAAACCTATATTCAACAAACTCTGCTCCATATTAATTATTTATTACTCCAATCATTTCTATTCCACATTCTGTACCTGTTCTCTTATCTTTTCAAGTTCGGATTTAACGTCGACAATCACATGCGAAACATTTACGTTGCCGGCCTTGGAAGCCATGGTATTGAATTCCCGGTTAAATTCCTGAAGTAAAAAGTTTAGTTTTCGACCTGCAGGCTCCTTTGCATTCATAATAATTCGAAACTGCTTTATGTGACTTTTAGCCCTTACAATCTCTTCGGAGATATCGCTTCTGTCGACAAGAAAGGCAGCCTCCTGTGCGATCCTTCCCGGATCAATTTCTACCATGCCCTGGGTTAAAACCGATATGCGATCCTTTAAGCGTTCCTGGTATACGGGTAACAGACCGCAAGATTCCTTTTCAATCAAATCAATACTTTTTTCGATATAACCAAGCCGCTCCGTAAAATCCCCGGCAATAAAATCCCCTTCCCTTTTTCGCATTACATCCAGATTATCCAGGGCTTCGCTCAGGCATTCCCTCATCAGCGACCAATAAGCATCCATATCCTTTTCAATCTCGGCAGGTATGAGAATCCCTTCTTCGCCTGCAATAAGTTCTAAGGATATGCCGGTATCAATATCAAACTTCTCTTTCAACCGAATAAGCGCCTTATGATATGCCACGGCTTTGGGCTCATTTATCTCAAAAGCATATGCATCCTCAAAGCCACCGGTTATGCGAAAATTAACCTCAAAGCGGCCTCTTGCCACTCTCCCTGATATCAAGCTCTTTACTTTCTCCTCAAGAAAACTGAATTGCCGGGGAATGCGCAAAGCGATATCAAGATATTTGCTGTTGTATGCGCGTATTTCAATGACAACGGAAATCTCTTTTTTTACTTTATCCGCCCTGGCAAATGCGGTCATACTTTTTATCATTTTTAATTTCCAACTCTCTTAGATCATCTAAGTATTTACTGCGCACAAGTTCAAGGTATGCGACCATTTTTTTATCTGCATAATCAGGGTATGTCCATGGTAATTTACGGAACCCCCCTTTTTGATAAATCAGGGTTAAATCTGCATAAATCCCCCGGCCGATGTATATTCTATGGGCATAATTCTTGCCCGTTGCAAGAACAAACCGCTCAAGGAGCATATAGCCGGGATCTATATTAACCCTTCGTTTCCCGTTTTCTGAACATTTGATCTCAAGCGCATTGGTTGTGTTCTTTATCAAGGCCAGATCGGTCTGCGCTACAAGTTTTTTAAAAACCAGCAGACGCCTGAAAAGCGGGGTACCCATTTCAGATTCATAATAGGTGGTATAATCAAATGGAAACCATGAACTGACCATATCGACAGAACCGAATTTATCGACAAGCTCTTTTGCCAAGGGTTCAAAAAGGCTCTTTTCTTTCATGAAAAGGCCGATAATCAGTTTTGCAGGTTTCGGAGGTTGTGGGGAACTCATCTTTTTTCTATAGGCTTTGCCTCATCAATCAACATGATGGGGATATCGTCCCGTATTTCATATAAAAGTTTACACTTGTCACAGACAAGACCGTCTTTTGTTTCATTCAGATAGAGGTCTCCTTTACACTTCGGACAAGCTAGAATATTAAGAAGTTCTTCACTGACAGCCATTTTTTCCCTCCATATTTTTAGATTTAAGAATGGAGATTAAATAAATTGCACATTATTACGCTCGGTATCCAACAACGTTCCCGATGGATTAATAATAAACATATATCAGACAAAATCAGTGGTGGCAAAAGCAAAATTCTCATTCATAAGGACTATTTCCTAGGCCCAAAGTCACATCGTCATATTTCAATCCTTTTTTATCACCTCCGGCAAACTGCATTGTATAGAGTTTGTAGTATTCCCCACACCGAGTCAATAGTTCGTCGTGTTTGCCCGCTTCTGCAATTTGGCCGTTGGAAAGAACAACGATCCGGTCAGCATGTCTTATGGTAGAAAGCCTGTGGGCAACAACAAAAGTGGTCCGCCCTTTCATCAGATTTCTCAGCGCGTTCCGAACCATCAATTCCGCTTCGGCATCCAGTGCGGAGGTAGCTTCGTCAAGAATCAGTATCGATGCGTTTTTCAACAACGCCCTGGCAATACAAATGCGCTGTTTTTCTCCACCGGAAAGACGCCCGCCCAATTCACCTATTTTGGTATCGAATTTTTCACTTAAATTCTGTATAAAATCATACAAGTAGGCTGATTTTGCAGCCTTTTCAATTTCTTCATCCGAGGCATCAGGATTGCCGTAGGCAATATTGTCTCTTATGGTTTCATTAAAGAGGATGGGTTCCTGGGTAACGATCGATATCTGGTTGCGAAGCGATGAAATTTTAATATCGCGAATATCAATGCCATCAATTAAGATTTGTCCTTTGGTGACATCATAAAATCGGTAAATCAAATTTACCAGGGATGTTTTGCCGCCGCCACTCATGCCTGCCAAAGCTAAAACCTCTCCGGCCTTGACATCCAGGTTGATATTTTTCAGCACCATTGCATCTTCAGCTTTTCCTTCATACTTGAAAAATACATTCTGAAATATTACCTGATGAGGGCCTGGCTGAATCTCCACTGCTTTTTCAGACTCTTTAATATCTGATTCATAATCAATAATCTCATACACACGGTCAGTTGCGGCAAGTCCTTCCTGTATTGTATTATTGACCTTGCTTAATTTCTTAACCGGATCATACAGCATCAAAACAGCGACCATGAAAGAAAAAAAAGTGCCCGGTGTTGAAGTTCCCCCGATAACTTTCATGCCTCCGAACCAGATAACAGAAGCCGCTCCTATTCCGCCAAAAAGCTCCATTACCGGTGAAGAAATCGCTTTGGCGGCAACGGATTTCATCTGAAGCTTAAAAAGATCGTATGTCTTATCATAAAACCGTTTTTTTTCAAACGATTCCATGCCAAAAGCCTTGACAATTTTATTTCCGGCAAATGTTTCATGCAGAAATGAATTCATATCTGCCATGGACTCCTGACAGCCGGTGCTGACCCGTCGAACACGTCTACCGAAGACCACAATCGGATAAAACGCTCCCGGCAAAACAAGAAATGCGATCAGAGCCATCTTCCAGTCTCTATAAAAAATCAGGCCGGTTAACCCGACAATGGTAAAAAAATCTTTCAGAACACTTGTAACCGCATCTGAAACCATTGACTTAATAATATTCACATCATTGGTAATCCGAGACATCAGAACGCCGGTTTTTTCCCGGTGAAAAAAAGAGAGCGGCAGGTCCTGAATGTGATCATAAAGATTGTTTCTCAGACGCCGGATTATGCTCTGTCCAACATAGTTCATCAGATAGGTCTGGAAATAGGTGGCCACCCCTCGTAGAAAATAAACAATCATCACCGCCAATGGAACAATCTTGAGCATTTTAACATTTTTTTCAACAAAGATATCATCAATAGCAGGTTTAACTAAAAATGCCGTCGCGGAAGCCGTCGCCGCCACAACAGCCATGCATCCCATTGCCAGTAGAAGGCTGCTCCATTTATCTTTGATCAACGCCAGTAAACGCTTATTCTTGCTGTTAAAAAAACGTGCAAATACAGATTTCTTCATTAATCAAACCAGTTTGTTTTGTTGTTTTAATGTAACTTAGCCCCATCAGGCTGATGGCTGAGGCCAATCAACCGAAATTGGAAGTTACCTTACAAGCCCCTCAGTCTTCAGCCGAGGGCTTGTTGACAATTCCCATATATATTTATACACTTCAAATTAATGGTAAATATAGCGCGGTTCAATAGTATTTTGAACGGCTATCCCATTTAAGGCACAATGTTTTTCCCGGCAACCGGTGGGTATAATCTGTCCAAAATCTATCAACTACGATGCTGAAATAATATCTCAATAATTATGAAAATAGCAATAGTATGTAAAAAATTTTTTTTGAAATTTGGAGGATTAGAAAGATACTCCGTCAATTTAACCCGGGAACTGGTCCGTTCAGGCCACGAGGTTCACGTCTTTTCAAATATTTTTGATGAAGAACAGGGCATTATATTTCATCACGTTCCAATGTTGCGGTTTTCTTCTCCGGGAAAAAATCTTTCTTTTGCATACTTTGCCGGACACGCATTGTCAAAAATGGAATTTGATATTATTCACAGTATGGAAAGAATTTTTTATCAGGACATATTCCGTGTTTCCGATGGTATAAATCCCGTCCAACTTTTGCAGCGCTACCCGAACCCACTGATTCGAAAAATTAAAGCGGCCGGACCCCGAAGACTTGTGCTTGGCTATCTGGAGAAAAAAATTTTTCAGGAAAGGGGCTGCAAGTGCGTCATGACAAACTCAGACCTGGTTAAAAATCAAATTATCAACCATTACCAGGTTGATCCAAAAAAAATACATGTGATTTACAACGGGGTTGACACCTTGCGCTTTCATCCTGGGGTGAGACCAAAACACAGGGCAGCCGTCAGAAAAAAATTCGGCATCGAAGAAGCTGAACTGGCGCTCCTTTTTGTATCAAATGATTTTAAACTTAAAAGGCTCAAGACCATTTTGTCCGCTATGACGCTACTGAAAAACAATCGAATCAAACTGATTGTGGCCGGAAAGGATAATGAAAAACCTTATTTGAAGTGGGCAGATGAAAACGGTCTGGGGAAAAGGGTCTTATTTATAGGTCCTCAAAAAGAGATTGAGGAAATTTACGCCGCCGCCGACCTACTTGTGCTGCCGACACTGTACGATGCCTTTGCCAATGTTTGCCTGGAAGCCATGGCCTGCGGAATTCCTGTAATTACAACCTGCACCAACGGAGCTGCATGGGTGATTGAGGATGAAAAACACGGTTATATACTGAAAACCCAAGCCCCTGATGAATTAAAGGGCAGAATAGAAGCTCTTGTATCGCCGATAAAAAGGTCTGAAATGGGAGCACGGGCCGCAGCCAGGGCCGGAGATTTCACAATGGAGAAACACATAAGAGAAGTCCTTGATCTTTATGAAAAAGTCAGGAACCAAAGCGATCTGTAACATGGAAGCATTTTCATCATCCATCGACCGTGTTGAAACAGATTTTTTGATTATCAACCGCGATTACCGGGAACTGCTGGACAGTATCGGTCTGAATCGTTTTGAATCCATCTGGAGCTACGATGGCGGTCAAACCATCAAAAAAATAAAGGCAAGGTCCGTTAGCCGTATCAGCATTCCGGATGGTGACGGCACAAGAACCTTTTACCTGAAAAGGCACAATAGGGAATTTATCGGATTACAGCGCTTTCTTACAAAGTTGTTTCCGCAAACGGCCTTGTCTCAAGGCAAAGGGGAATTTGCAAACATATGCGAGTTTCGGGCCCAAAAACTTGCAACGGCAGACCCGGTGGCTGCCGGAGAAAGACCAGTCCACTTTCTCTGGGCGGAGTCTTTCCTGATTACCGAGGATTTCTCTCCTTATATTTCTCTCGAAGAGCTGATGAAAGACAGGCCTGAATTTTTTATGGGACCTGAGGGAAAAAGCCGGAAAAAAATTTTATTGAACAGGATAGCACTGTATGCTCAAAAAATGCACCACAGCGGATTTAATCATCGAGACTTCAATGCAACCCATATCCTCGTTCTTTATAAAAACGGTTTAAATGTCCCTGAAATTGCGCTTTTTGACCTGCAACGAGTTGAGAAAAGAAAATATTTAAGATTCCGATGGATGATAAAGAGTCTTGCGAGGCTGAACTATACCCTTCCGGATGATCTTTTTGATACTGAAGACCGAATTTATCTTTTTTTATCTTACAAAGGCAAGGAGAGACTTCATTTGTGGGACCGCCTGCAATGGTTCTGGATTAAAAGAAAAACAGCCCGAATCAAAAGGCACACTGAAAAGATGATGATCAGAAGAACAAAAAAAGGTTAAATATTTAAATGTTGAATTCCAAATGCCCTTTGTGCAATTCTTCCGGAGAATTCTCTTTCCAAAGCAAAGATTTTCTCTTCAATAATGATGAAATTTATCAATACATCCAATGCAAGCATTGCAGTTTGATATACCAAGATCCCATCCCTGCACCGGACCAAATCGACAGTTTCTATCCTAATGATTATAAAGTTTATCAGAAGGCCCGCCGCTCAAAACATGGATACATGAAACTCGCCGTTCTGCGTTACAGGTATAACTACAAACACCTCAACGTATCCCGGCTGTTCCGATTATTCGCTCCTATCCTTGCTGTTTTCAGGTATCGCGATACAATCAGGTTTGTTCCAAATGGAAGAGGACTTGACATTGGGTGTGGTAATGGTAAATTTATCCGCTCGATGAACTTCCTCGGCTGGAACATCGAAGGAGTAGATTTTAATCCAGTTGCCGTTGACTTCTGCCGCAAGGCTGGACTCAAGGTATTTCACGGTGATTTACAGTCCGCTGCATTCAAAGACAACAGTTTTGACTTGGTTTCTGCGCGGCATGTGATTGAGCATGTGCCGAATCCGAAAGAATTTGTGATTGAAATCAGCCGCATATTGAAGAAGGGAGGTCGGTTAGTCATTCGAACACCCAACAGTGAAGCCTTAGGGCGAAGATGGTTCGGTATCAACTGGTACGCAAATGACGTTCCACGCCATCTGATTCTGTTCAATCCCACTAATCTTAATATGCTCGCCCAGCGCCACGGCCTGCAATTGATTAACGGAAAAACTATCACCTCACCTAAAAATATTTTGAACAGCTGGGACCGCCTGAAAAAAAATCAAGGTAATCCTTCTAAAAAACAAAAGATTCGTCGACTTATTGCCCATCTATATGTTGTGCTGGCGGCTCTGACCCGCCGGGGCGACGAGATATTTGCCATCTACGAAAAATCATGAGAAATAAAGATATTCTATTCATATCGAAAGGGAAAAATGCCGCGTCCACACGCTATCGAGCCCTATTCTATTTTAATGCTCTGCGTGCAAGCGGCTGGCGTCCTTACCATTTGACCGCATACAATTCGCCCTTGTCACGTCTGAAACTTTTGCATAAAGCTGCCCAGGCGGATGTTGTGGTTATTTTGCGCAAAACCTTCAGCACTTTCTTCCTCCATTTACTGAGCCTTTGTTCGAAACATCTGGTATTCGATCTGGACGATGCCATCTTCTGCCGCAGCAACGGTACCCCATCGAAAACACGTCAAAATCGCTTCAAAAAAGTTGCCCGACACTGTCAACAAATTTGGGCAGGCAATTCATACCTGGCCAATGCGGCACTGCGCTACAACCCATCGGCCATCACACTGCCGACTTCACTGGCACCTGAAAAATATTCACTTGAAATAAAAAAACCTGACAACCGCCTTGACCTCGTATGGATCGGAAGCAGTTCCACACGAAAATATTTAGAATCCGCTCTTTACTGCCTGGAGAGGGTGGCGGACATCTGCCCTTCTCTTCGGCTGAAAATTGTGGCCGACTTTGACCTGCCGTCACAGCGACTTTGCACCGTTAGCATCCCGTGGAGCCAAAAAAAGGAGGCGGAAGCGCTCGTATCCGCCCATATTGGTATCGCACCCATGCCCAGTGATTCCTGGACTCGGGGCAAATGTGGGCTCAAACTCCTGCAATACATGGCCGCAGGCCTGCCTGTAATTTCGTCCCCCGCAGGCGTAAATGAAGAGATTGTAGAACATGGGGTAACCGGTTTTCTCGCTGAAAGTCCCGAAGAATGGAAAACGGCCATTAAAAAACTCGCCGACGATCCTGAACTGAGAAAGGCCATGGGTGAAGCAGGGCGAAACCGGGTTATCGAACACTATTCTGTGGATGCAACTTTTCACAAGATGTCCAAGGCATTGAACAGATTGTTTGTATAAGGGACTCAGAAAAAGATATGCTCGTTACAGTTTTAATTTTTGAACCTGATCACGAAACATTTTGTCAACCTCTGGTAAGTCTGCCCAATTCTTAATCAAACGCTCACAGTCCCGTTTGAATGCCTTGCGGAATCCCCATCTAAATCGATGTTTATGCATTCCATCCAGATCGATTACAAATAATTCATCGCCCGAAACAATAAAGTTCGTAGCCTTAAAATCCCCATGACTGATGGTTGCTTCGGCGAACAGCCTGAGCAGTTCCACAAACCACTTTACCACACTTTGCCTTGGGATCTCTCCTCCCCTCTCCGCATGAATCAAATGGTAGGCATCAACACCTTGAACATATTCCGTAATAAAGTATGCGGTAGTCCGAAAAATTCCCCATCGTTTTTCCAGAAACGCAATCGGCTTAGGCGTAGAAATTCCCATAAAGTCCAATCGGTAAGCATTGCGCCATGAAATAGAGGCACGGCTAGGGCGAAGGCAGCGCTTCAAGGCATGCTGCATACTCTTAATATTGTACCGTTTGACCACAAAGCGTTGTCCGCCGATTTCTACCAATGCCACCGTAGAACTATTGCCATCCTTCAATAATCTGCTCGAATCAATCACAGGATCCGGATTACTCAAAAACCGATCCATCGCTTTATCATATTCTCCCCTGTTGCAAACCATAAAGCGATTCCAGTCTTTGCAACACACAAAGGCAGAGCATTCGCGATAGATTTTTCTGAGGTATACTCTTTTTCTGCGGCGCCGGTGAATACGAACTTCTTTCATCAAGCGTGCATACAAAGCGTCCTCCACAGGCAATCTTCTTTTCTCAGCATACGCCTGAAAAACTTTTGGAATCAAGTCGTCGAACCGTGGATTGAGTTGGGCAAAAAACAATCCCAGATTTTTGAGACTTACCGCTTCCGTTAATGGTTTACCGATTTGTCGCAAATCAACAGCATCGCCGTCGATTGTATAAATGATATTACCAGACAGGAGAAAGTTTCCTAGATGCAAGTCATCCTGCTTAAGCCCGGCCGAATGCTGATCTGCAATTACCTTTACCACCCAAATCAAGAGATCAGCACACCGGTCACCATCTTTTTCCTGTTTCCAGACTTCTGCAAAATTCTGTGAGTGAACAATTCTTTGAAAAACTAATACCGGTGTGCGACAGGGTAAAAGCACACCTCTACACAACAAAGAGGGTGTCTCGATACAATTCTCCTTAAGAGCACTTATGCCTCTCGCTTCACGAGCGCAATGCCGTTCAGCACTGCCGGCAGCCAGAAAAACTTTTGCAACAACCTGTCGATCATTCCATTTACCAAAACAGACCAAGCGTTTTCCCGGCAAAACACGTAACACCCGGGTACAAACCAATTCTGTAATCCGGCCACAACATTTCAGCTTCAAGCGAAACGGAACATCCAAATTGCGCCCTGAGGAACGAAGATATTGAATATCAACGGTGGAGCCAATATTTGAAAACTTATCACAAATAATAATCTACCTCAGCTGTAGTACAACAATTTGTTGATAGATATCAGTTAATCATCCAAAAAATTATTCTTAAGGATCTGATTGGCCTTCAAAACTTTGAGTCCTTTTTTGATACGCTTTTGACCTTTAACAATGGTCTTTTTTCGGGCACCTAATTCTGAATGAACAACCATGGTGGCGTGATTGAATAGTTGCACAACAGGCGCAAGCACAAGGACTCTCCTCATGAGGAGGGCGGGATGATTTCCAAATCCGAAGAAGAAAGTGTAGATATAAGCACCTTATCACCCTGCTTATTTTCAAACACCTTGATAGGCTTTAAATTTAATGAAGTTAACCATTTTGCAGCTTTATTATAATCCTTATTGCACACCTTCAAAGCGATAAAATCTTCAGATGTCCACCGCGGTTTAAAGCCGTTGTCGGAAACATCACATAATATAAGTTGTCGTTTCGCATAAAAGGAGATTTTCCTGGTATTGCTATAGATCCTGGCATGTTGAGGTGTATTGTTTTTCAGCCATATACCGGCGTAAGTAATGTATGCCTTGGAGGGTCTGGATGGAATAAACGCACAGACAAACATGATAAAAAACGCAACAGAGATCAAAGGAAATGTAATGCGATTACCTGTCAGCACTCTTTTTTTATTTCTCCAGTCCTGAAAAATGTTGTTAAGGCTGAATGGGGTCCAAATTAAAAGCAGCAGGCTTGCCGGCATCAAAAAACGCTGTTGAATAAAAAATTTCTGACCCAAAAATATGGCCGGAATCACTAAATTTAATACGGTAAAATAGATCAGTAACTTTCTGGTGCCATCCTCGGCGGGCATCAGCTTATTGCAAACTGCATGGGCACAAAGCAAGGTGTGAAGAGGCCAGATGGTTTTAATCAATTTATAGAAATATATTCCGGCAAGACCTGAGATAGTCATAGTTAAGCCAAAGTCATCGGAGTAATCATTCAACACGTTTTGGCTTATTATGGCTGCTTTGATTTGCAAATTGGCGCCCAACACCATCAAGCCGTTTTGCAACTGATTCTGAATTTCACTCAGCCGCCCCAAAACACCATCCGGCCGTTTGAAGCACCAGATGATCACAATAAAAAGTGTAATAATAGTGACAGAATATGCTTTAAGCGTATACTCCACTTTACGCCATAATCCGATATTCGGTCGAAAAAGCAGCACCAAAGGGGTGAAAATAGCCAGAACAAGGCCTTCCAGTCGGAACAACCCCGCAATACTGATACTTGCCCCCCAGCCCAAAGCATGACCCCAGCACAAATGTCGATGATAACGGATGAGATACAACAGCGCTAACAACAAGAATGCCCAATAACCAAAACCGCGGATGATATAGGATTGATAGTGGTGCAAACGAGGATGACCGAGAATAACGACGGCACTAATAAATTGTACTGTGCGGGAGGCGCCAAGTTCTTTGATAATCGTAATAAAACTTGTGACGATAATAACCAGCAAAGCTGCATTCAATAAATAGGCGGCATGCACGAATGATAATTGCATCAGCTTAGCCGTCATCGCGATCAGTATTGAATAAAAAGGCCAGGGATAAAGCTCCATTGCCGCACGCCAACCGGAGTTGGTAAAAGCCTCGGCAGTCTGTAGATAGAGTATGCCGTCATTGTTTAATGGATTCTTGGTACTGGAAGCAATAAATAACGTTAATAGGGCAATTATCGCCGCGAGAGGACGAATATCCTTCAATTCTCTGAAATAATTAATAACGCAATTAATGCACGCTTTCATTGCCACCCTTATCTCTTGATTTAGCTCTCCTTTTTTCTCTCCGTCGCTGGCGCCTGGCCAAATCTTCAGGGTATAAAAAGGGGTAGTTCTGCTTCCACCGTTTATGAAACCAGAACCATTGCTCCGGATATGCGCGAACTGCTTTTTCGACGACATGGGTCATCAATTGAGTGTTTTCCTGCAGATCAGACCGCAGATTTTTTGTTCTCTTTAACGCAAGAGGCGGCTCTATGATCAATGTAAGTTCGCCGTCCGTATCGCTTACACAAAAAACCGGCAAAACCGGGCAGTCGTACCGTCTGGCTAAAAGTGCGGCCGCCGGCGTCGCGGTAACGGTCCGTCCGAAAAAATCGACCTCAACCCCCTCCCTGCGGGAAGTTGCCTGGTCGATCAGTACCCCCACCATTTTACCCTGGCGCAATGCTTTTTTCATATGAAACATCGCGTTTTTCTTATCGATGATAATGTTGCCGAACCTTGACCGTACTCCGTGAACCCATTGGTGGAGTATGCGGGACTGAATCTTTCTGGCCACCATAACCAGAGGATAATGGAAATAACACGAAAGAAAAAAATTGACCATTTCCCAGTTTCCCAGATGGGCTGAAATCAGGATCAGACCTTTATCATCCTGCATGGCATTTCGCAGGTTCTCTTCACCCTTCAATCGAACATTTCGCAATACATCTTGTTTTGAAAGGCAAGACGCCTGGCAAAATTCCAGAAAACTAACTCCCGCATTTTGGAAAACGCGCCTGGTGAGTTTTCGGATGCGCTCCGGTGACCATTGCGGATATGCGAAATGCAGGTTTCTCCTTACAATGCGTCGATGTCTTGCATCCAAGCAGTATGCAAGCCACCCCGGAAAGCGCCCTGCGCATATAACATGCTTTCTGGACAGGCCGGCGATAAAAGCGGAAAACATGCCCAAAGGCTCTGGTCGCCCTTGAGGAGTTTGTTGAATGTTTTTGCTATGATTCCATGGCATGGATAGTCTCTGATCTATAAAATACCCAGTTTCAAAATTGTTTCCATTACCTGCTTAACACTGATCTGCTGCATACACTTAACCGTCGGGCATTTTCGTTTGAAACAGGGACTGCATTTCATCTCGGCCCTTACAACCTGGTGGCGGGACCCGTAAGGCCCCGTCCGCCATGGCGCCGTGGGACCGAAAAGCGCCACGACCGATGTCCCGACAGCTGCTGCCAGATGCATGGGACCGGTATCGGTAGTTACGGCCAAAGCGCATTTTTCATACAGCGCGGCCAATTCTTTTAAATTGGTTTCGCCGGCCATGTTGGCCGCCCGATGTTTCATTTCGTCAATTATCGATGAAATGGCATCACGATCATTCCTGCTTCCCGTAAACACGACGCAGGCGCTCAGTTCGTCAATGATGCAATCGGCCAGTCCGGCAAAGTTGCGGCAATTCCACAATTTGGTTTCCCAGCGGGTGATCGGATTCAGTGCCACCAAGGGGCGACGCGTACCAACCCCGTGTTTCCATAAAAGCTCAGCCGCAGCTGCACGTTCGCTTTGCCCCACGGGAATCCGGTATTCCACCTCATCGGCCGAAATCCCCAGCGACCGCAAAAGGACGAGGTTTCTTTCCAGTGCATGTCGGTCCATATTGACGGCAGGAATGCGCTCGTTTAAAAACAGGTGGGCGCCTTCATTGCGCTGCATTCCTTTGTCGAAACCAATTTTGCGGGTTCCTCCGGCCAAGCCGACAAGAATACCGCTTTTCAGCAACCCCTGAAAATCGATGATAAGGTCATAGTGCGTATCACGCAGTTCTTTGATAAAATTATGAATATTTTTCAAATTATCAAAGCGGTCAGCGCCCCAAAGCCCTTTGATCCATTTTTTTCTGTTGGAAACAATGACCCGGTCCAGCGCGGGATGGCCTTCAATCAGCTCAGCCGCCGCTTTTTCAACCACCCAGGCTATATGTGCCTTCGGAAATCGTTTCCGCAAAGCGTTTAATGAAGGAAGGGTAAGAATCACATCGCCAATGGCGCTCAATTTGACAATCAGAATCTTCATCCATCACTCTTTTTTGCAGCGCCGGTCGTTTTCGTCAGCATATGTTCCGCAGCGTTAAACACCATATCAACCGTTATGTTTTCCATGCAAAGATGGTGGCCTTCGGGGCATTCCGGCTTTAAACAGGGATTGCATTCGATGGGGACCTGTATGATACGGCTGTATGAACTACTGGGAGCTGTTGTAACCGAATCCGTTGATCCGAAAACGGCAATCTGAGGGATATCCAGCGCCGCTGCCACATGCATCAGACCGGAATCGTTGGTGATAAACAGATCACATACGCTGATGGCGGAAATCGCCTCCCTCAGCGTTGTTTTCCCGCACAAATTGACACAGCGTTGCCCGATTTTACCGGTAATATATTCACCCAGTTCCTTTTCGCCAGGGGACCCGAAAATTGCAATATGAGCATCAAAGGATGTTATCAGTTTACGGGCAAGCGCGGCATAACGGTCGGGGAACCAGCGTTTTGCCGTACCGAATGCGGCGCCCGGATTGATCCCGATCAAAAGACTCCCATCGGCAACGCCACACGCTTGAAAACGTTGCCATGCAGCTGTTTTTTCCGCATCGGAAGCAACCAGTGTCTGTTGGGTGCCGAACGTCCGCAGACCCATCTGTTTCAAAATCATCAAGTAGTAATCAATTTGATGATATCGTTTATATTCCGGTTTCAACCGCACGGCATGGGTTATAAAAAATTTTCTGCAATCCGTGTCATACCCCGCGCGCATGGGAATTCCCGCCAGAAATGACAGAAATGCGGTCTCAAAGGAATTGGGCAGAAGAAAGGCCAAATCAAATTTTTCTTTCCGCAAATCCCTGCCCAAACGAAATATCCCGGCAAATCCGCCGCGCCTGCCATCGGACCGGCAAATCAGTATCCGATCAATATGGGGGTTATTTTCATAAATTGGAGCCACCCACGGTTTGGCCAGGATGCTTATTTCGGCGACCGGGAAATTCAACCGAATAGCCCGGATCGCCGGAGTCGTCATCACGGCATCACCGATCCAGTTACTGGACCGGATCAATATGCGGTTGACGTTATTTCTGTGAATTTTTTTCAAAAAGTACCTAAATTATAGGGCATAGTTGGTATTTGTTAATCGAAATTTTGGACAATATCAAAACAGATTTCGGATAACAACCCAAAATGTTCAATTCGAATAAAACTTGACATTTTGCGATCAATTTTTCATCATTAAAATTTTGATAGATTTACAAAGACCTTTTACAGAAATTTTTTACTCTAACTTGTTGTTGCCAATATAAAGAATATTAATATCTCAATCAGCATGAAATACAAGGCGGCTTTCACGTGTTATGACTTGGCGTGGAAATTTGTCATTCCACTGCTTCGGCACAATACCCGTTTGGCTGAGGGTTTTGATCAGCGGAGATTTCGCAACGCAACACCGCATGCAGCCGATATATGGATTCAAGCGGCATCGGCCGGCGAGTCCTATCTGGCATGGGAACTTTTAAAAAACCTGCATCCTGCCCGTCCACTTCGAATTCATCTGACGTCCAATACCCGGCAAGGCATCGAAATTTTACAAAGTGCTGTTGCTCATACAGCAAACGATCTGACTATTTCCTATTTCCCGTTTGACCGCCCCGCTGTTATGGAAGCGGCGGTAAAATCGATTCATCCGCAAGTCACCATATTTCTGGAAACGGAACTTTGGCCCGGACTTTTGGCAGCGCTGAAAAGATACGGCTGCAGGACTTTAATCATCAATGGCAGAATTACAGAAAAAAGCTTTCAACGCTACATGATATGGCCCGGACTTTGGAAGCAGCTCAAGCCGGATAAAGTTCTGGCAATTTCAACAAACGATGCCAGGCGTTTTGCCGAACTGTTTGATATGCAATCGGTTGAGATCATGCCGAATATAAAATTTGACCGTTTGGCCGGTTCCGCAGACGAATTTCAGACAGATAATTCCCTCAACACGCTTCTGAAACCCGAATCTGCTTTTGTTGCGCTGGCCTCTGTGAGACAGGAAGAAGAGGCTGATGTCGAAAAAATTATTCTTCATCTTCGCAAAGAATATCCCGCCGCAATTATCGGCCTGGTCCCCCGTCACCTTCACAGGGCCGCATACTGGCAAGAAACGCTGGCCCGGCTTTCGATTCCCTTTCAAATGCGCTCAGAAACTGTCCAGCCTGCTGCCGAAGGATCTGTAATCCTATGGGATAAATTTGGGGAGCTCATGAATGTTTATGCACGGGCTCAGGCGGCTTTTATCGGGGGAAGCCTTGCTCCACTGGGGGGGCAGAATTTTCTGGAAGCACTCACTTGTGGGGTGATTCCCGTCATTGGGCCATACTGGGAAAACTTCGCCTGGGTCGGCCGTGAAATCATCCAGGAAAAGCTACTGCAGGTAGCAACTAACTGGAAAAACGCAGCTGAAATGCTGATAAATCATTTAGCTTCACCGCCATCTCGAAAAACCGTTCGCCAAAAATCGCTTCATTTTTTAAAAAAGCGTCAGGGCGGTACGGCACAGGCCTGCAGGGTAATCAATCATTTTTTAGAAACGTCATCCAAACCGTATTAAGAAGGATTTTTGAATGAACCAACTTCCAAAGTGCTGGGGAATCATTCCGGCACGTTATCAATCATCACGTTTTCCCGGCAAACCACTGGCCGATATTCACGGCAAGCCCATGTTCTGGCATGTGTACCAACGGGCATTACGTTGTCCTGAACTATCAGAAGTTGTTCTGGCAACCGATGATGAAAGAATCCGTATAGCTGCCCAGGAACTGAATGTACCTGCCGTCATGACCCGCAGCAATCATCCCAGCGGGACGGATCGGATTCTCGAAGCAGCCGAAAAGCTTAATCTGCCGGAAAGCGCTGTAGTCGTTAATATTCAGGGAGATGAACCGGCGCTGGAACCTGATCTGCTTTCCGAACTGCTTCAGCCGTTTTCAGAACCGGATGTTCAGGCAACCACGCCGATCAGAAAAATTTCAGCCAAAGAGGCCCAAAATCCGGATCGAGTCAAGGTTGTTTTTGATAAAAACAACCGGGCCCTTTATTTTTCACGGTCACTGATCCCTTACTCACGTGACGGGGAGGAGATTGACATTTATGGTCACATTGGTATTTACGCCTTCCGAATGCCGGTTTTAAGACAGTTTGTCAAATTGGGTTCAAGCCGTCTGGAGCACATTGAAAAACTCGAACAACTTCGATTACTGGAAAACGGGATCCCAATCAATATTGTTGTAACCCGACATAAAACTGTTGGTGTTGACCGGCCGGAAGACCTTAAAATAGTCAAGGACATTCTGATAGAAGCGTAATCTAAAAATGCAAATTGTATATAATACTTTAATGTTAGCATTCTTTTTACTGGGATGGCCTTTAATCCTTTATCAAACAGCATCCCGTAAAAGACGGAAAACCTTTTTGCATCGACTGGGCTTGATGCCTTTTCCCCGAAGTAGTTTTCCCGGTAACCCTTTCTCAAAAAAAGAAAAACCCATTTGGATTCATGCTCTGTCTGTCGGAGAAGTTCTTTCCGCCTTACCCCTTGTTAAGCATCTTCAGGATGCTTTTAAAGGGAAAAAAATTATTTTTTCAGTTTCGACTCACACCGGATTTGAAATCGCAAATCGTTTTCTCTCGCAATCCGTCGAAACCATTACTTATTTTCCTTATGACATTCTGTTTTCGGTAAAACGTGCTTTTAACAGGATTGATCCGGATTTTGTTGTTATCGTCGAGTCGGATATCTGGCCGAATTTTCTCTGTGAAATTAAGAAAAAAGCGATCCCGGTATTTCTGGTCAATGCAAGACTCTCTGATCGATCGTTTTCAGGCTACAAAAGGTTTTCTTCTCTGGCAAACCCTTTATTTTCCATATTTACCAAGATCTGTACCCAAAGCGCTGATGATACCGACAGGTTCCGGCGCCTTGGAATTTCCGCCGATCGCATCGTCACGACCGGAAATATCAAATTCGATCAGGACTATGATCGTATCCAACAGGATGAAATCGATACATTTCGACAAAATTTCAGAATGACATCCGATCAGAAGGTTTTGATTGCCGGCAGTACACATGAAAACGAAGAAAAAATCCTTCTTAAGGCTTACAAACGATTAAAATATGGGTTTCCCGACCTCCTGTTAATCATAGCGCCAAGGAATGTCGAGCGGTCAAAGTCAGTAAAATCTATTTTTAAGGATGCTGGATTTTCTTCTGTTTTGATGCAAGAGATTTGCTGCCATAAATCACATACGGCATTTGATGTCATTATTATTGACGTTATCGGTATGTTAAGAAAACTTTATGCCTTGGCGGATATCGCTTTTATCGGCGGGAGTCTGGTGAACCTTGGGGGGCACAACCCCCTTGAACCGGCAGTATTTTCAAAACCGGTTCTGTTCGGCCCGGACATGAGTAATTTCAAAGCAATTTCCAATATGCTTCTGGAAAATAATGGCGCATGTATGATATCTGATGCCTCAACCTTTTTTAAAGCTGCTGAATTTCTTTTAAAAGACCATCATAAAGCCCAAACAATGGGGCAAAATGCATACAGAACATTCTATAGCAATATGGGTGCCGTTAAAAATACGATCAGGACGATTCTGAGAGTCTCTTCTTGATGAAAGCATTAAAAACGACCTCGTCATCGCCAAAAGAAACTTCTATTCCTATAACGACAAGATCAATGGGCCATGTGATTCTGTGAGCAATTCGGGTATAATCTTTCTCGGTTGTAATCAGAACGTCAGCTTTTATATTCTTTGCTGCTTGTAGTATCGTTCTGAAATCTTTATCCGAATACCGGTGATGGTCCGGGAATTCTAAGAATCCTTTCATATCGCACTTAATCTCTTCAAGTGTTCTCCGGAAATTATGGTTTCCGGCGATACCGGAAAAGGCGAAAACCTTTCGTCCATTCAGAAAATCAAAATTTTTCGGAAACGGAAACCGCAAAGCGTTTTTTACCGTGCTTTTCTCTTTTTCTACTATTTTATGAATATAGGGGAGATGAATGGTCTTAAAAACAGGAATGTCAGGTGACAATCGTTTGGAATGAAGCAATGAGGTTGCCTTTACAGAACCGGAGTCATCATCTGATCTTGTCAGCAAAAAAGCATCGCTACGCCACAGAGAAGAGGCCGGTTCTCTTAAAGTACCTCTTGGCAACAGATGCGTGTTACCCAAAGGATTACTGGAATCTAAAAGTACCAGGTCGATATCTCGTGCAAGTTTTAAATGTTGAAACGCATCATCCAACACGAGAACATCCGGATTAAAGGCCATTATCGCAATCATGCCGGCCTTAAACCGGTCCTGTCCAACAACAACAGGTGTTTTTTTCAATCTTTTTGCCATCATGAGCGGTTCATCTCCTGCGTCATCCGGCCCCATCAAAACGGTCCGGCCATCACTGACAATCCCGCCGGTTTTTTCCGCGCCACCTTTGTATCCTCTGCTGACTATAGCTACGTTATATCCTAAGTTGCTTACCAGTTCAGCCACATAGATGGTCATGGGAGTCTTTCCCGTACCTCCCACGGTTATATTGCCTATGGATATCACCCTGCAGGGGAGCCTTTTTGAACTGAAAATCCCCTTTCGGTAAATTTTTTGTCTCAGCTTCAAACCACCAGCATAACCCATTGATATCATAAACAAAAAAAATTCAAAGGAAAAGGGACGGCTTTTGCCGCTATCTGTCATAACCTTTTCGATTTTTTTTTGTATCTTACGCATGATATTTTTTTATATTCTTATCAAGACGTTATTCAGCATTCAGTAAGCAGAAAACACCAAGGCATAAAAAAACAAAATTGGCAGCCCAGGCAGCAATAAAAGGAGGAAGCACCTCTCCATATCCAAGGGACAAACAAAAACTGTAAAAAATCCAGTAAAGAAATGCCATACCAATACCGCAGGCAATGCCAAATGCTAAAGCCCCCTTGATTTTTCCTCTGACAGCAATGGCGATTCCCACAATACACATTATTGTACAAACCAGGGGGAAAGCCATCTTGGCATAAAAGTCCACCCGGTAGATCGTAGCATCGTATCCTTCTTTCTCAACCTTTTTTATGTATGCAAAAAGTTCCTTGAAACTCATCTCTTCGGACTTTTTGATCACTCGCTTTAAGTCCTCAGGTAACAAATCGAGTTGCTCGACACGTTCTTCATGAAACGATATGTTATAGTTTCCATTTTCTTTATTCAGATTTTGTTCTATTAATTCAAACAAAAACCATCTTCCTTCTTTAAAAAGGCCATTTCTTGCATCCACCCTTCTTATCAACCTGAAATCTTCATCAAAATAATTGAGAGTAATCCCAAAGATGGCTTTGGTTGAAGGGTTATAATATTTTATGTGTGTTATTAAACGATCACCTTTGATCCAGATATTCTTTTCCTTTGAAGTAACCAGTGTTCTTTTTTTGACCTCTTTTATCCATATCCTGTTTGCCTTGCCTATGCTTATTGGAACGATCACCTCGGAAACGAAAAAAAGGAGGAGACTGCACAGAATTCCCATTGAAAGGACCGGTTTTAAAAGATGATAGATGCTTACTCCACTGCTTTTCAGAGCAATCAGCTCATTGCTCTTGCTCATCAAGCCGAAAACGACAATAACAGCCAGCATGATACAAACCGGCATTACCTGGGCGATGACAAGAGGCACCTTGCAGATAAAATAGGTAAAAGCCTTTGAAAAAGAAAGACCCGCTTCCATAAAGTTGTCTATCTTTTCAAAAAAATCGACGGCAAGATATATGCCGATAACCATTAACATGACGATGCCGAAGTATTTTAAAATCTCACCGGTCAAGTATTTATAAATTATAGACATGACTACCTACGCCGGATAAACCTGGAAAGTGATTTGAAGTGAGCTAAAGTTAAGAGTCGCTTCGCTCTGTCTTTTTATATATAACATTGATAGAATATTTCTTTTTAAGACGGGTCACCGACCCGTCTCTACACCGTGGTTACTTGTATTTTCAGGAGACTACCCACTACCCACTACC
>JAUUWG010000097.1 GCA_030589165.1 Desulfobacterales bacterium
TTAAAAGTTTTATTGCTTCATATCCATCCGCTCTTTGGGCAACACCTCCTTTGCAAGGATTTTTCGGCAAAAAAAAGCCAGACCACCTTATTCTCAAGGCAACCCGGCTGTCTCATCAAGACCCGTGGCTTTCCGTCCCTGCCTTGCGACAGGTTTGGCTTTGTCTTGCAATCTTCTTTATATTAAGCAATATCGATGCCAACTCAGACCGACTTAGGCATTTAAAACGATTGCGATATATATCAAAAAGTTAAACCTTAAAGACGAAAACAGGTTCAAACCTGGTGTGAAATAAGGGCCATAATTTTATGTAAAGCTTTACTTGCTTTTAAGTAACAGAAGTAACAGAAGTAACAGCGACGATAAAAAAGCGTTGCAGGAGATGGGGGGTTGGGTTAATGCAAGCTCAAGGTGCATGGATTTTGAGTGATGATATGTCTAAACAGAGGTGAAATATGGATAACAAGGTGCCTGGCGGGGTATATCTTTGCCAGGTCGATGAACAGATCTCCTGCGGGGCATGCTGCGGATTATATAATGTGAAGGATGCATCCTACGGCGCCCTGATGGAGATGTTGACCTGCAGGACCGAGGCTTTTGCAAAGGTTCCCCGCAACATGGACGCCATCCTTGCCTTCAAACAGGCCATCGAGGATAGAGAGTTGCAGACAAGACCCTTTCCGGAGTTTCACCACTGCCCGTACATCGGGCTTGTAGGTGAAGCACGTTCCCGGGTGGGCTGTCTCCTGCATCCTCTGGCTAAAGGGAACAATGGCGTGGATTTCAGAGGGCTCAGCTTCTATGGGGGGATGGCATGCAGGATTTACTTCTGCCCCTCCTGCCATAACCTGCCGAAGGCTTACAAAGAGATCGTCCGGGAGGTTTCAGAAGACTGGTACTTGTACGGCCTGATCATCACCGAGGTGGAAATGCTGAACGCATTTTTCCAAGAGCTGGAGAGACGCCTCAAAAAGCCGGTAAGAAGAGAAGATATCATTGGAAATCAAAAACGCATGGAAACGGTCCGGAATTTTTTTACCCTGAAGCCTGACTGGCCTTTCCGGTCCCGGCCCGGAACCGGATTGTGCAATTATTTCTTTGAAGACCAATTGTATCCCAAGCCCCCGGTCGATTACGAGGCCATCGGCACGCCCCCGTCCGGATACGATACCATCCTGCGAGAGCTGGTATCCTCCTTTGATTCGCCTGATGAACTGCACAGGGCAGAAGCCCTGTTGGACCGACTTTTTGACCGGTTGGTTCGATAATTCAATGACCGGTGCGAGACTCAAGCAGATATTGACTTTCGCGCCTTATTCTGCGAATAATATTTCATGATTAGAAAAGCAAAAATCAAAGACATAAAAACGATCCATTGGCTTCTTTCCGAATACGGCAAAACAGGAGATCTTCTCCCACGTCCTTTAAGCCAGCTCTATGATCATTTAAGGGATTTTTGGGTCTTTGTGGATGCCGGGGAAGACAGAATTATAGGCTGCTGCGCCTTACAGTTCTGCTGGGAAGATCTTGCGGAAATAAGATCCCTGGCAGTGCATCCCGACCACATAAGGAAGAAAATCGGTTCAAAACTTGTTGAAGCAGCCCTTGCCGAGGCAAAATCTTTTAACATAAAAAAAATATTCACTCTCACCTACAAACCGGAATTTTTTAAAAAATTCGATTTCAAACAGATAGACAGATCGGAACTCCCTATAAAGATCTGGGCGGACTGCATTACCTGCGTAAAATTCCCGGACTGCGATGAAACGGCAATGATGAAAAAAATAGAATACTAAGGAACGGAGATTAAATAATTTATAAATATTCCATCTCATCTCCGACCTGAATCTGAGCGTAATAATGTGCAATTTATTTAATCTCCGTTCCTAACAGTATATCGCATTTAAGTAGAGTGGGGAATATTGCCAAACACCCGGCTTGGGGAGGATATGCTGGCCCCTGACGGTCAGCCAGTGCGGGTCAGGATTAATTTCCCTCAGTTTACCGTCTTCAGGCGGCCTGGAATGTTCTGTAAGGGAGTAAATGGCCTGAAAAATACAAATTCCCTCTTCACCTTCATAGGCTACGACATAGTTCTTTTTGAAAGTCTGCAATTTAAGATCGTTTGCTTCCGCAATCCGGGCCATCTCATCAGGCGTAAACTTGATCAGAACCGCCTTTGAAACTCCTCTTTCTGAAATTCGCATCAACGTCCTTGACTCGCTGCTCCCGGCATAGACTGTAGAAATGCACCCGATTCGTTTCAAATACTGGGCCGCCACAACAGAAGCCGTCCTTCTGCCACCGACCGTAACTGGAAGCCCGTAATACTCAAAATATTTTTTTTGGACGTCTTCAGCATATTTATCCCCTTTTTCATAAATATGCTTTGATATATATCTAAGATACCGGGCCAGGTCTTCGGCGGCATCCGCAATCGGCCAGTCGACCCTCACATGGAAATGAGAAATAACATACCTGTCCCTGGCCATGCTTGCCGGATCTCTTTGGATAAGGAGGGCGTAGTCGATATGAAGAAGTGACTTTATAAAATCAAAAAAATGAATCGACTCCAGATATTTCTGGCTCCTGTCAAACTTATCCGAGAGGGAAAGTGCATTGGTGGCTAAAAGATTTGTCTTGGTTGTCTTGTTGACGTCAAAAAATCTGATGTACTTTTTGTGAATGGCGGGGATGGTATCCTCCACAAATATGACCAAAAAAGCATTCTGGTATTCATATTCCACAGTCGGAATTCGTGCGCGGGGTTTCATCTCCCGCATTTCAACAAATGGATAAGGGATTTTTTGGGCGAGAAAATTGTGATAGGAATCTATAAGAGCGTGCTGTAAAATGAATTGATCCAACTCATCTCGTAAAAGCTCGTAATAGGAACGTCTTAACCTGTTTGCATAGCTAAGCTCTTCTCTGACACTCCAGAATAGCAATTTCTTCTCCAGTCCCGGTAAGATAAAGGGAGATGTCTTTTTCTTTACCATTATTTAAAGCCACCTTCAACGGCTATTATCAAGAACTTTGACCATCAACTGCCGTTAAACCTTTCAATCCATTGATACAAATCCTCCCGATACCGAAAAGCAATAAAAGCAAAAACAATACACAAACCGAATATCAGGGCGAACATCCCGTACATCTGTTTATAAAGACATGCACCCTGAAGACTCAGCATATATGTCCCGGGCATTCGCCCGATAGCGGCGATGGCAATGAACACCTTAAAAGGGATGGCCGTTAATCCAAGAAACAAGCAGAGATAATCCTTTGGAAAACCGGGGAAAATAAATAAGATCGATACGACGATAATACCCTGCCGCTTGAGGATGGTATCAAATCTGTTGAGTTTATCGGCCGGCATCAGTTTTCTGATATACCGTTTTCCCAGAAAGCGGCCGATTGTAAAATTAATCCACGATCCGACAAAAAGGGCTATGCTCGAATAGACAAAACCCTTTACCGCCCCAAAGAGATATCCCCCTATCAAGCCTGTCGCTTCACCCGGAATAGGGGCAAAGACCACCTGGAAAACCTGGGCCAGCATGAAGACAGCAGGCGCTCCGGCCCCAAAGGAGTTGATAAAAATTGTGATCTGCTCTCTGTCCGTTACAATATTATAAAAGCGGACAAATGTTTCCAGGAATGGTAAGCACAACAAAAAAACCAATACGGCCAAGGCAAACAGCAGCTTATATTTACTCAAAAAAGGCCTGAGTGGCCTCATAATCTCTTTTACCTTTAATCTTTCCGCTTTTATCATTTATACGCTGCAGTCCGCCTCATCAAGAGCAATAACTGCGGGCAAGTCTCTCCCCTCCAAAAGATAGAGAAAAGCACCGCCCCCTGTTGAAATATATGTTATTCTATCTGTTTCGCCGGCCTTGTGAATGGCGACATCGGTATCGCCGCCGCCGACAATTGTGAGTGCATAAGAATTGGCCACGCTATGCACCATGGCAGTTGTCCCTCTGCTGAAGGCATCCATTTCAAAAACGCCGAGAGGTCCGTTCCAGACCACTGTCTTTGCGTCATACAAGACTTCGGAATAAAGCAGTGATGTCGAGGGCCCTATATCCAGAATCATCCAATCCGGAGGAATCTCTTTTATCGGCACAATCTTGGTTTCGGCTTTGGGGTCAACCTGTGGGGCCACCACTGCATCCACAGGAATATAAAACTTTATTCCCTTTTCAGCTGCCTTTTTCATCACGGCCCCGGCTATTTCTACAAGATCGTCCTCAACCTTTGATTTGCCCACGTTACAGCCCGTACTTTTCAAAAAAGTATTGGCCATGGCGCCTCCGATGATAAATTTATCAACGCACTGAAGCATGTTTTCAAGGGCTCTCAATTTACTCGATACCTTTGCTCCCCCGACGATAGCCACAAGAGGACGCAAAGGCTCATTCATCGCCTTCTTAAAATAGTTCAGCTCCGTCTGAAGCAAAAAACCTGCTCCGGATACCGGCGCATATTTTGTTATGGCGGCAACCGACGCATGGATACGATGAGATACCGCAAAGGCGTCATTTATGTATACGTCGCAAAGCGATGCAAGCGCTTTGGCAAAGACCTCATCATTTTTCTGCTCCTCGGGATGAAAGCGCAAGTTTTCAAGAAGCAAGACATCGCCGTTTTTCATACCGGATACCAGCGCCTTAACATCAGGTCCGATACAGTCCTTAGCTACCTTAACCTCTTTTTCAAGGAATCTGCCCAAACGTTTAGCCACATGGGAAAGACTGAGCTCGGGCACAACCTTGCCGGCAGGTCTGCCCATATGTGAAGCGATAAGCAGTTTTGCATTATTGTCCAGTATATACTGCAACGTAGGCAAAACAGACCGTATCCTGATATCATCCGTGATATTCTGATGCTCGTCCAGTGGAACATTAAAATCGACCCTGACCAGTACGTTTTTGCCTGTAATGTCTATTTCTTTAATGGATTTCACGAACCACTCCCTTTGTGTCTCTTTTTTTTGTTTTCCCTGAGTTTACGTTGAAAATTTTTCTTCTTTGACCATCTTTGCAAAAAAGTCATCATGCCGGACTCATAGGCCCTGTCAACAAGTTCCTCCTGAACTTCAAGCCCCCCTCTTCCCTTCATGGCTGTCCGCAGGCACTCTGTTTTGAAGGAACATGACAGGCAGGAATCAGGGGTACTTCTTAAACCACTTTCCGTTTTCGGGAAAACCGAATCGAGCACGCCGAAACATGATGGATAAGAATCTTTGCTCATAGCTATTTTATTTAAAGTCCTTGGTATCGTATTCCCGGTTCATCTGAGCGATATAACCATAATCCGCAAAGCTGAAATACCTGTTGTCACCTATGACAATATGCTCATGAACCGTTATCCCCATTAATTTGCAAGCAAAAACAAGGTGACGGGTTATGGAGACATCATCCGGAGAAGGCTCGGGGTCACCTGAAGGATGGTTGTGAGCAAAAATAAGGGCTGCAGACTGATGATTCAAAGCGGCCCGCACAACCTCTCTTGGATAAACGCTGCTCGCGGTCAATGTCCCCTTAAAAAGTGTCTCGACTGAAATAACTTTATTTTTGGCGTCAAGAAATATGACCTTGAAACGTTCCCGGTCCTTGTCCCTCATGCTGTGGTAGAGATAATCAAAAAGTTCCCTTGAATTATTTAGCGGATCTTTCCTTATCAATTTCTTTTTAAGATACCGGTCCGAAACCGCCTTTATCAGCTTAACTCCGAATAAATTGGCAGGTCCTATGCCTTTAACCTCGACAAGTTCCTCAGGGGATGCTTCAAGGACGCCCTGCAAGGTTTTGAACCTTTTTAAGGCCGCCTTGGCTGCATCCTTGCAGTCCTTTCGCGGGGTAGCAAGCAACAGAAGAAGTTCAATGACCTCATAATCATGAAACCCGACCAGGCCTGAAGCAAGAAACCGCTCTCTGAGCCTTTGCCTGTGGCCGCTTCCCTTGTGAGGTTTTTTAGTCTCCATAAAATACTACAAGTAAAGTCTCAAACCTGCTCATCAAATTCATGTTTAAGATCACGGGACATCAACCGATGCACGCTGTCTTTTGGGGAAAAATCATCATAAAGGACATGGTAAACCTCGTGACAAATAGGCATTTCAACGCCAAGTTTTCGAGAAAGGTTGTAGACCGACTTGGCGGTTTTAACCCCTTCTGCAACCATGCGCATTTCAGACAAAATTTCCTTGAGTGTTTTCCCCTCCCCTATCTGTTTGCCCACCGTGTAATTTCGACTTAAAGCAGCGGTACAGGTCAACAGCAAATCTCCGACACCCGAAAGGCCGGAAAATGTACACGGATCAGCTCCAAGCTTTATTCCCAGACGACGCATCTCTGCAAGTCCCCTTGTAATCAGAGCGGCCCTTGCATTTAAACCGAGTCCCAGGCCGTCGACGATACCGGATGCAACAGCAATTACATTCTTTACGGCACCACCCAATTCAACTCCGATCATATCATCGTTTGTATAAACCCTGAAATAGGGAGTCGAAAAAACCTGCTGTACAAAGCCGGCCACTTCTCTGTCCTTTGATGCCACCGTAACCGCGGTAGGATCTTTCTTTAGAACTTCCTTGGCAAAACTCGGGCCGGAAAGGACGGCAAAACGATCTTCAGGCACATCAGAAAGTGTCTCTTTCAAGACACCCGACATGGTTAAATGGGTTTTATTCTCAATCCCTTTGGAAGCAGAAACAACAATCGTATCCTTAGAGAGCAAACCCGAGATTTTACATGTCGTCTCCCGCATGACATGGGATGGCACGACGATCAGTACAAGATCTTTGCCTGAAACCACCTCTGCGATATCGTTCGAGGGAAAGATATTGGCAGAAAGAGGAATCCCCGGCAAAAAAACAGTGTTTTCTTTATTTGACTGAATCTGATCTTTTACTTCCTTTTCATAAGCCCAAAGATCGATTTTAAACCCTTTCAAGGCCAGAAGATTAGCAAGCGCAGTCCCCCACGATCCAGCCCCTACAACACCGATCTTTATTGAATGTATATCCATATTATTTTTCATTTCCATTATTAATTTGTTTTAGGGACTCGGCACGAATAAAGTGTCCCAGATAGCGCTCATGTTCAGGTCAGATTTATTCGATCCGAAATCTAATCGCCACAGGAATAGTCGTTCTATTTCGAGGACGATTTGATTGAGTATCGAATAAAGATGGCCTGAAG
>JAUUWG010000191.1 GCA_030589165.1 Desulfobacterales bacterium
CGGGAGAGATTGTCAACTATGTTGCCGTCAAGCGTGACATCACCAACAAAATCAGCCTTGAAAACCAGCTGCGGCAGGCCCAGAAAATGGAAGCCATCGGCACCCTGGCAGGCGGCATTGCCCACGACTTCAATAATATTCTCGGGGTCATTATTGGCCGTGCCGAATTGTCGCAACTTGATCTCTCTAAAAATAATCCTGCTTACCAAAATATTATTGAGGTGGTCAAGGCAGGCAGTCGCGCAAAGGACCTGGTGAAGCAGATCCTTGCATTCAGTCGACAGGCCAAACAGGAGCGAAGATTGATACAGCCGGGCATCATTATCAAAGAGGCCCTCAAAATGCTGCGATCATCCCTGCCCAGCACCATTGAAATCAGGCAGAATATCGCTGCCGAATCCGGCGTGATTCTGGCGGATCCGACCCAGATCCATCAAATATTGATGAACCTGTGCACCAACGCCTATCACGCCATGGAAAAAACCGGCGGTGTATTAACGGTATCGCTGGCCGCGATTGAATTTGATCCGTCCGGAACAGATCGGGAGACTGAATTGGCGCCAGGAAAGTACCTGCAACTTATGGTGAGCGACACAGGCTATGGTATTGAAAGTCATATAATGGAACGTATCTTCGATCCCTATTTTACGACAAAAAAGCCCGGAGAGGGAACCGGCCTTGGCCTTGCCGTGGTCCATGGCATTGTCACGAGCCATGGGGGGAGCATCCTGGTTGAGAGCAAGGTCGGAAAAGGAACCACTTTTCGGGTACTTCTGCCCAAAAGCGAGGATGCCGGAAAAACAACCGAAATCGAGGATTATATTCCGATTCCCCAGGGCAATGAGCGAATACTTTTTGTAGATGATGAGAAAGATCTGGCTGATACCACCCGGATGATGCTGGAGCGACTCGGTTATCAAGTGACTGTCAGAACGAGCAGTGTCGAGGCCCTGGAACTCTTCCGTACTCAGCCCGGGGCCTTTGATCTTGTCATTACAGATCTTACCATGCCCATCATGACCGGTGCGGATCTGGCCAAAGAGCTCATGCGGATTCGGCTCGACATTCCCATACTCCTTTGTACCGGGTTCAGCGAACTGATTTCAGAAGAAAAGGCCAGGCATATGGGAATCAAGGAGTTTGTAATGAAACCGATTGTTATGAGGGATATGGCAGAGATTATCCGGAAAGTGCTAGGATTGAAGAATGACGATTGAAGAATGACGATTTGTTGAATCGCTACGCTCTATCTTTTAATATAATCGATAGAATTCCTTCAATCTTCAATAGTCAATATTCAATATTCAATATTCCACAGGAGGTTAGACATGATCAACACGGAAAGTCATCCGGAAAATGGGAGCATGACAAAAGGAAGTGTTCTGTTGGTTGATGATAACCCGGATAACCTGCGTCTTTTATCCGGGATGTTGACCGATAAAGGCTATAAGGTCCGGCTCGCTCCCAGCGGCGTACTTGCGTTAACGTCAGTCCAGTCGACCCTGCCGGACATTGTTCTGCTTGACATCAAGATGCCTGGCATGGACGGTTACGAGGTGTGCCGGCGTTTGAAGGCTGATGAGAGTACCAGGGACGTCCCGGTTCTTTTTATCAGTGCCCTGACGGAAGTGACGGACAAGATAAAGGGTTTTAGTGTCGGTGGGGTGGACTATATCACCAAACCCTTTCAGCATGAGGAAGTTTTGGCCCGTGTTAAAACCCACGTCTCTTTGGCCCGGATGCATCAGCGGCTTGAACAAATGGTAAAAGTGCGTACTCTTGAGTTGACCGAGGCAAATGAACAGCTGAAAAATGAAATTAAAGAGCGCAAGCTGGCAGAGGCCAGGGAAAAGCATCTTAACAAGGTCCTGCGTGCGGTCCGCGATGTCAACCAGTTGATCGTTCAGGAAAAAGACCGGGGTCGATTGCTTGAAAAAGCCTGCGCGATTCTTTTGGAAACCCGTTTTTACAGCCATGCCTGGATCATTTTAACAGATGCCTCCGGAAAGCCGACAGCAACGGCCCAGGCCGGTCTGGGGGAGAGCTTTTCAGCGCTGGTCAGGCAGATTGAGCAAGGGGAGCCACCTTATTGTGTCCGAAAGGCTCTAAAGCAGCCGGATGTTTTATTCATAGAAAATACCGGTTTAACCTGTGACGGCTGTCCTATACCTTATGAGTGCCGTGATAGGGGATCGGCCATCGTTAGATTAGAGCACGGCGGGAAGGTTTTCGGTTTTTTAACCATTTCCTTTCCCATAGACATGATTTTAGATGAGGAAGAAATATCCCTGATCCTGGAGCTTGCCGGCGATATCGCTTTTGCCCTTTACAGCTATGAACAGGAAGAAAAAAAAGCCCGGGCCGAAAAGGCACTGGGGGAAAGTGAGGAAAGATTTCGGGAATTGGCCGATTCGCTGCCTCAGATTGTTTTTGAAATGGATGAAACAGGCACCTTCACTTTTATAAATCAAAATGCCTTTGACATTTCCGGATACACCCAAAGAGAATTTGATAAAGGCCTAAATGCCTTTCAAATTTTAATTCCGGAGGATCGTGACAGGGCAATGGTAAATATGCAGCGCGTATGGAATGGGGAAAAATATGGTGCGGAATACACCGCACTAAGGAAAGACGGCAGCACATTCCCCATTCTCGTTCATACAAATCCTGTTATGCGTGACAACAAACCAATGGGGTTAAGAGGTATAATTATAGATCTCACCGAGCAAAAAAAAATGGAGGCCGATCTGACGCGCCGGGCAATGGTCATGGACCATGCGACCGATACAATCATAATTACCGATACCAAAGGAACCATCACTTACGTCAACCCGGCCTTTGAAAAAACCTCCGGTTATACC
>JAUUWG010000150.1 GCA_030589165.1 Desulfobacterales bacterium
CAACGCCTGATCAGCCTCGGGATCAAGCTTCAACAACCAATCAAGGGTATTTTCCGCATGGATCGGATCTTCCGGTACACTGGAGCCTGAAATAATCGCTCTGATATTTTGTTTGGCGCAGTCGATACTATCCATGATCCCGGCAGATAATGAGGCGGCGTACGGTCGCAATGTTCATCACCACGGCAATCACAACCAGTGTCAAATAAGCTTGGTTGAATACGGCGCCGAGGAATATCAGAAAGACACGTATATCGCGGCCCATGCGCAATCCCTTGCTATGAGTGATCCGGTTGCGCATAAGGCTGTCGTGCTTGTCAGCCGTATAGCTCAACATAAAGGAGCCAATAATCGCCATAAATCCGATCAACAGAATGAAACTATCAGTTTTATCTGTATAAACGTGCCAGGTGAGACCAAAAAGAAGAAAAGCGTCGGCATAACGGTCAAGTACTGCATCGAACCAGCCGCCGTAAGCGCTATATTGATGTTTGAGTCTGGCTACTTCGCCGTCGCAGCCGTCTACAATTGAGGCGAACTGTGCTATAAGACCGCCCAGTAAAAGCGCAAAATAACTATGAAGAGCAAACAGGCCGGCAGCCAGAACCGAACACAGGAATGAAAACAGGGATATTTGATTAGGGGTGATTTGATGGTCTACCAGCCGGCGGGAAATCCTAATCGATACGGGGCGGTTTAAATAACGTGACACCGGACCATCGTTGGGCTTGTCCTTTAAATCAGCCAAAATGGAGTTTTCTGCACGTCTGAAAGCCGCAGGGTCATCCACATCAATCCAGAAGCGTCCGCTGATTTCAAACGTTTTAGCCTTGCCCTCGGCAGCTAAAATCTTCACCGCCCCGGACAGGGTAGTATCGCCGTCTTGTTTTGCGCTGCGCTCCAACGTGTTAAAAATAGCGGGCGTACATAAGAAAATACCGGTGTCAAAGCCATTAAAATCTGTCAGGCCCTTACCGATGTCGAGTATCTTTCCGTCTCTGGTCTTTACCCGGGTGACATCCTCCATATCGACAGAGGAATTACGGGTATTGCTATCCACGACCAGGGTGATTTCACCGTCGGATAAGGCAAGCGCCATCAACTCATGGGCTATGGACGGATCAAAGAGATGGTCAGCCATGAGCAGTAAAAATGGCTCTTGCAAGTATTCCCTGGCTTTTAGCACCGAAAGGCCGTTTTCTTTTCCCCAATATTCGTTAAAAATGGGGGTTATGCTGCACCCCAGGCGATGGGTCAGGCTGACCAGGAAAGAGCGGATAAGCTCTTCCTGGTATCCGGTAACAACCAAAAAATCGTCCGCTCCAGCCTCCATGGCGGTGCGGATAACCCTTTCGATCAGGGGCAGCCCCAGAATGGGAATAAGAGGTTTGCAGTCACCTTGCTGCCGGAGCCGGCTCCCCTTGCCGGCGGCTATGATCAGGCACTTCATACTCATTGACTCCATTCCCGGGCAAAAACAAGGCTTAACTTACCAGTTTCAGTGTTTTAAGGCTTAAAACGACATCTTCGTTGATGAAGTCTTCGACCATGGTAAACGCCTCATCGTCTGTGAACTGGCGCGCGGGATGCTTGCAAAAATAGGCTGACGGCGCATGAAGTACGCCGCCCAGACCACGGTCCAAGGCTATTTTTGCACAGCGGATGGCGTCAATGGCAACACCGGCCGAATTGGGTGAATCCTCCACAGAAAGGCGCATTTCAAGGTTCATGGGCACGCCACCGAACAGCTTGCCCTCCATGCGGATGAAACAGACCTTGTTGTCCTTCTGCCACGGCACGTAATCACTGGGACCGATATGGATGTTTTCATCGTCCAGACGCTTGGCAGCCACGGCCTGAACAGCCTCTGTCTTGGATTTTTTCTTTGTGACCAGGCGCTTGTGTTCTATCATATTAAGAAAATCGGTATTGCCCCCGGTATTGAGCTGGTAAGTGCGCTCCAACTTGACACCGCGCTTTTTGAACAGGTCGGTCAGTATGCGGTGAGTGATGGTAGCGCCCATTTGAGACTTGATGTCATCACCGATGATAGGAATGTTTTTATCTTCAAAGCGTTTGCCCCACGCCGGATCGCTGGCGATAAACACCGGAATGTTATTGATAAAAGCGACCCCTGCTTCCAGCGCGCAATTGGCATAAAACCTGGTAGCTTCTTCAGAGCCGACCGGGAGATAGTTCAACAGGATTTGGGCGCCAGACTCCTTAAGCACTTTGACGATTTCCTTTTCTGTTAGCTCCGGCTCCTCGGACAGAACGAAAGTATTGTTTTCAGGGTAATCCTGCATGTGGCTCGCAACACCGTCCAGAATTTTTCCCATCCGAACCAATACTCCGGATGGGGGAAGATCGGGACAGAAAACCGTCGTGCAGTTGGGTTTGGCAAAAATAGCTTCATGCACATCCTGGCCGACCTTGCGTTTGTCAACATCAAAGGCTGCGACAACCTCTATGTCTCCCGGCTTATAGCCGTTCATTTCAAAGTGCATCAGGCCGATGGCGTCTTGCCTGCTTTTATCCCGGTAATAATGAATCCCTTGAATCAGTGAACTGACACAATTCCCAATTCCTACAATCGCGATCTTTATTTTACCCATAGATTATTTACCTCCTATTGATAGTTGTATGAATGTAGTTTGCTTCCTGAAACTCAGGCTTTTACTCGAAACAATTGTATTGAAAAATCCGTAGGCGGAAATTTTAAGGCAAACCCGGAACTTAAGGCTCTAATCGAGCAGTGGGGAATAGAATCGCTTAAAACTCTGTAAGTTGCTTAGAAACGAATTGATGCCATCCTATACTACGGTGTAAACACTCGACGTTCTCATTCAATGTGTTTCAATGCAGGAATTAAAAAAGCTTCTGCTCAATGACAGGGGAAGGTGCTAAAAAAATGAATAACTCCTCGTACTCTTGATCTTTTTTCATATCTGGCTCCTTTCCATCTGGCGGCAAAAAATCCTTTTTCTGCAGAATAAGGAATTTATCCAGTAACTGACTTTAGAAAATGCTCGCTTGTGCTAACGAAGCGCATAATCTCGACAGCAATATGGTCCAGCGATACGCAAGAGAAAGGACAGCGTTGCACCGCCTTTATTTGAAACTGTATATATAAAAGATCGAAACGATATTGTCAAACAGGTTTTTGAAGATAAATTTTTCATTCTTGGCAAAAAAGGCAGCATTTCTGTACTATTTAAAAAAATTGCCGACAATAAAATGATTGCCAAAGGAAACAGTAACAAGGAGGCTGTGAAATTATTGTATTGTCTGGGAAAGGGAATGGGTTGGATAAAACATAAATAAAGCCGTATTCGTTCTTTTTAATATCCTGTATTGATTTAACCTACGGTTAGCCTGCGGCGTAAAAAAAGATAAGTATCTGAAATCATTGGCGGAGAGGGTGGGATTCGAACCCACGATCCCGTTTTTGACAGGATACCGCTTTTCGAGAGCGGGGCCTTAAGCCGCTCGGCCACCTCTCCAACAAATTATACACCTTTATGCTTTTTAATTATAATATGTCAATGATCTTCTCTTATTAATCCTCTGTCAAGAGAGATTTTCCAATAACCCAATATCTCAGTATTTTATCATAATTTAGGTGAAAATTTCTTTTTATTAGAGCGGCGAAGCTGCGTTATCTAAAATCGCGATGCGATTTTATCACTTGAACAACACATTTCTTTATAGTATCAGTTCCCTTCGTTAAAAATATGTGTTCAGGGGGCAGTCATTTCCCCTTTACTTCGGTGTCTCCGTCACTGGTATTTTCAATGATTTAG
>JAUUWG010000087.1 GCA_030589165.1 Desulfobacterales bacterium
CGAAGTGAAAAAGTGTGAGAGCGAGGGCAAATTGTTGCAAATTTGAGGTGAATAGCAAGCCTATTTGCCGAAAATTTACGACAATTTGAACCGCTCTCACGGTTTTGCAGCGGATTCATCAGTTTTTAAACAGGCTCTAAGTGAAGCCTTATAATTTCAAGTAAAAGCTCGGATGTGTATACCATATCATCGAGACGGATGGATTCACGTACCGTATGAATATTATGCATTCCCGTGCCGATTACTCCGGTGATAATTCCCTTTTCAAAAAATATATTGGCGTCTGACCCGCCGCCTGATGTCGTGACAGCCATTTTTCTCCCCAGGTTTACGGCAGCCTTTTGGGCAAGTGTTACAACAGGATGATCTTCGGGAATGTCCGTGCTTGAAAAATCTTTGTCTATACGGGTCTCAAGACGGGGGAGATCTTTTCCAGAACCCTTTGGGTAAGTTTCAACGACATCCTTAAATGATTTAATAATAGTATTCGTAACCTTGGTTAACTTTTCCGGGTCAAGGCTTCTGGCCTCTCCTTTGATCTTTACAAGGTTCGGAACGATATTCGTAGCGATTCCTCCTTTTATCATGCCGATATTACAGGTGGTCTCATGATCGATCCGTCCCAGTTCAAGTCCGGCGATTGCCTTGCTCGCAAGTAAGATGGCGTTGATCCCCTTTTCAGGAGATGCACCTGCGTGGGCTTCTCTGCCGTGAATCTTGAACTCAAGGCTGTTTGCAGTCGGTGCCCGCGTAACGATCCCTTCGGTATTTTCAGTATCCAGTACATAACCGTATTTTGCCGTAATAAGGCTCATATCGAGATTTTTGGCACCTAAAAGTCCGATCTCCTCACAGATGGTAAAGACAAATTCAATAGGGCCATGGGGCAATTTGTTTTCCTGAAGGACCCTCATGATTTCTATATATATGGCTATGGCGCTTTTGTCATCCGCACCGAGTATTGTTGTTCCGTCACTTGTAAATACACCGTTTTTAAAAACGGCTTTTATGCCTGTCCCCGGTCCCACCGTATCCATGTGCGCGCTGAGAAGAAGTGGAGGAGTCTCAGTGTTTCCCTCAAACCTGGCGATAAGATTTCCTGTATTGCTCCCCACCTTTTCCCCGGCATGGTCGAGAATTGTTTCTGCTCCTATGGATTCAAAATTTTTTTTAATTTCAAGGCAAACAGGTTTTTCATTTTTTGACACACTGTCGATTTCAACAAGAAATCTGAATGTTTCCGCCAGTCTCTCCCTGTTTATCATATTTCAACCTTTTCCTTTATGAGGCATTCTATCAATTTTATTAGTCTTTGCGGTTAATTTTTTTCTGCCGCCAAGAACACAAAGAATCGCAAAGGGTTTTAGAGCCTGTTTAAAAATTAGGGAATCGAAGTGAAAAAGTGTGAGAGCGAGGGCAAATTGTTGCAAATTTGAGGTGAATAGCAAGCCTATTTGCCGAAAATTTACGACAAATTGAACCGCTCTCACGGTTTTGCAGCAGATTCATCAGTTTTTAAACAGGCTCTTATATATAAAAAGACGGAGTGAAGCGACTCATTCTCTTTAGATCACTTCAAACTTTAGCTCACTTTTCCGGTTTATCCGGGTTAGTCCAATTAAAAAATGTTGACAAAAACAAAGAATTATATAACATATATAGTCTTTAAATGAAATGGAAGTGCGCAGCTCACTGGTGGGGCTCCCGGACTTCAAATCCGGTGTGGGGCGTTAAAACCGTCCCGGGTGGGTTCGATTCCCATGCACTTCCGCCACAACTTCTTACTTTTAAGGCCTTGATTCGCTTCAATATTTTGTGGCTCTCCGACGAAATTATCTTGATTTTCCAACTCCTTCCCAAAAAGGCCCGTAACTGAAAATACGTGGAACCACGTAAAGGAAATATTTCACTCTCTCCTGACCGTCGCTGCTGCACCATGGTTATATTTTAAATCAAAATATTTGGTAAAAATTAAAATGGATATACAAAAATCTTTTCAAATTCTCGAACTTGGCCCCAGCGCTTCGATAGATGATGCAAAACAGGCATATAAGACCCAAGTCAAGTTTTACCACCCTGACCGTTTCGTTGGAGACCCACAGCAAAAGCAAAAAGCCGAGGAGAAGCTCAAGGAGGTTAACCTGGCTTATGAGCAGGTAAAATCCTTTTTATCGAATCAAAAAAAAGAGACGCAACCCCAGGCCGAACCAGACGCCGACATGGCGTACTATAAGGCCAAAGCGGAAGAAAAGTATTATAAGGCCAAGGCCGAAGCTCAAACAAAAACCGCAAGCCAAGATACAAAAGAATCTGGTGGTACAGGTATAAAAAATGTCCAAAGGGTATTCAATTATTTTTATAAAAAGTTACGCCAGATAGATTTCAACCGGATTTTTGACACGGATACGGATTCTAATCTCTTTTCGGCAAGTGACAACCCGGTGAAACGTCAAGATCATGCCGGCGTTACGGATATTCTAAGGGGACTGGATAAGCGTATGGGCAGAGGCCGGGGCATGAGAAAATGTGGTGGAAGAGGAAAGGGGCGCGGCCGATAAGCAGCGAGAGCTTTGCATAAAATATTCCATATATTCCTGCCTGCCCCGTGGAATGCGAAGCATATTCCTCTGGGGCGGTTAAAATTTTCGCCTTCCTTGAACTCGAACAAAATTGAAGATTCTGCAAAGCTCTCGAAGCCTGCCGAAATTGAAAAACGCTAATGAAGAAAGAGATGGATAAGATTCTGAAAAGTATGACGCTGAAGTTTTTCGGTGCCGGTAATCACAAGATTACACCGGAAAAGTTATTGGAAACAGAGAACGGTCTTTTTTTGGATGTCCGCTCGAATGAAGAAGCAGCGTCGATTTCGATTAAACTGGAACATCACCCCCGGATTGTATCCAAACACATACCGGTCGATGAGCTTTCCGACAGGATGGATGAAATCCCCAAAGATATGTTTATCGGCATTTTTTGTCCTGCCAATGTTCGATCGACAATGGCTTATATTTACCTTCTTTCCAAAGGCTTTACCCATGTTCGTATTATAGAGGGCGGGTATGCCGCCCTGATGGAAGCATTAAAGCCGGGAAAAATCTGGAAACAAATCCAAGCACAAAAAAACGTATAAGTTCACAGCCTCTGCAGCCCTTGCAGGCGGATATTTCTCCCATTTGTTCACAGGTTTTACGTTGAAAATAATCTTCTCGGGTTTACTTGCGGCTGCGGGAGTCATCATGCTTTTCCCTGTTTCGGAACGTACCGATCCGGATCTTGATAAAAAATTCGGGTATTGGCGTTTTGAATCCGGTGGCAACCAATACATCGTCAATCTGTGGATTACCTCAACCGTAACGCTATTGGCCGGTTTCGGTTCCGGAATGGTGGGAATATCCGGCGGATCTTTGCTTACACCACGCTGGCCGCTTCCTGTTTTATGGTGATCAATGCCTTCTATTCAAGGTGATTGCCGCAGTCTGTTCAATTGACACTTCCTGTTTGCTGTTAGTCCTCTATGATCTTTACAAGGTCTCTTTTTTTTCTTTGCTCATCAAATTTACCGTAAAAAATTTGCTCTCAGGTGGCTAAAATTTCCGTCAGTTGCGTTGAATGTTATAACTTGCGTTATAAATTATCTGTGTGTATATTAAATTTAAATTATACACATGGGGGGATTATGCGAACGAATATCGTTATCGATGACGAACTGATGACTGAAGCGATGAAACTCAGTCAATTGAAAACCAAAAAAGCTGTAGTTGAAAGCGGCTTGCGTTTATTGATTCAACTCAAAAAACAGGAGCGTGTCAAAAGTTTACGGGGTAAATTAAAATGGGAGGGCAACCTTGATGAAATGAGGCTGGATCAATGATATTCGTCGACTCATCCGTATGGATCGATTATTTCAACGGACGACAGAGTTGGCAGACGAATCGGCTTGATAATCTTCTTCCCAATGTCCCCATAATTATCGGTGATTTAATTCTGACCGAAATTTTACAAGGATTTCGATCCGATGATGATTTTGAAACAGCCAAATCTTATCTAAATGCTTTTCCTTTTCGTGAGATGGGGAGCTACCCTGTTGCAGTGCAGAGCGCTCAAAACTACAGAATACTGAGAAAAAAAGGTATAACTGTACGAAAGACAATTGATGTTATCATCGGTACATTCTGTATTCTTGAAGGCTTATTGTTACTGCACGATGACCGCGACTTTGACCCGATGGTATCTCATCTTTCATTAAAGGTGCTGACACCTGAATAGATAGCGATTCCCCGCTTCTCTGAACTTATGGATGGAGTTGAAGAACCGAGAACAGCTAAAGGGAATTTGATATTGGAAGAATTTGATATTGACCGGTTTATTGGTATTTTAAAGGAAAACTATAAAAAATGCGATGCGCCGGTAGTTACTTTTGCAGCGAACAACGGGGCTACACCTTTTGAAGTACTTGTTTCAACACTACTTTCCTTAAGAACAAAGGATGAGGTGACGACCCGGGCCGTTTCAAGACTTTTTAAGGTGGCGCGGACACCAGGGGAAATATTGAATCTTGATGAAGAAAAATTAAAGCGATTGATTTATCCCGTGGGATTTTATCCCACCAAGGCAAAACGACTGAGGCAAATCAGCAGAATTATCATTGATCAATACCAGGGAACGGTTCCGGATGAAATTGATGAACTGCTGAAACTCCCCGGCGTCGGGAGAAAGACCGCCAACCTTGTTCTTGTTGAAGGCTATAAAAAGGATGCTGTGTGTGTTGATACCCATGTCCACAGAATAAACAACCGAACAGGGTATGTAAAGACGACCAGTCCTGAAAAAACAGAGTTTGCCTTAAGAGAGAAACTTCCCGGAAAATACTGGAAAATTTACAATAAAATCCTTGTGGCGTTCGGACAGGTCATATGCAAGCCTGTCTCTCCCTTGTGCAGCACCTGCCCTGTTTCTCAGATGTGTCCGAGAATAGGGGTTAAAATTTCAAGATAAAACGATTCCCTTCAAGTGTTGTCAGGCGAAAAGTTGAATTGCGTTCTGACCCCTGCCCCCTACTCCAGAGCCTGGTATCAACTCACCGCAACTGACCAACATGGATAAGCTCGGGATTTTTCCCTATTGAAATAAGGCTCTTCCCTTATGGACAAAATTAATAAATTAATTTACTTAGAATATAAAAAATCAAGCTCATATTTCAGCTCTTCTTCTTTCTGAAATCTTACCCCAAGTTCGCCAAATTTGCCTCGGATTTTGACTTTAGAGACTCTCATCAAGGGAAAATCCAAACCCTCAAGGAGGCATCTCATGAGTGAAACATTAAATTTATCACAAGATTCCACACGGAGGGATTTTATTAAAAATATTATTTTTAGCGGCACTACGCTCATCCTTTTAGGCAAATTCGGCGTCATCGGCCTGGGTTGCGCAACCGAAGGAGAAACCTTTGCCTATTCGATGATCGTTGTGGATTACGATAAATGCACCGGCTGCAGAACATGTGAAACCGTTTGTTCCGCCTATAATCATCAGCGAATGGTTAATGGGGAGATGCTGCCCGGCCTGGGCAATCCACACTATACCAACATTCGGGTTTACGGCTTTAACCCCGATGTCGATGTCCCTGCCGTTTGTGCCATGTGTCCCGATGCCCCTTGTATTGAAGCCTGCCCGGTGGAGCCGCATCTGAAAACCGGAAGAAGAGCATTGTACCGAGAGCCCAAAACCCTCGCGATCAAGAACGACCTTGATCGCTGTATCGGTTGCGGCAGATGCGCGGAGGCATGCAGGGTGGGAGTTATCGTTCCCAACCCGGAAACCGACAAACCTGAACGGATGTGTACCCTTTGCGGGGGAGATCCGCAGTGTGTCAAATATTGCCCCTACGGGGCATTGTCCCATGTGAAAGTCGATACAGGGAGGGAATTTTACGGTATGAAACCGGAACGGATCGCTGAAGAGCTGATTAAGCGATGGTATAAGAATTAAAAAAGTGTAAAGTGACTAAAGTGACTAAAGTGATCTAAAGTGCCTAAAGTTGAGGCATTCTATCAAATTTATATTTAAAAAGACAGAGCGAAGCGACTCCTTAACTTTAGCTCACTTTAGCTCACTTTCCCGGTTTATCCGGGTTAGGGGGCAAAAATGAAAAAAAGGACATATGGGTATTATGGCGTGGTTCTGTATGTCAATTTGACGACGGGTAAAATAGAAAAAAAACCGATTCCCACACAAGACCTGGAAAATTTTGTCGGCGGCAGGGGACTCGGGATGAAAATGCTCTGGGACCATGTAAAAACGCCAGGCCTCGATGCGCTTTCCCAGGAGAATCCATTGATGTTTATGCCGGGACCTTTTTCCGGGTTTCCGCCTCCGTCATCGGCACGGACCTGTGTGGTGACCAAATCGCCTCATACTTCTCCCCTTCAATCCAAATATCCGCATGCCTCAACGGTCAGCTATGCCAATATGGGCGGTTTTTTCGGTCCGGAGATCCGGTTTGCGGGATATGACGGTATTTTGATTACCGGCAAGGCCTCCTCTCCGGCATATATCGTGATAGAAGATGATAAGGTTGAAATCCGGGATGCAAAGAAATTTTGGGGGATGAGAACAGATGTCTTTGACAAGGCCTTTATTGATGAACTCGGGGACCGGCGATTCAGAACCTGTTACATTGGTCCTGCCGGTGAAAAGGGTGTCCGTTACGCTTGTATCCTGAATACCGCGGCACGGGCAGCGGGACGGGGTGGGACCGGATGCGTGATGGGTTCCAAGAATCTCAAGGCCATTGCGGTTAAAGGATCAAAACAGCCTGAGGTCAGTGATTATAAATGGTTTGTTGAACTTCTGGAACAAGCCCGAAAGGGCTTCCAGGGTACGCCATCAACAGAAAACTGGAGAAAAAACGGAACTGCCGGCGCGCTTACCTGGTCCAGCAGCAAAGGAACGATGGCCGTAAAAAATTACCGGGAAGGAACTTTTTTGGAGGTAGATAAGATCGGGGCCGCGGCCGCCAGGGAAAAGGTGTGGATCAGGGATTTTGCCTGCTTTTGTTGCCCGTTGGCATGCAAAAAGAGCGGAATTACCAGAAAAGGCCCCTATGCCGGTCTGGTCCATGACGGTCCTGAATATGAAACCGGTACCATGCTGGGAGCCAATCTGATGATATCAGACATGGAAGGCATGCTAAAAGCGATCTTTAACACGGATGATTTGGGCATGGATATTATTTCGGCGGGAAACACCGTTGGTTTTCTTATGGAAGCCTATGAAAAAGGTCTCATCGATACAAAATTTCTGGACGGCATTGATCTTCGATGGGGCAATGTCGATGCAACACTGAAGATCATCGAGAAAATTGCCAATCGAGACGGCGTCGGGGATATTGCATCCCGGGGTGTTAAAGCTGTTTCGAAAAAGATCGGCAAGGGGTCTGAAAAATTTGCCATCCATGTCAAGGGGCACGAGCTGGCCGCCTGGAATATCCATGCGGATCCGGCAAAGGGAATCTGCTACGCCACTTCCAATAGAGGTGCCTGTCATCTCAATGGAAATGATCCAACGGAGCAGAATACCAGATCGATGCTGGATTCCCTTGGCGTTTGCCTGTTTGCGGAAGGTGGATATGGAAAGACGCTTATTCGCCATTTACTGTCTGCCATAACCGGCAAAGAATGGACACCCGAAGACTATATGACGGCGGGTGAACGGATTTTTAATCTTGAGAAGATGTTCAATTATCGGGAAGGCTTTAACCGTGAGGACGACAGCCTGCCGGATCGGTTTTTTGAAGAACCATTGACGGTCGGACCCCGGAAAGGGGCGGTTCTGGAGAAAGTGAAATTCAATGAAGCGATGAACCAATATTACGAAGAACGGGGATGGGATTCCAAAACAACCCGGCCCGGCAATGCCAAACTCAAAAGCCTTGGACTCTCTTTTGCCATGGATGTTTAGGATCGTGGATTAAGTAAAAATCCTGGTCCAGAGGGCCAGGCTTTTGGCTTGCTACCCCCATAGGGGGATTAACCGCAAGCTAAGGAATTTTATCTTATTTTATGGCAGAGCCCCTGGCTCTGACCTGGCCCTGAGGACCAGGTTTTCTATATTCAAATAAATTGATCAAAGATTGCGAAGGATTTTGGTTCGTCTTCAAGGCGCGTCAAAGGGCGCATACTTTCCGTATGTGTCCTTTGACGCAACGCAGGAGA
>JAUUWG010000220.1 GCA_030589165.1 Desulfobacterales bacterium
GAATTTAAGCGAAATCAGCAAACTGGGTATGGCAAAAGTAGATGATACGATGCTTGGAATAATGATTGGTAAAACCTTATGATTTTATTTAGATAAAAAGCTTCTTTTTGCGCGAGCCCTAAGGAGAACAGATAATGACCCATAATCATATTCCCGTCCAAGATGCCTTGCCGGAACACACCGATAAAAAAGAGCGAAAATTGATCGGTGATCGTGGAGATTACTTTTTAAACCGTATCGTGGGGGAAACCGAAGAAAATATTTCCGCCTGCTATCAATGCGAACGGTGTACCAATGCCTGCCCGGTATGTCATTATATGGATATTAAGCCGCACCAGGTTATTCGCTATATTCAAATGGGATGGCGTGAAGAACTGATGCACTCTTCAACCATATGGGTATGTTTGTCCTGTGAAATGTGTACTACCTATTGTCCCAATGAGGTAGGTGTAGCCGAGACGATCAATCATCTGCGCAACATGGCCGTCCATTCTTCTATTATGCCGAAAGAAAGGCATTTGGCGGTCTTTCACCAGACGTTCATGGAAGAGCTCCTGCGATATGGAAGAGTTAATGAATTATGGCTGATGAATGCGTTTAACCTCAAGCCGAAGATCCTCAAGGATAAAATACGGATGGGAACGTTAAAAGAAGAGATCCTTTTAGGCTTAACACTTTTGAAAAAGGGAAGGCTCAATTTGCTGCCGCGAAAATCCAAGGCAATTAAGGAAATCAAAAAAGTCTATCGTATGAGACGTGGAGACATTGTCTGATGAAATTATCCTATTATCCCGGATGTTCTTTGGAAGGGATGGCAGGCGATTACGCTAGATCTATTACTGCTGTATTCAAGCATTTAGGGATTGATCTGATCGAATTGAAAGATTGGACCTGTTGCGGATCAACCGCTGCCCATAGTTTGAGTGAGATAATGTCTGTGGTCCTGCCTGCCAGAAATCTTGCCATCGCTGAAGAACTCGGACTGGACATTATATGTCCCTGCGCCATGTGTTTTAATCGTCTCCGTTTTTCTCAAGAGATGGTTAAGAAAAAAATATTCGATATCCCATGGAATGTTACAGGGGATATTCAGGTTCACGACATGACCCGTTTTCTGTCAGAACCCGAAATAATTACACGCATTAAAAAACAGGTTGTAAGACCTTTGAGCAAGCTGAAAGTCGTATGTTATTACGGTTGCCAGATGGTCCGGCTCCCTAGAATCGCCGGAGATATAGATTATGAAAACCCCCAAACCATGGACAAACTCCTGGAAGCAGTGGGAGCGCAAGTAATTGACTGGTCTTACAAGTCCACGTGCTGCGGGGCGAGTATCGGCATTGCGCGAAAGGACATCCAGGGATCTCTTACAGGCCGGATTTTGCATAAAGCGCGCCAGACCGGTGCAAATGCTATTATTGTTTCCTGTCCGTTATGTCAATCCAACCTTGACATCATCCAGAAAAATATCTCCGGCAGGGCCATGCCGGTATTTTATTTTACGGAGCTGCTGCACCTGGCTTTTGAAGAAAAAAGTGCAGATAAAAGGTTTCGGACGCATTTTACGAGTCCTGTTCCCCTGTTAAGGGAAAAAGGTTTGCTGCCTTAAAAGGAAAATACCATATGGAACCTTCTATCCATATACCGGTGGGAAAAGTTATCGTGATCGGTGGCGGTATTAGCGGTATCCAGTGCGCGCTGGACTTGGCTGATACAGGTTTTTACGTCTATTTATTGGAAAAATCACATACCCTTGGCGGGACCATGGCGCGTCTGGACAAGACCTTCCCTACCAATGATTGCTCAACCTGTATGTTTTCACCCAAGCTGGTGCAGGTCGCCGGCCATTCCAATATAGAAATCATTACCAACAGCCGCTTACTGGATCTGGAGGGAGAAGCCGGTCGTTTTACTGCAAGAATAGAGAAACAGCCTCGTTAAATCAATTAAGAAAAATGTATCGCCTGCGGCCAATGTGCTGAGAAATGTCCAAAGAAAGTTCCCGACTCTTTCAACGGTGAATTGAGCAAACGAAAGGCGGCATTTCTCACGTTTCCACAGGCAGTACCGTTAAAATATGCCCTGGATGCCGAACATTGCCTGTATCTAATTAAAAAAAAATGCGGTCTGTGTAAAAAGATATGCCCTGCCGAGGCAATTGAATTCGATCAGAAACCGGAAGTGATAAACCTTTCCATCGGTGCCGTTGTAATATCGACCGGATTTGAATTGGCGTTAACAGCCCGGCATGGTGAATTCGGCTACGGC
>JAUUWG010000165.1 GCA_030589165.1 Desulfobacterales bacterium
GGATCTGGCGTTTGCCGGCGGCGGAGATTCACGGCTCAGTCACGGAGGAATCCTGGCCTATAAAAAAGCCCGGGCCCTGTTTATCGGAGACGGCGATCCTGAAAAAGCATACGCCCCTTTTGATAAACAGAGACAAGGGTTTGTTCCCGGCGAAGGAGGCGCCTTTTTCCTCTTGGAATCGCTGGAACACGCTCAAAGGCGGAAGGCAAAAATTTATGGTGAAGTCTGCGGTTTCGGGAACTCAATAGACGGCTATAACATGACCGCACCCGACCCGGATGGTAAATGGGGGGAAAAAGCAATAAGGGGAGCCCTCAAAGAGGCCGGTCTGTTACCGGATCAAATCGATGCCATCTCCGCCCATGGAACAGGCACCCCTCTCAACGATGCCATGGAAGCATCCCTGATTGATCGCATCTATGATGAACACAAGCCCTGCGTTATCGCCCTGAAATCATGGATCGGGCATATAGCGGCCGCCTGCGGCGCGGTGGAACTGGCGGTCTGTCTGACCTGCCTGAAGAATAATTATCTGCCGGCCATAAGAAACCTCAAGGAACCGTGTCATGAAAAAATTAACTTTGTTCAAACAAACACAGATGCTTGTCCCGGCACGATGATGATGGAAAACTTCGGTTTCGGGGGGCAAAACAGCGCCCTGGTGATAAAAAAATGGATAAAATAAAAATAAATACCGGCCTGGACGGTTTTATCCTCGTTGATTCAATAAGCAAAATCGAAGACTCGACAATACAAGGGACTAAAGATTTTACCCGTGCGCCCGCCTACTTGGGGATTGAATCGCTCGCTCAGCTCGGGGCCCTCCATGTTCGGTTTATAACCGGTTTTGAAAGGCATGCCTTTTTATTAAAGATAATCCGCTGTGAAATCCCCGAAACCGGTGTCCTGACAGGGAAATACCTGCTTGACGGAACATTGATCAACCGCAGCGGGCTTGCATTTTCCTATAGGTTACGGGCCGAAAAAGAGAACGAGGCCCAAATCAAAGGGGAATTTTTATATGCCACGGTCGATTATGACAATCGATTTAAGAAGGAAAGATTAAAACAACATTACCAAAAGGTCTTTTCATGTTTGCAAAGCGCTTCAAAGACAGGTTGTTGTCCAAAAAGCAGGCAGGACTGTACAGAAATCCGCCTGAAATAAGAAAAAGACAAGGCAAGTATCTTTTTATCGGCAGCCAAAAGGTACTGAATTTTTCATCAAACGACTACCTGGGTCTTGGTTCTTCAAAAAAATTAAGAAAAAAAGTTGCCGATAATTTTTTAAAATACGGCACGTCCTCCTCCTCATCACGGCTTGTTTCAGGCAATTATTCAATCATCACAGCGGCGGAAAAAGAATATGCCCGGTATTTCGGCTACGACCAGGCGCTTTTCTTTCCCAGCGGCTACCAGGCGAATTTGGGTATGATCTCGACTTTTTTCGAACCGGCAGACACCATCATCTTTGACAAGCACATCCACGCCAGTTCCGTCAAGGGGATTACCTTAAGCGGGGCAGACTTTTATGGATACAATCACAACGCCATGTCCCATCTTTCCAAGAGGCTTGAAAAGTACCATCAAAGCCGGACCGCCGTTGTAACGGAGTCACTTTTTAGCATGGACGGCGATTTTCTGGATGTTGAGGGCTTAAAAAAGCTCAAACAACGTTACGGTTTTCTGACGATCGTGGATGAGGCCCATGCATTCGGAGCACTGGGCGACCCGTCCTTTAAAACCGGCTGCGGCATTGCCCGTGATGCAGCGGATATTGCGGTCGGAACTTTCGGCAAGGCCCTGGGGCTTTTCGGCGCTTTCGTATTGATGCCCGAAGGATTTAAAGAATATCTTATCAATTTCTCCTCCCCTTTTATTTACACCACCACCCTTCCCGAGGCGCATGCTGCATCAGCCATGGACGTGTTAGAGATGATCCGTGAAAACAAAGACAAGAGACGGCATCTGAGCGAAGTGAGCCGCCATATGAAAGAATGCTTAAAACACGAAGGTTTCAAGGTAAGCGGAGACGCTCATATTCTGGCTGTGGAAATCGGCGAGGAGAATATGGCCGTAACCGTATCCCAAAAGCTGCTTGAAAATAATATCTTTGTTTTCCCCGCCAGATACCCCACCGTGCCCATGGGCAAGGCCATATTGAGGCTCGGGATGACCGCGCTGCACACTCAAGAGGATGTTGAATATTTTAGCGACAGTTTAAGGAAGGTCTATGGAAAAATCGAACAAAAAGACGGATAATTTTTTTGTCGCAGGGACCGACACCGGTGTGGGAAAGACCGTCCTGTCCCTTTTGCTGATGCAGTTTTTTTGTGCAAAAGGGTATAAACCTTTTTACCTTAAGCCCTTACAGACCGGATGCAAAGATCCTTATGATATCGACAGCGACGCCGGGTTTATTTACAGGCATGTAAAGCCCTTAGAAAAAAAAGACCCGGCGGATTCCGTGATCTATTGTTTCAAGAACCCCAAGGCCCCTTACTTTGCCGCCCGTGACCAGAAAAAAGATATCGATTTAAAGAGGATAAAAAATATTGTGGAGGAGAAGAGCCGTTTTTGTAATCCACTGATTATCGAGGCGGCCGGCGGGCTCTTTGTGCCGATTAATGAAAAATTGTTGATAATCGATGCGATAAAGATAATCAACGCCAAACCGATTCTTGTGGCCCGCGCCGGACTGGGAACGATCAACCACACCCTTCTTTCCATAGAGGCCTTAAGCCATAGAGGAATAAAACCGGCAGGCCTTGTCTTTATGGACACTTCCGAACCGCCTGTCTCCAAAGAGATGATCAACGAAAACATGGAGGCTGTTGAAAAATTTTCCGGTGTAAAGGTCAGCGGAGTTATCGGAAAAATCCACGATTTTTCAAACCCCGGGAAAGCGTGTTTCCAATGTGTTGAAAGGATATTCAGAGGAACAGAAAAGCAACTGGAAAACCATTGTTGATAGTAAGAAGGCTTTTTGCGACAGGTACTCGCAAGCCCTGTCCTGGAAGCCTGTAACCAGTAGTTGCCCATCCATAATGTTATCTCAGGGTTTGGCGCTTACCTGACTGCCCCTACCTCACAGGACTGTTTGCAGATAAGCCGCAGAGTTCAGAACTTGGGCATCATCCTGAAGTGCCTATATATTCCTGAGTAACGTAGCCCCATCAGCTAATTGCTGGTGGCTGAATGTAGTCAACTTGGGCTTTTACAAGCCCCTTCTGAATCTGTGATTCAGGAGGGGTAGTTGACTAAATTCTTCTTTTGGGATCTTATTCTTCCTTCATCGAATGTCCGCAAAAGGGGCAAAACAGAAAGTCTTCACCGGGAACCGGCGTATTGCAATTGGGACACGATGCCGGGGCGGATGAAAGTTCTACCAGAAGTTCACCCTCTTTAACCGGTACCATTCTTTTGTCCTGCTGATAGTTGGCCGATTTAAGCACCCGGCTTAC
>JAUUWG010000045.1 GCA_030589165.1 Desulfobacterales bacterium
CACCCGAAACGAAGATACGATTCTTGAACAGGAGAAGATACGACTTAAAAACAGCAAAAATCTTTACCAAACCGTTCATGAGACCCTTGAAGAACTTTATGGCAGAGAGGGCGCAATACTCGAACGGCTTACACAGATCAAAAAAAATCTTTTCAAAGCATCACGAATAGACCCTGAACTCTCTTCAAAAGCAGAAGCCATTGCCGATGTGACATACCGGACAGAAGATATTGCAGAAGAATTCAGAGATTATCTTAAAACCATTGAAATGGATGAAAACCGTATAGAAGAGGTTGACGAACGGCTTGATCAACTGAACAGACTCAAACGTAAATATGGCGGCAGCCTTGAATCAATTGCCCTGCACCTTGGATCAATAGACCGAAACCTTTCTGAAATTGAAAATCTTTCCGGTCAAATAGCTGAAACCGAAGCAGCGCTTTCCGAACACCGCAAAAAAATGGCACAGATAGCCGAGACCCTTTCCACCAAAAGAAAGCAGGCTGCCAAAATCATCTCTCGGAAAGTGGAAAAGGAACTTGCCGAACTGAAAATGCCTCAGACAAAATTCAAGGTATTTGTTCAGCCTATACCCGCCGGCCAGGATACAAATCCCCACCTTACCACAGGAAAAAGCCACATAACAGCAACCGGTATCGACCAGGCAACCTTCATGATAGCCCCGAATGTAGGAGAAACGCTGAAACCTTTGGCAAGCATTGCTTCAGGAGGTGAACTTTCAAGGGTGGTACTTGCATTGAAAGCGATAATGGCCGACACTGAATCCGTTGAAACGGTTATTTTTGATGAAGTAGACGCGGGAATCGGAGGCGGAGAGGCCGAGGTCGTGGGCCAAAAAATCTTCAAACTTTCACGCTATCACCAGATCATCTGTATCACCCATCTGCCCCAGATTGCAAAATTCGGCAACCATCACTTAAAAATATCAAAACGGGTTTCAGACGGCAGGACCAGAACCGTCATCACTCCTCTGAGTGAAAAAGAACGTGTAAAAGAGATCGCCAGGATGTTGGGAGGCCTTGAAATCACACAAACAACACTTGAGCATGCCCGAGAGATGCTCGGGATCGTGGACCCAATAAAATGATCGCAGGCAAAGATTCTTTCAGCACACAGTTTAAAGTTTAGACTCAATTTCATCTTCTCTTCGCTCTCGATATAGAGGAATATCTTAACCATGCCTGGCAAAATCTTAGGAAGAATACTTGTCGTATCGATTCTGTTTGCAAATTTTGTCACAGTATCACCTGCTTTGGCAATATCTTCAAACCCCACCGGTGGTGCCCCACCTGAATTGGAACGGTGGTCTTCCTGGGTCCTTCATGGAATGGAGGATCAGCGTTGCCCCGTCCATTACAACGATGGTCAGATGTATCAATGCACATGGCCCTCTCGGTTGAAACTCTTTATCGAACCTGAAAAGGGGAGGTTTAGCCAACAGTGGCTCATTTTTTCAAAGGGCTGGGTATCCCTGCCGGGTGGACACGGACTGTGGCCCGAAAAAGTCAAACTGAACGGAAAAAGCGTTCCGGTGATGAACCGGAACACCGTTCCTTCGATTCATATGATGCCCGGACAACACACGGTCGAAGGCATATTTTCCTGGAATGAAATGCCGGAGATGATCCAGGTGCCTGCAGCCAGCGGTCTGGTGAATCTTTCCATCAATGGTCATGAAGTGAATTTTCCCGTGCTGGACCCAAGTGGCCGCTTATGGTTACAAAAGCGGGAAAAGCCCAAGGATAAGGAAGACCGGCTGGAGGTTCATATCCATCGACGGATTAACGATACCATCCCCATGAAAATCATCCATCACCTGAACATCAACGTTTCCGGGCAGGCCCGGGAAATCAAACTGGATGAAATCCTTCTGCAAGACACCATCCCCATGCAGCTGAAAAGCCTGCTGCCTGCAAGAATGGATCCCCAAGGCGGTTTGATGATTCAAGCACGTCCCGGCCGCTGGGAAATTGAAATCGTTACACGGTTTGAAGGGCCGGTTCATGAAATCGGACCGGTCAAGGGAAAATATGGGCAGGAGATCTGGGCCTTTCAATCCCGAAATCAGTATCGCATGGTAAAAATTAAAGGCGTGCCTGCTGTGGACCCCGGCCAGACAGATATACCGCCTGCATGGAAAAATCTTCCAACCTATATTGTAGATCCGGATTCCAGGATCGTTTTTGAAGAAATCCGGCGGGGAGATCCCGATCCCGCCCCTGATCGGTTACATCTTTTCAGAACATGGTGGCTTGATTTTGAGGGCAGCGGCTTTACGATCCAGGATAAAATTACCGGAACGCTGAGCCGCCAGTGGTACTTGGCCATGAATCCGCCCGGTATCCTGGGTCGGGTTTCCGTGGACGGCTCGGATCAGTTGATAACAGCTCAGGGTGAAGACGCGAAACCAGGGGTGGAGCTGCGCCGGGGAAATCTCAATCTGGTAGCGGAATCGCGATTCGAAGCATCCATCCACAATATCCCGGCTGTCGGCTGGGACCACGGTTTTGAATCCGTATCCGGGGTGATGAATCTCCCACCTGGCTGGCGACTTCTTACCGCAACCGGTGTGGATGTGCTGCCGGGAACATGGTTTCAGCGCTGGACTCTGCTTGACTTTTTCGTGGTGCTTATCATCGCCATGGCAGTATTTAAGGTCAAGAACCGGGGATGGGGATGCCTGGCCCTGTTGACCCTTATACTTACTTACCACGAACCGGGATCACCCCGTCTGGTGTGGCTCAATCTGCTGGCGGCATCAGGACTCTTGCACGTACTGCCCGAAGGATGGGCCAAAAGAATAGTAAATCTGTGGCATGTTGGCGCTGTCATTACCCTTCTGGTTCTTTCCCTTCCGTTCATGGTTCAGCAGATTCGCTGGGGAATGTATCCCCAGTTGGAACCGACCGGTGTTGTTCCGTCATACAGAACCCCCAGTAAACAATTAGCGGACAAAACACTGCAAGAGATGGAGAGTATGGGACAAATGAGACGCAAATATTTGGGAAAACGCTATCCATCTGTTCCCGATCAAAAACTTGAAAAAAAGATGTTTGATCTTCGCAAGAAATCCCTCCTGACTCAGGATCCCAATGCACTCATCCAGACAGGCCCCGGACTTCCCACCTTAAAGTGGCGATCCATGACACTGAAATGGAACGGCCCTGTGGACCGGACGCAACAAATCCGGCTCTGGCTTCTTTCTCCTTCTTTAAATCTCGTGCTGGCCCTGCTCCGGGTAATGCTCCTCGCCGTTCTGATCTTCGGCATGACAGATCTTCGGCAAAGGTGGCACATAATGAAAAAAACAGTGGTGTTAACAGCAATAATGATAATGTTGCTGATGTTGCCGGGTATGGCCGGGGCAGAAACATCGGGTACCGGTTATCCCTCTTCCGAACTTTTGCAGGAACTTCAAGGGCGTCTTCTTGAAAAACCCGATTGCCTGCCGCACTGTGCAGACGTTCCCCGGATGGATTTGAATGTAACACCCCATAGCCTGCGTATCCTACTTGATGTCCACGCTGCCGTTGAAACAGCCATTCCGTTGCCTGGCACGGCAAAATCCTGGCTTCCTGAAAAGGTCTTTCTGGATGAGCATCCTGCTAAAGGGCTTTCAAGAGATCCGGAAGGATCGTTGTGGATGCTGGTTCCCCAAGGCTTACACACGGTCACCCTCACAGGCAGAACCGTTCCTCAAAACACGTTCCAGATTCCTTTGCCCATAAAGCCCCATCAGGCAACCGTTACGAGCGAGGGATGGAACGTACAGGGCGTACATCAAAACGGTCAGGTCGAAGCCGGCATTCAATTGACCCGTCTGAAAAAAGAAGGGTCTGAAGATTTGCAGACACCTGCAAGTCTCCTTCCGCCCTATCTTCATGTGGAACGGGTTTTATCTCTGGGACTGACATGGCAGGTTTTCACCACTGTCAAACGGATAACCCCGGCAGGTGTCCCGGTGGCGGTTTCAATCCCCCTCATACCGGGTGAATCGGTAACCACAGCAGGAATTACGGTTGAAAAGAGTCGAGCCCTTGTTCATATGGATTCGAAAACAGAAAAGATTTCCTGGATTTCCACCCTGGAAAAATCTCACAAAATCCAACTGCATGCGCCGAAATCGGTTCCATGGACGGAAACATGGATATTGGACGCAAATACCATATGGCATTGTGATATTTCAGGAATCCCGGTCATCCACCACCAGGACGAAGAAAAATACTGGCGTCCCCAATGGCGGCCCTGGCCGGACGAAAGTGTCACCATAACGGTTTCAAAGCCCTTGGCCATCCCCGGCCGGACAGTTACCATTGATTCCGCTAACCTGGAACTGACACCCGGCCGACGTTTCAACAAGGCGGTTCTTGCCCTGACCATACGAACCAGCCAGGGGGGGCAGCATGAAATTATTTTGCCTGACGGTGCCAGGCTCCAGCAGGTGAAAATCAACGAAAAGAGCCAGCCCATCAGACAGGAGGGACAAACGGTCAGGGTTCCGCTTAAACCTGGAAGCCAGAGGATCTATTTGGAATGGAACGCGTTGAAGTCGTCCGACTTCCGGATCAAAGGACCGCGGGTTCGCATTGGGGAGCAGGCAGTCAACGCCAAAGTAACATTTCATATGCCCCGGCATCGCTGGATTCTCTGGACTGCAGGTCCACGACTGGGGCCCGCCGTACTGTTCTGGTCATACCTTGTTGTGGTGGTCCTGGCAGCAGCAGGATTGGGAAGAATTACGTGGACGCCCCTTAAAACACGGCACTGGCTGTTGCTGAGCCTGGGACTCACCCAGGTACACCCCATCATCGCCATCATGATTGCCGGCTGGCTGCTGGCCCTTGGATTGCGCAAAAAGCATGTGCCATCGGAAAACTGGTTCTCTTTTAACGCCACTCAATTAATACTCGCGGCATGGACTCTGGCAGCACTTTCCGGCCTTTATCTGGCAATTGAAAGAGGGTTGCTGGGCATCCCCAACATGCAAATCTCCGGTAACGGTTCCACAAACTTTCATTTATACTGGACCCAGGACCGGATCGGTGAAATCATGCCCCAACCTTGGGTTCTCTCCCTGCCCCAACTGGTATTCCACCTGTTGATGCTCATCTGGGCGATCTGGCTGGCACTTTCACTCCTGAAATGGCTGAAATGGGGCTGGGAGTGCTTTGGCAAGGAAGGACTCTGGAAGAAGCTGCCCCTTCCAGTAAAAAAACAATCTCCTGCTACGCAGAGTAAATAAAAATAAAAATGATAAGCTTTTTAACCACTGGAATTTTATTAGGCCTTTCAGCAGGATTTGCACCCGGCCCGCTTCTCACCCTTGTCATCTCGGAAACACTCCAACATGATATGAAAGCCGGTGTTAAAGTAGCATTGGCTCCTATTATCACCGATTTGCCGATAATTATCCTGACGGTATTTATCTTGGGTAAACTGTCCAGGTTCGATGCCGTATTAGGGGTAATCTCATTTTTGGGTGGATTTTTAATTTTATATCTGGCTTATGAAAGTTTGCGGACACAAGGCGTAACAATAAACCCGACCGACTTCAAACCGAAATCATTACTCAAAGGAATTATGGTTAATGCAATCAGTCCCCATCCGTATCTGTTCTGGTTTAGCGTTGGTGCGCCAACAATTGTCAAAGCGATGAATCAAAGTGTTGTTGCTTCGGCGGCATTTATCAGCAGTTTTTATGCATTCCTTGTAGGGTCCAAAATTCTCCTGGCTGTTTTAGTCGGTAGTTCCAAGTCCTTTCTGACGGACAAAGCCTATATTTACACCATGAGGATTTTAGGTTTGCTATTACTGGGTTTTGCATTTTTTCTTTTTTATGACGGTCTGAAATTATTTGGATATGTATAGAAAATACAAGAAAGGAGTCAAAAAATGAAATGTCCCGTGTGCGGCAACGCTATGGAAGAAATTGGCATTGAAGGCATTGTGGTTGATGTATGTAAAGGTGGCTGCGGAGGAATCTGGTTTGACAGATTCGAACTTCAGAAAGTCGATGAACCTTTTGAGTCTGCCGGAGAAAAACTATTAGATATCGAAAAAGATGAAACTCTTGTTATAGACCATACAAAGAAACGCAAGTGCCCCAAATGTGATGATATGATAATGATGCGGCATTTTTTCAGTCCCAAAAAACAGGTCCAGGTGGATGAATGCCCTAACTGTGCGGGTATTTGGCTTGATGCCGGTGAATTAAATCAAATTCGTAATCAATTCAGCTCTGAAAAAGAAAGAAAAAAGGCTGCGGAACACTATTTTTCTGAAATTTTCGATGTGGAACTTGAAAAAATGCGGGCGGAAAGCCAAACAAAAAACAAAAATGCAAAAAAAATTGCAGGCATATTTCGTTTTATCTGCCCAAGTTATTATATCCCCGGCAAGCAGGATTGGGGAGCTTTCTAATTACACACAAAATATTTTAGTTGGAGGTCAACATGTTGGGTCTTGAAGGAATTGCTGTTCCACTGGGCTTTATCCTCACAATCGCCAGTACAATTATGTGCATTGTTTACGGTATACTGAACTGGAACAAAGGGTATGTCAGCGATGAAGAAATTTGTCTTGAACAGAAATGGAAGATCGAAGAAGAAAAGGTCCAAGAGACTTTATAAACGAGGAACAGATTTAATATGAGTTTACCATTATTAACGTCGGTTGTTTTGATTTACCTTTTTATTGTCGGTCACCTCACGGTCAAAGCTTACAAAGAAACCAAAAGCGCTTCCGATTTCATGGTCGCCGGAAGACAGATTCATCCTTTTGTAATGGCAATGTCATACGGCGCCACATTTATCAGTACGTCCGCAATAGTCGGTTTTGGCGGAGCCGCCGCGGTTTTCGGGATGAGTCTTTTATGGCTTACCTTTCTTACAATTTTTGTGGGTATTTTTATCGCTTTTGTGTTTTTTGGAAGAAGAACCAGAATCATGGGGCTTAATATCAATGCGCATACCTTCCCTGAGTTTTTAGGACTAAGATTTCAGTCAAGAGGGATTCAGGGATGCACCGGTTTTCTTATCTTTCTTGCAATGCCCCTTTACGCCAGTGTCGTACTGATGGGCGGAGCCAAATTTATCGCCCAGATTTTAAGCATAGACTATAATATCGCCCTCTTCTTTTTAACCATCGTTATCGCCATTTATGTAATCATGGGCGGTCTTAAAGGGGTAATGTATACGGATGCATTCCAGGGAACAATCATGTTTGCCGGAATGATAATACTGCTTTTCATTACATATGCCAAACTCGGTGGTGTTGTTGCGGCCCATGAAAAACTTACGGCAATGAAAGATATCGCCATAAAAGTCTTCGGTGCCAAGGGACATACGGGATGGACATCTTTTCCCGAATTCGGGTCTCCCTTCTGGCTTATCGTGGTTACAACCATTATCATGGGCGTGGGTATAGGTGTTCTTGCCCAACCGCAGCTTATCGTAAGGTTCATGACGGTTAAAAGTAACCGCGAACTTAACAGAGCCGTACTCATCGGCGGAATCTTCATCATGGTAGCCGTAGGTGTCTCTTTCATTATCGGGCCATTGTCAAACGTCTTTTTCTACTATGAAAATCAAAGCACGCTGGGTAAAATTTCCATTGTTGCCGCAAACAAAAATGTGGCTGAAATCATTCCTATGTATATCAAACATGCAATGCCTCAATGGTTTACCGCGATTTTCATGATCACATTGCTTTCCGCGGCAATGTCTACCTTGAGCTCCCAGTTCCATGTCATGGGAACATCCTTGGGCCGTGACATCTACGAAAAGGCTTTGGGCAAAAGCGGTAACTCCCTAATCATCACAAAAGTGGGTATATTCTTTGCAATTATAGTTAGTTACTTCCTTGCATGGGGGCTTCCATACTTTTTCGAAGGCGGCACTGCTATTATTGCAAGGGGGACCGCAATCTTCTTCGGTATCTGTGCGGCGGCATTCCTTCCGATGTATTTCGGAGCGATCTATTTTAAGGGGATTACAAAAGCAGGTGCCTACGGTGGATTTATCACAGGTACGCTGGTAAGTATCTTCTGGCTTTTCTTTATTCATATTAAAGAATCAAAACCCCTTATGATATGTAAAACCCTGTTTGGAGTTGACTCACTTGCGGCAGGAACAAAATGGACAATTGTTGATCCTCTTGTAATTGCTCTGCCCGCATCCATAGTTGCAACAATTATATTTAATTTTATGGGTAAAAAACCTGAAGAATCACATATGGAAAAGTGTTTTCATAATATCGGATAACAAACTGTTAATGATGGAGGTAACACTATGAAAAGACAAATCGAAATGAATGTCAAAAAGATTACTCCAAAAGGAGAAGTTTTCAAGTGCCCCGTCTGTGGATATAATGATGGTTTTCACGTTTCATTTCATATGCAGAATGATTCAGATAAAGCGGATATTATATTGATATGCCCCAACTATCATAACCATTTCGAGATTGGATGGGAGGCTGTGCTATCGAAAAAACAGGTATAAACCGGAGTTTTCAAATTCTAACACCATCTTTGCAAAAAATTATAAGTCGACCGGCCAAAGAAGTGGTATGAATATTCTTGTTTCTATAAGATTTTATGAGGAATTGAATGATTTTCTTCCTCTTGAAAGACGCAAACAAGAATTTTCTTTATCGGTTAAGGGTTCTCCTTCTGCAAAGCATTTAGTAGAATCACTCGGCGTACCTCATACGGCGGTGGATTTAATTCTCGTTAACGGGAGATCGGTTCCATTTACATATACCTTACAAGATGGAGACTTGATATCCGTCTACCCCACCTTCGAAGCATTCGATATTTCAACGGTTTCAAAGCTAAGAGAAAAACCGCTTCGCACACTGAAATTCATTCTCGACATTCATCTTGGTAAGCTTTCGAAATATTTGAGGTTGCTGGGATTTGACTCGTTGTACAGAAATGATTATAAAGATCGGGAAATTGTAAATCTCTCTCTCGCCGACAATAGAATTATCCTGACGAAGGACAGGGGACTTCTTAAAATCAAAGAGGTTGTTCGCGGATACTGGGTGAGGAATACTAACCCCGAAAGGCAATTAAAAGAGATACTAAAACGCTTTGATCTGAAAACCTTGATTACCCCCTTTTCCATCTGCATGATGTGTAATGGAAAGATTGAACGTATAGATAAAAAGGACATCCAGGAAAGGATTGATCAAACAATTTTTTCAAGGTTTGATGAATTCTTCTTCTGCAAAGACTGCGGGAAAATATACTGGAAGGGTTCTCATTACAAATCGATGATAAAATTCATCGATAAGTCCATACAATCCTGATCATGTCAAGAGCGTAGCCTTTTTGTGTGCAATTTAAGGCTTTTGGTTGAGTGAAGAAAATACCCCCTATCTCCCTGTTTACAAAAGGAGATAGGGGGATTTTTACCAACGGTTGTGACCTTTAGGTTAAAGCATTTCAAGAAATTCTCTCCACGGTGTGGCAACCAATGTTTCAGTCGTCGAATGTCCGTACGCACGGATGATCATAGCTGCTTTCTCAACTTGTTTCACATCGTCCGACTCGACAATATCAACAACATCAAAGCGGCCCAAAGTTGCAAAACTTTCCTTCCAAACAACCCCAGGACACTCACTCTTAATTTTTTCTGACACGGTACTTGCCAATACCTTAAAGTCTTTGGGATCTCTGAAGGCTTCCGGGGAAAATCGGCTAAGAATAACATACGTTTTCATAAAGCACCCTCCTTGTTTTAACAAATAAGTTGAATCAATTTTTTATCCACTTTTATTTACCTTTTAATCGTGTGAGGCTTGATACTGTTAATCAACTCCTTACAGAACCTGTCAAAGGCAGGTGGGAATATTTTGAGGATTTCATTAATAGTTACCTCCCTAAATAGAGGTTACACGGTGTGGAAAAATTACTGAATAAAACTTGTTTTTATATATAAGAGAATCCGGTCAACTTTGTCCATAAGGTAAAAGACTCATTTTTATAGTAATAAATCCCAAATAGATAGGGATTTATCTCACAAAAAAATTTACATGAATTGATCTTCTGTCTTAACCGATAGCTCTCACTCCCAGCATAAAAATGAGAACGCAGATAGCGAGACGTCCGTGATATTTTGACTTTCTGTACTGTCTATTTCTATGGTATAGAAAATTCATGCCACACAAAGCACGGAGAGACGCCCCAAAGGGCTGTGCTCCTTTGTCACCTACTTAACGCATCGTTAGCTGCCTTTGGAGGAAAGATGAAACAAAACCCATCGCTTTCTCTGGTCCAGGAAATCATGACTGAATTTGCCAATCTGACCGGGCTTTCACCGGCCGGGGAGGTTCCACGGCGCTACTTGTGGACCGACGCTTTTGCCGTGTGCAACTTCCTGGAGCTTTATCGTCAAACATGTGAAGAAAAACACAAGCACCTGGCGTTGCTACTCGTAGATCAGGTTCATAACGTCCTCGGCCGCCACCGTGAAGACGACTCACGAACCGGCTGGATCAGTGGCCTCGATGAGCAAAAGGGCAAAATGCACCCTACGAAGGGTGGTTTGAGGATCGGTAAGAAAATGAACGAACGGAGCCCTTTTGATCGTTTTGACGAACGTTTGGAATGGGACCGTGACGGGCAGTACTACCATTACCTGACGAAATGGATGCACGCTCTCAATCGTGTAAGCCGAGTCACTGGAGATACAATCTACAACACGTGGGCTATGGAGCTGGCGAAAACGGCCCATGGCAAGTTTACCTATGTTCCACCTTCCGGCGGCCGGAAACGCATGTACTGGAAAATGAGCATAGACCTCTCCTATCCTCTCGTAGAATCCATGGGACATCACGATCCTCTCGACGGATTCATCACATACACTCAACTTCAGGCGACTGCAGCTAAAGATTCTGAAAAATCACTGTGTCCGGATCTCAACGAGGAGATCACCGACATGGCCGATATTTGCAAAGGAAAAAGCTGGACCACAGATGACCCGCTGGGCATTGGCGGTCTTTTATGTGACGCCTACAAAGTGGCGCAAATAATTATTAACGAAAATTTTGAACAGACCGACCTGCTGGAGACTTTATTGGACTCTTCCCTACCGGGTCTGGAATCCTACGCGAGAACGAATCCCTTGGAGCTTCCTGCTGATTACCGTCTTGCATTTCGGGAACTGGGACTGTCTATTGGCCTACGGGCGGTTGAAAAGCTGCAGGGATTGATTGAGGAAAAACCGGGTTTTTTCAATAAGAAACATCCTTTACGCACGCGGATTGAAATCCTGATGCGGTACGCGCCGTTGATTGAAAAAATTGAGAACTTTTGGCTTGAACCCACCAGCAAAAAAACTGACAGTTGGATGGAGCATCGTGACATTAATATGGTTATGTTGGCAACCAGCCTGGCCCCTGATGCATATCTGACCCTTTAAATCATATCTAAGGAACGAAAATTAAATTTCGGATCGAACAAATTCGACCTGAATCTGAGCGTAATAATTTGCAATTTATTTAATCTCCGTTCCTAATGGAATTTTTTTGTTATGAAACTTTTTCAGCTTCCAAAAGTTCCCCCAAAACATATGCCGCATCCCCTACCAGTTGGATACAAAATTTACGGCGGCTTTCAGGATTTGAATAAAATTCCTTTGTTGCTTCCCTGTTTTTCCAGTCCACACGGGCAATATCCCGACAGTCGACCCCGCCAAAGGGCTGCGTAAGTTCCTCAAATTTTTTGACGAACTTATAGCTTAGAGACCACATTCGGGGGTTTTCTTTTTCTTTGATATTGCTTCGGCTGTAAATACTTGAAATTAATGCAACACCCCCCAATAAAACGCCACAAACCCGGCTGGTAGCGGCAATCCCTCCACCAAAAGCACCTACAGCCTTAATAACCCCTGCATCAACCAGATTTGCTTTTTCCTGACCCACGGCCAGGATTGCCTGACTTCAGTGAAACCGTTTTTTAAAAAGGTCCATCGCCTTTTGTCTCATTTCTTCCGGACTCATTAATTATAGCCTCCAGGTTAAAAGTCTCTTTAAAAATTCATAAATCTGACCATTGCGGTATTTTTGATAAATGCGCTGCTTACCGGCAATTACGCCAAACATCTTATCAACCCTGTCAATTAATTGCAAATTATGAATAACTTGGAAAGGGATAGCAGGGTCGGTAAATTATAAAACAGAAAGCGGATCAATAAGCTTTATCCTCTCATCATTGCCCAAATTGTTCCAGTGAAGATCATTGATGTGAATCGAGACGGGAATCCATGCAAATGTGATATGTAAATGGGGAAGGATGGTTGCTTTTTTGCCGGGAAATCCTGATACGAAACCGACGATTTCACCCGCTTTCACTTTTTTATTGATTTCAATGGAATCAAACAGCTGGGTGTGACCATAGGCCGTATAAAGCTGTCTTCCTGATTGATCGAATATATCATGGGTGATATAGATTGAATTTCCGAGAAAATCATTGAAAATTTTTACGATGTTTCCACTGAAAGCAGCCGGTATTTTTGTATTCTTATCGACCTTTTTAATCATGCCGTTTGAATCTTCAAACCAGCACAGATCTACTCCTTCATGGGCAGTGGGTCTTTTCTTCTTATCACCCCACCATTTTTCAAAGGAATTAAACCCCATTCCCGGATGGAAGCTCCATTTTTTAAAACCGTCCATGTGCGGTCTGTTGTTTTCCACCATATAGCTTAAAAAATTGCTTTTAATTGTATTTGATTCCGATATCGATGGTTTCATACATCTCCTGTCCCTTAAAGTGTTTAGAGCCTAAATTTTCGGCAAATAGGCTTGCTATTCACCTCAAATCTGCAACAATTTGCCCTCACTCTCACACTTTTTCGCTTCGATTCCCTATTTTTTAAACAGGCTCTTAGAACCGGATTTATGGATGCGGGTTGATAAAGTCCAGAACCTCTCGCCACCATTCCAAATCCGCCTGCGTCGGCCATGTGTTGTGTCCTGCATCGGCAAAGATCCACATCTTTTTGCGGGTGGAAAGAGATTTATACAAATTCTTCGTTAGTCTATTCGGAATGATTTCATCCTGACCGGCCATTATTACAGCTACCGGTCCCTGAAATCTTCGCAGGTTACTGATGTTGTCATATTTGTCTTTCACCAGCCATTTGGTGGGAAGAAACCAGTAGATAGTCTGGGCCAGATTCGGCAAGGTATCCCAAGGCGTCAGCAGAATCACTCCCTGTATTTTTCCGTCGAAAGCTGCTACGGCTCCGGTTGCTACGCCGCACCCTATGGATTCGCCCCAAACGTACAACGGCCCACCGAACTCCTCAAAGGCAATCCCAAGGGTTTCCTGTGCATCAAAAACAAATATTGCTTCGCCGAATTTTCCGGGTCGACTGCCGTATCCAGGGTATTCTGCCAAGATAACACGGTAGCCGAGTCGCTCAAGCGCCTCTACGTAGTACACCCGATTCACAGCGGAACCTGCGTTTCCATGAAAGACAATTACTGTTCCTTTATAGTCAGAAAATTCCTTTGAGCTAACGAACCCGCGATACTGAGCACCAGCCGACGGCCAAGGTTTGAGGCCAAGTTCCGCAGCTTGCCTGACGAGTTCCGACATCCTTGCCGTATCAGGGAAATACAGGAGTCTATATTGCCAACGGTATCCCAGAAATGATATTAAAGCATAACACAGGATAAAGTACAAAGCGATACGCATTAGAAATCCGATACATTTTTTGTTATAAAATTCTATAGCTTGCGCCATTTTCTAAATGGCGGGGGTATCTCCCAAAGCATAATTCTCGGTTAAAAATTTAACCAAAATATTATGCGCTCCAACCTGATCTCTATCAGCCATAGACCCATCTTTCAGTTTTATCCACTTTGCAGATCCAATATTTTTTACCTTGCCTGTTTGTGGATGTGTCTTGCTTGTATATGCTTCAGAAACATCAAGTACCCATTTCCCAAGTTTTTTTGCCATCCATTTTAAACGCTGCTTAAACTTAAAATTGTTAAAGCCAAGCATTGAACGCACTGTCTTGGTTCTGATTTTTCTGTTATTTTTTTCAACTATTTGTTTCGTTTCATAAATCGGCATCAAAATTACAGAAAAATTTTCACACAAGAATCTTGCAGTCTTCCAGTGCAGTTCATGATTTTTTCAGCCAGGATACCCGGTAATTAATTGCCGGGAGGAATGGCTGCTCCCTTAGTAGATTAGTTAAAATAGGCATAGCCGTCGGCTGCTTGTAATAGCTTGCAGTATTTCCAACTAACACCTTGAATTATACCTTTTCCTGTCTTGATGCTAAAAGAGCCGCTTGCCCTTACTGCAATACGGCCAATGTATGTTCCAACTTTTTTACCTTTGGTTACAATGGCTTTAACGATATCGCCTGTTTGAAAACCCTTAACTTTTTTCTGTCTGGATTTGGCCTTAGTCCTTGGAAATCCAAATTTATCAAATCTACACATTTGTCTTGATCCGAAGCCTGTAGCCTTAACCAGCAAAACAGCTTTGTGAATTTGAAATATTTTTTCCGGGGTACTCTTACCCACACAAACTGCATCCAGCCAGTGAGTCTTAGGCAAGCCCCTTTGGGTGCGATTGAACTTTGTTAAGCCGCCAGAGCCTACTTCTACAGGCAAACCAGTCTTTTTTAGAGTTTTGAATAAGTTCCATCGGGTTGAATTAACTGCTGAGGCATCCCTCAAAGGAGCCTTGGCTTTGGACTTAATCTTTTTTAATAATTCTGTTTTTTTTGCCAAAAACTCCTCGATAGATTTGTTGTTTTTTCTTTGATTGCATTTGGTACAGGCTATCGTCAGATTGCTAATCCTATCAGAACCACCCTTAGACTTAGGTACAATGTGTTCCACCTCTAAGGGAATATTTTCTTTTCCACAATACACACAAGCTCTGCCCCACTTTTCCAGCAGATATTCCTTTACTTCGTACCCCGCAAGCTCTCCCTGCTGATACTGAGCACCTGAGATCTCTGGATTTTGCATTTGCTGAAGATCGAACCTCACAAGCTCCATAGAAATAGCTTGTATATTGCAAACTTTCTG
>JAUUWG010000223.1 GCA_030589165.1 Desulfobacterales bacterium
GTGGAATTTTTGCCGCTCATTTTGTGAATATTGTCAGCCCGACATTCCTGATGGAAATCGTCAATGGGAGGCATGGTTTTGTCGAAGCTCCCATACAACGGGAATTGGCCAATAAATATCATGCCGGCTGTGCCGTTGGAATACTGAATGCGCCGGATCCTTCCTTTAATCCTTGTGCAGATAAACATCTCAAGCAAAACTACGGTCCGGAAGACTTTTTATTGGGCAAACGAGCAAACAAGCTGTTTTTGCAAGAAAAATTAGGATTAATTAAAGACGAAGAAGCACCCGTCTTCTTCTGGCCATCCCGACTTGATCCGATGCAGAAGGGATGCCAGTTGTTAGACAAAATATTTTACAAGGTGATTTCGAAATACTGGAACCAAAATCTTCAGGTCGTCTTTGTCGCCAATGGTGATTATCAAATGGTATTCAGAGACATTGTGAATCATCATGGCTTTCAGAAACGCGTAGCACTCTGCGATTTTAATAACGGGCTGGAACATCAGGCTTATGGGGCTTCGGATTTTATCCTTATGCCGTCAAGTTTTGAACCATGCGGCCTTCCGCAAATGATAGCCCCGATTTACGGAAGTCTTCCGGTGGCCCATGATACCGGCGGAATCCATGATACGATTAATGATCTGGATGTTGAAAACAATTCCGGCAATGGCTTCCTGTTTAAGACTTTTGATGCCAACGGGCTTTTCTGGGCTGTCAACAAGGCCATGAAGTTTTATAATCTGCCCGATAGTATAAAGGCAAAGCAAATCAAACGGGTCATGACCGAAAGTGCCGCCAAATTTACCCATGCCGCAACTGCTCGACAGTATATTGAGCTTTATGAAAAGATGCTGCGGCGGCCACTGATTGTGAACAAACCGTCGGATCGTTCAAGCGAATCATAAACTAAAGAAACCAAGAAAAGATTCATGATGTTTGAAACCTCAGGTGATCCAAAAAGTTCGGGTCAAGACAATCATATCAATACCATACTCAAGCGTTTTTTATCCCGAGACTCCTACCTGACGCCGTATGAGAAAACCATTCGCCGGCGACTGCTGAAAACAATGGAAACAGCATCGCGCCTGACCCAGGGCAAAAAGAGCCTGGCGGAATTCGCCGCCGGCCATGAATATTTCGGAATGCACTTCCGGAACAATGAATGGGTCTTTCGTGAGTGGGCGCCCAATGCCACCCGGATCTACTTGATCGGCGATATGACGAACTGGCGAGAGAAAAAAGACTTTGCCCTGCACCGGATCACCCAAGAGGGTCATTGGGAAATTCGTTTGTCCAAAGACAAATTGAAACACGGCGATCATTATCGACTTGCTGTCCACTGGCCTGACGGCAAGGGAGATCGCATTCCTGCCTATTCCCGTCGCGTTGTTCAGGACCCTGATACGCTGATTTTTAATGCCCAGGTCTGGTCCCCACCAGACCCGTATCACTGGAAATGTATGGATTTTCAGTCTTTATCGGACCCGATATTTGTTTACGAAGCCCATGTGGGTATGGCCCAGGAAGAGGAGAAAATCGGTTCTTATAGAGAATTTACCACACGGATACTTCCGCGTATTGTTGCGACCGGTTACAATACACTGCAATTAATGGCGATTCAGGAGCATCCTTACTACGGTTCTTTCGGCTACCAGGTTTCGAGCTTTTTTGCTGCTTCGTCCAGGTTCGGAACACCGGAGGAGCTCAAAGAGCTTATCGACACCGCTCATGCTTTCGGTCTGAGGGTGATTATGGACCTGGTTCATTCACACGGGGTTTCCAATGAGGTGGAGGGATTGAGCAGATTCGACGGCACACTGTATCAATACTTTCATGAAGGGCCTCGCGGTATTCACGAAGCCTGGGATTCCAGGTGTTTTGACTACGCAAAGCATCAGGTACTTCATTTTCTTCTTTCCAACTGCCGTTTCTGGCTGGATGAATATAAATTGGACGGTTTTCGATTTGACGGGGTGACCAGTATGCTTTACATGGATCACGGATTGGAAAAAGCATTTACTTCCTACGACGACTACTTTGACGACAACGTCGAAGAAGATGCCCTTATCTATCTGGCTCTTGCAAATAAAGTTATCCATGATGTTCGCCCTGATGCGGTTACCATAGCCGAAGATATCAGTGGAATGCC